>DASWFT010000256.1:0-26618 GCA_036394075.1 Streptosporangiaceae bacterium
CCAGAACGTCAGCGCATGCGCCACGCCCGGCACCGACCACTGGAGCAGCTTGCGCTGGCCGATGACCTCGGCCGCCTGGATGCCGACATCCCGGGCCGGATGCGCACGCACCGCCGCGACCCGCTCCGGCGCCGGCTGGCCACTGCGGCCCAGCCGCAACAGCCACCACATCCGCCGGCCGGCGAGCGCGGCGGCGACAGCCGTCAAGGCAAGTCCGATGATGATACGCAGGGCCACCAAGACCTCCTCATGCGGCACCGGGGCGAGATCCGGACCAATGGTCGGCTAGCACTGGCCGGCTGCCAGCGTACGCCGCGCCTCCGCCCGCCTCGTGATCAAGAGGTGCCTTACACGGCGACTCCGGCATCGTACCGGCTAGTAACTTCGCGCCGCCGCTCGCCAGGCATGGACTTCACTGACACAACCACGCCAAGCCCGGTATGCCTTCACGGGATGGGCGAGGACGCGTCCGGCGTTGTAGCTCAGTAGACGGGGCGATGGCCGGCCGGCCGGCTGACTGGCCATGGCTGGCCCGGAGCCCGCTACCGGCAGGTGCTGCCCGCAAGCGTTCTGCCTGATTCGCACTTTGTTGGGCGCGCCTGGCCGGCTGGGAAGCGGCGGGAATGACTTCTCGCTCAGAGAAGTTGAGCCCAATAGACTCAACTCATTTGCCAAGGCCCGCAGGCGCTGGCAAACTTGCGTCGACAGCACTCAACTCTGGACCACGATCAACCATAGGGACTACACATGGCACGTGCGGTAGGTATCGACCTCGGGACGACCAACTCTGTCGTCGCAGTTCTCGAAGGCGGCGAGCCCGCCGTCATCGCCAACGCGGAAGGGTCACGGACCACGCCGTCCGTGGTCGCCTTCGCCAAGAACGGAGAGGTACTTGTCGGCGAGGTCGCCAAGCGGCAGGCGGTGACCAACGTTGACCGCACGATCCGGTCGGTCAAGCGCCAGATGGGCACCGACTGGACCGTCAAGATCGACAACAAGAAGTTCACCGCCCAGGAGATCAGCGCGTTCATCCTGCAGAAGCTGAAGAGGGACGCCGAGTCCTACCTGAGCGAGACGATCACTGACGCGGTGATTACCGTTCCGGCGTACTTCAGTGACGCCCAGCGGCAGGCCACCAAGGAAGCCGGCACGATCGCCGGGCTGAACGTGCTGCGGATCATCAACGAGCCGACGTCCGCTGCGCTCGCGTACCACCTGGAGAAGGCCAACGAGGCCACCATCCTCGTCTTCGACCTGGGGGGCGGCACATTCGACGTGTCACTGCTCGAGGTCGGCGAGGGCGTCGTCGAGGTGAAGGCCACCAGCGGCGATAACCACCTCGGCGGTGACGACTGGGACCAGCGCATCGTGGACTGGCTCGTCAAGGACTTCAAGAACAACTACGGCACCGACCTGTCCAAGGACAAGATGGCGCTGCAGCGGCTTCGTGAGTCGGCGGAGAAGGCCAAGATCGAGCTGTCCGGTTCGGCCGAGACCCAGATCAACCTGCCCTACATCACCCACTCCGAGCAGGGCCCGCTGCACCTTGACACCAAGCTCACCCGCGCGGAGTTCCAGAAGATGACCTCGGACCTGCTGGACCGCTGCAAGGCGCCGTTCAAGCAGGTGATCAAGGACGCCGGGGTCAAGCTGGGCGACATCCAGCACGTGGTCCTCGTTGGCGGCTCCACCCGGATGCCTGCCGTGGTCGAGCTGGTCAAGGACCTGACCGGAGGCAAGGACCCGAACAAGGGCGTCAACCCCGACGAGGTCGTCGCCGTCGGCGCGTGCCTGCAGGCCGGCGTGCTCAAGGGTGAGGTCAAGGACGTCCTGCTGCTGGACGTCACCCCGCTCTCGCTGGGCATCGAGACCAAGGGCGGGATCTTCACCAAGCTCATCGAGCGCAACACCACGATCCCGACCAAGCGGTCGGAGATCTTCACGACCGCGGATGACAACCAGCCCTCCGTGCAGATCCAGGTGTTCCAGGGTGAGCGGGAGATCGCGGCGTACAACAAGAAGCTCGGCATGTTCGAGCTGGCCGGCCTCGCCCCGGCACCGCGCGGCGTCCCGCAGGTCGAGGTCGCCTTCGACATCGACGCCAACGGGATCGTCAACGTCTCCGCCAAGGACCTCGGCACCGGCAAGGAGCAGCGGGTGACCATCTCCGGCGGCTCCGCGCTGGGCAAGGACGACATCGAGCGGATGATGGCCGAAGCGGAGAAGTACGCCGAGGAGGACGCCAAGCGCCGTGAGGAGGCAGAGGTCCGCAACCGCGCGGACAGCCTCGCCTACACGACGGAGAAGTTCCTCGCCGAGAACTCCGACAAGGTGCCCGACGACATCAAGTCCGAGGTGGAAGTCGCGATCGCCGACCTGAAGAAGGCGCTCGAGGGCACCGACACGGACGCGATCCGCGAGGCCAGTGAGAAGGCGGCCCAGGTGAGCCAGAAGATGGGCACGGCCATCTACGCCCAGTCCCAGGCCAGCGCCCAGGAGGGCGAGCCCGGCGCCGCCGCGGGTGAGACCCAGACCCCATCAGACGACGACGAGGTCGTCGAGGCCGAGATCGTCGACGAGGACAAGGACAGGCGCCACGAAGAAGGCGGCGCCGCCTGATGAATTCGCCGGATGAGGAGACCAACATAGGACCGGTGATCCGGGACCTCAGGCGCATTG
The DNA here is from genome assembly GCA_036394075.1 of Streptosporangiaceae bacterium. Taxonomy (GTDB): domain Bacteria; phylum Actinomycetota; class Actinomycetes; order Streptosporangiales; family Streptosporangiaceae; genus JAWWPY01. Next base: position 2,680 of record DASWFT010000256.1, read on the forward strand.
ACCCGGCGACTGGACAGGTCAGGAATCCCGCCCCGGCCCAGCCTGCTGGGGGGACCCGCGTGCCAGCCAAGTCACGGCCAGGCCGGCACGCGGCCTCCAAGCCAGGTGGCGCGGCGCCGCGGGAGGGCCAGCGGGCCGGGAGCACGCCTGGCCCTCCCGCGGCGCGGCCCGCCGGGACCCCGGGCTCCGCGGCACCAGGCCCTCGGGCACCCGGCTCCGGGACACCCGGCTCCGGGGCACCCGGCTCTGCGACACGGGGTCCGGGCGTACCGGGTCCCGGGACACCGGGCCCGGGAGGTCCGGAGGGGCCGGCCGCGGGCGGGCCGGGCAACGGCGACGCACGTGCCGCCGCGGAGCGGCTTGCTGAGCGCACCGCCGACCTGCAGCGCGTTCAGGCGGAATATGCGAATTACCGCAAGCGCGTCGAGCGGGACCGGGTGGCAGTGCGCGAGCAGGCGCTCGCCAATGTGCTCACCGGGCTGGTGCCGATCCTCGACGACATCGGCCGGGCCAGGGAACACGGCGAGCTGAACGGTGGTTTTAAGTCGGTCGCGGAATCCCTGGAGGCGACGACGGCCAAGCTTGGCCTGGAGACCTTTGGGGATGCCGGCGAGCCCTTCGACCCGCGGGTGCATGAGGCATTGATGCACTCCTACTCCACGGAGGTCACCGAGCCGACCTGCGTCCAGATCCTGCAGCCCGGTTACCGGGTGGGCGACCGGATCATCCGGCCGGCCAGGGTCGCGGTCGCGGAACCCGGTGACGACGAGACCGGCCAGGACACCTCGGCTGGGCACGCCGCGCGAGGCGGGGGCAGGCCAGATCCGCCCGGATCGCGGAGGACTCCAGCAGGAAACGAATGACGCCCAGGAGAGGCCAGTGAGCACCAAGGACTTCCTCGAGAAGGACTACTACAAGGTTCTAGGCGTCTCCAAGACCGCGACCCCCGACGAGATCAAGAAATCGTACCGGAAGCTCGCCCGCAAGTATCACCCGGACGCGAACAAGGGCAACACGGCGTCGGAGGAACGATTCAAGGAGATCTCCGAGGCCCACTCGGTCCTGTCCGACGAGAAGCGGCGCAAGGAATATGACGAGGCCCGCTCCCTCTTCGGCGGCGGGTTCCGGAGGCCCGGTACCGGCGCGGGCGGCACCGGGGGATTCGGCTTCGACCTCGGCGACCTGCTCGGCCAGTCGGGGACCGGAGCACCGGGCGGCGCTGGCGGCCGGCTTGGTGACCTGTTCGGCGGGATGTTCGGCGGCGGCGGGCGCCCCACCACGCAAAACCGGCCACGGCGCGGTGCCGACGTGGAGACCGAGACCTCGCTGACGTTCGGTGATGCCATCGATGGCGTCACCGTCGCGCTGCGGCTGGCTGGGGAAGGGCCGTGCCTGACGTGTCATGGCACGGGCGCCAAGGCGGGCACGGTGCCGAGGGTCTGCCCCACCTGCGAGGGGACCGGCCAGGCCAGCAAGAACCTGGGCAGCTTCGCCTTCTCGGAGCCGTGCCGGACCTGCCGCGGCCGCGGTCTGGTGGTCGACGACCCGTGCCCCGTGTGCTCCGGCAGCGGCCGGGCCATGAGCACGCGCACCATCCAGGCCCGCATCCCGGCCGGTGTCGCCGACGGCCAGCGGATCAAGCTCAAGGGCAAGGGCGCGCCCGGCGAGCGGGGCGGTCCAGCCGGTGACCTTTACGTGCGGGTGCACGTCACGCCGCATCCCGTGTTCGGGAGGTCGGGGTACAACCTCACCGTCAACGTGCCGGTCACCTTCCCGGAGGCGGCGCTCGGCGCGGAGGTCAAGGTACCTGCCCACCGAGGAGCACCGGTCAGCGTGCGCATCCCGGCAGGCACGCCGAACGGCCGCACCTTCCGGGTCCGCGGCAAGGGTGTGCGGCGCTCGGACGGAACGAATGGCGACCTACTGGTCACCGTTCAGGTGCAGGTGCCGCAGCAACTGAGCGGGAAGGCCAGGCAGGCGCTGGAGTCCTTCCGCGAGGCAACGGCGGCCGAGGATCCACGGGACGAGTTGCTGCAGAGGGCCAAGACCGCGTGAGGTGACCAGGCATGAGGCCGAGGCGAGAGCGGGTGAGGAGGGTGACGACATGAGCAGTCCGTTCGATCTGTCCGACGACACGCCGGTGTACGTCATCTCCGTGGCTGCCCAGCTAGCCGGGCTGCACCCGCAGACCCTGCGCGCCTACGACCGGCTCGGCCTGGTCTCCCCCGGCCGGGCCACCGGCCGGGGACGCCGGTACTCGCTGCGCGACATCCTGACTCTGCGCGAGGTCCAGCGGCTCTCCCAGGAAGAGGGCGTCAACCTCTCCGGGATCAAGCGGATCCTGGAACTCGAGCACGAGCTCATTCAGACCCGCGAGCGGCTGGCCGAGATGCGCGCGGAGAGGGTACAGCTCCGGATGGAGCTCGAATCGACCCGCTCCGTCGCTGCCCGGCTCGCCGGGCTGCTGCGCAGCCGTGGCGGCAGCGCACAGCTGGTGCCGGTCCGCGACCCGGGTGTCGCCGGCCGACCAGATCAGGCCAGCCCGGGGTCAGGATCGTCAGGGTCGGCCCGCCGGGCGTTGCCGGCTGCCAGCCCGGGCAGGCCCCGCAGGCAGGGTCTGCCCACCGACCCGGGGTGACGCCCGGGACGACCCGTCACCCGATTTACCCAAACCGACCACAGGACTCCCGCGAGATCCGGAAAGCAGCTCATGGACGACAAGCTCACCCGCAAGAGCCAGGAGGCGCTGTCAGACGCCGTCCGGCGTGCGACGGCCGGCGGCAACCCGCACGTCGACCCCCTCCATCTGCTCGCTGCCCTGGTCGAGCAGAGCGGGGGGACCGCGGCACCGCTGCTGCGGGCGGTCGGGGTGGACCCGGCGACCGTGCTCAAGGGGGCGGAGGACCTGCTGTCCAGGCTGCCCCGGGCGGCCGGCACCACCGTGAGCGCGCCCGACATGTCCCGCCCGCTGCTGTCGGCACTCGCCACGGCGGCCAAGCGAGCCCGGGGACTGGACGATGAGTACGTGTCCACCGAGCATCTGCTCGTCGGCCTCGCCGCAGACGGCGGGCAGGCGGCGACCCTGCTGCGCGAGGTGGGCGCCGGACCGGACGTGCTGCTCGACGCGTTCGAGAAGGTGCGCGGCCACGCCCGTGTCACCACTGAGGACCCGGAAGGGACCTACCAGGCGCTGGAGAAGTATGGGGTCGACCTGACCAAGCTGGCCCGGGACGGCGCGCTGGACCCGGTCATCGGCCGGGATGCGGAGATCCGCCGGGTGATCCAGGTCCTGTCCCGGCGAACCAAGAACAACCCGGTGCTGATCGGCGAGCCGGGCGTCGGCAAGACCGCGGTGGTCGAAGGACTTGCCCAGCGGGTCGTCGCCGGTGACGTGCCCGAATCGCTGCGCGGCAAGCGGCTGGTCGCCCTCGACCTGGGCGCGATGGTCGCCGGGGCCAAGTACCGGGGTGAGTTCGAGGAGCGCCTGAAGGCGGTGCTGAACGAGATCAAGGCCAGCGACGGCCAGATCATCACGTTCATCGACGAACTGCACACAGTAGTGGGCGCAGGCGCCGCGGAAGGGTCGATGGACGCGGGCAACATGCTCAAGCCGATGCTGGCCCGTGGCGAGCTGCGGATGGTCGGCGCGACCACCCTGGGCGAATACCGGGAGCGGATCGAGAAGGACGCGGCGCTGGAGCGCCGCTTCCAGCAGGTGTTCGTCGGCGAACCATCGGCTGAGGACACAATCGCGATCCTGCGCGGCCTGAAGAGCCGTTATGAGGCCCACCACCAGGTGCAGATCTCCGACGCTGCCCTGGTCGCCGCGGCGACACTGTCCGACAGGTACATCACCGCCCGCTTCCTGCCCGACAAGGCGATCGATCTGGTCGACGAGGCAGCGTCGCGGCTGCGCATGGAGATCGACTCACGGCCCGTCGAAATCGACGAGCTCCAGCGGTCGGTGGACCGGATGAGGATGGAGGAGCTGGCCCTCGCCAAGGAGGCCGACCCGGCCAGCAAGGAGCGACTGCAGCGGCTCCGCGCGGATCTGGCCGATCGCCAGGAGCAGCTGACCGCGCTGGTCGCCCGCTGGGAGCAGGAGAAGGCCAGCCTCAACCGGGTCGGCGAGCTGAAGAAGAGCCTGGACGACCTCCGGGGCCAGGCGGAGCGCGCGCAGCGGGACGCCGATTTCGAGAACGCGTCCAGGATCATGTACGGGGAGATTCCGGCCCTGGAGCGCGAACTGGCCGCGGCGTCCGAGGCGCCCGGCCATCCGACGGTCCCCGACGGCGCGCCCATGGTCAAGGAGGAGGTCGGTCCCGACGACGTCGCGGATGTGGTGTCCTCCTGGACCGGCATTCCGGCTGGCCGCCTGCTCGAAGGCGAGACAGGCAAGCTGCTGCGGATGGAAACGGAGCTCGGCAAGCGGCTGGTCGGCCAGGCCAGGGCGGTGCAGGCCGTGTCCGACGCGGTCCGCAGGTCACGCGCCGGCATCGCGGATCCGGACCGGCCGACCGGATCGTTCCTGTTCCTCGGCCCCACCGGAGTGGGCAAGACCGAGCTGGCCAAGGCGCTCGCCGAGTTCCTGTTCGACGACGAGCGCGCCATGGTCCGCATCGACATGAGCGAGTACGGAGAGAAGCACTCGGTTGCCCGGCTCGTCGGCGCCCCGCCCGGATACGTCGGCTTCGAGCGGGGCGGCCAGCTGACGGAGGCCGTCCGGCGCCGGCCCTATTGCGTCGTCCTCCTCGATGAGGTGGAAAAGGCACACTCGGAGGTCTTCGACATCCTGCTCCAGGTTCTCGACGATGGCAGGCTCACCGATGGCCAGGGACGCACGGTCGACTTCCGCAATACGATCCTGATCCTCACGTCCAACCTCGGCTCCCAGTACATCGCCGACCCGGCTCTCAGCGAGGAAACGAAGCGGGACGCGGTCATGGGTGTCGTGCAGGCCACTTTCAAGCCTGAGTTCCTGAACCGCCTCGATGATGTGATCTTGTTCGACGCGCTGTCCACCGAGGAACTCACCCAGATCGTGGACGTGCAGGTGAGCAGGCTGGGCAGGCGGCTCGCGGATCGCAGGCTCGCGCTCCAGGTCACGCCGGCCGCGCGGGAGTGGCTAGCGCTCACCGGATTCGACCCGATCTATGGCGCGCGTCCGCTGCGCCGGCTCATTCAGTCAGCCATCGGCGACCAGCTGGCCCGGGCCCTACTCGCCGGGGACATCAGCGATGGCGACCAGGTGACCGCCGACCTGGATCCTGCGTCCGACACGCTGACTGTCCGCGGCGGTCAGCCGACGTCAGGCGTGCCAGCCGGCTCGTGACTTAACCCGCCTAACCCGCCTAACCCGTCAAGCAGCAGGTCGTAGCTGTCCTCCGGCAGGCCGAGATCGTTGCGGACGCGGTACCGCAGCCGCAGCAGAAGCTGCAACTCGGTCCGGTCACCGTCGGGCAGCACCGGCAAGCGCTCGGCGGCCGCCACTGCGGCACTGGTGTCCTCGCCGCCGGAACCCGCGCCGCCAGAATCCGAGCCGCCAGAATCCGAGCCGCCAGAATCCGAGCCGACTGCGCCACCGAGGCACAGTTCGACGCCGACGGTGGCCCAGCGCAGCGCGCGAGGCAAGTCCGAACGTTCCACCAGGAGCTCCGCGACCAGGTCGCAGAGCCGGGGATCACGTGGCTGCTCCGATTCCAGCTGGCCGATCAGCGCCTCCGCCTCGGCCGACCGTTCCATCAGGAACAAAGCACGCGCCAAGGGCACCCGCGGATCGCTGAGGGCCGGGCCGCCGTCCGCGAGCGCGGACCGGAACCCGGTCGCGGCGGCTGCGGGGTCATCCGCGAGCAGCCATTGCTCGCCTGCCCTCACGAATGCCTCTGATCGGGGAAAGGCATCGGTCTGCGTGCCCGTAGCGGCCAGATCGCTCATCTGCTGTGCCGCTGTCCGGTGATCGCCGCTGCACGCGGCATCGAACTCGATGGCGTCGAACAAGTCACGGGTCAGCACTACCACACCCGGAAAATTACCCAGCCCAGACCCAGTTTCAACGCCGCGAGTGAACTCAGTCACGGAGAAACCCAGCTACCTGCGTGACCGCTCCAACGCGTCCCAGAACCCGCGGCGCAGCGCGTGCCGCACCTCGTCGTGCAGGAGGGAGTCGATGGGCAGCGCGGAATCCTGAAGCAGCCTGGCCTCCAGATCCGACGGCATGCGCGGCTTGCGGGCAAGGACAGCCTCCAGCCATAGCGCCGGTGCCTCACGGGCCACCGACTGTCCGAACTCGAAGCCCTCGGAGTGCGCCGACTGGACCGCGTCCGCCAACGACACCGTCACGGGCTGTGGAACGGGAGCATGCTGAGCAGCCGACTGTGGCCCACTGTAGGGCCCCTGTTGCGGCACGTATGCGGGCGGCCCGGCGCTCGTGGCCTCATGCTGGCCGGGCGGCGCGCCGGAGAACGGCCCAGGGACGGCCTGATCTTGGGGCACGCCAGGGAACGTGCCCGGCTGGTACCGCTCCGGCTGGTACCGCTCCGGCTGGTATTGCTCCGGCTGGTATTGCTGCCGCGGGGCGCCATGGAGCGGCTGGGCCGGCTGCGCGCTCTGTGCCCCGGGGCCGCCCGGCCCCGGCATCGCCTGCCGTGGTCCCGCTCCTCCCTGGCCCGTCTGCATGTCCTGGGCCGGGCCGCGGAACTGCGGAGCGGTCGGAGCCGGGTACATCTGCGGGCTCGCCGCCTGGTTGTTCTGTTCGTCAGCGCGAGACGTGAGCCCGTGCGAGCCGCGGGCCGGGCCTGGCATCCCCGGCGGCGCGTGGACAGCTGACTGGCCCGGCATGCCCTGCGGAGCTTGGACGCCTGGCTGGCCTGGCGCGGACGGGCCTCGCTGGCCCGGCGCAGCCGCCGCACCGAGCGGGCCTGGCGCGGTGGACGGTCCCGGCATGGCTTGCTGACCATGCTGACCCTGCGGGACGGGCGCAGCTGGCGCGACGGAAGGATTCTGGACAGATGGCGGACCTGGCACGGCCGACTGGGCTGGCGGGACTTGCAGGCTCTGCGGTGCCGGGGCAGGCCTGTCGCTCGGCGCTGGCGGCTCCCGATGCGGCAGCGGAGCCTGGTGCGCGTTCACCGCCGGCTGGGCAGCACGCTGGTACTCGGCGACCACCGGTGCGGTGTAGATGGCGGGAGGTGCCGGATGAGAGCCTGCGGGCAACGCCTGCTGGTGACCAAGGGATCCGACCAGCGATCCGTGACCATTGGTCAGCGCGCGCCCAGCGAAAGCTGGGACCTGATACCGCTCATCGTCCCGCAACGGCTCGGCGCCCGCGATCAGTTCCACGAAGGGCCGCAGGTGAGCGTCGCCGATCTCGATGATGTCATCGCATTCCTGGCGGAGCGTGCGGGAGATGGTCCAGTTGCCATCCACCGTGATGTGCACGATGGTCACCCTGACCCCGAGATCCTGCACATCCGCCACGACCTGAGTGAGGTCTTCCTCGGCACTGATCATCAAGGCATCACTGACCGCGCCGTTCCTGGCCAGGGTGGCCAGGTCGCGATGGATCTCGCTCTCCACGCCCTCGCGCCGTCCTGGCCTCATCCGGCCCAGCCGCAGCTTGATGCCCGGCAGGTCGGCCAGCGCATCGTGCTCGGCGCTGCGACGGCCCTCGACGGTCGCCTCGTACCAGTAGCACCGCAGCAGCGGGAGGCCGGTCCGATCCCGGGCTATGCTCCCGAAAAACTGGAGAAGACCTGCGTAATCCCAGGAAACGGACTCCCGGTGGCGAGTTCCGTGGACGGCCATCGCGCCATCCGCCAGCACATAACCGGCGTCCACGAACAGCGCGCAACGATCCACGCGACACCGTCCTTCCCTTCGACGCGAGACGTTACCAGCGCTCAGCCGCCTCCGTAACGGATCGCGCACAGATCGCCGGTATCCGCAGCCTAGAAGTGCGCTCTGGGCAGAAGCATCCCGCGGACTCCTCTTGGCCCGGCAGAATCTTCCGCCATGCGACTTCTTGTTCTCGGGGGTACCCGGTTCCTGGGGCGTGCCATCGTGGACGAAGCGATCAGGCGTGGCCACGACGTCACGACCTTCTCGCGGGGGCTGAGCGGCGAGCCCCGGCCGGGTGCCGAGGCATTGCACGGAGACCGTACCAGCTTCGAGGACCTGCTCAGGCTGGCTGGGCGAGATTTTGACGCGGCCATCGACACCTCCGTGATCGCCCCGGCGCATGTGGCCGCCGCCGCCCGGCTGCTCGCCGATCACGTGGGTCATTACACCTACATCTCCACTATCTCGGTGTACCGGGATTACCCGGGTGATCCGGTCACCGAGAACTCTGCCGTCCTCGACTGCGCAGCCGACGCCACAGGAACCGTAGAGACCCTCGGGTACGGGGAACTCAAAGCAGGATCTGAACGTGCTGTGGCCGCCGCGCTACCCGGCCGGCACCTGATCGTCCGCCCAGGACTGATCGTGGGGCCACACGAGAATGTCGGCCGCCTGCCCTGGTGGCTGACGAGGCTCGCCCGCGGCGGGACTGTCCTCGCACCGGGCGAGCCGGGCCGCCAGATCCGGATGACCGATGCCAGGGATCTCGCGTCCTGGCTCGTCGACAACACCCGGCGGGGCATCCCCGGAACCGTCAATGTGCCGGGTCCCGACGGGATCACATTCGGCGGGCTGCTCGCGCGGTGCAGCGAGATCACTGAGGCAGACCGAGCCGCCCCGGCCACGATCCAGTGGGTGCCCGACAGGGTGCTGCTCGACGCGGGCGTCGAGCCGTGGATGGAACTGCCCATGTGGGCGCCGGACATCCCGGAACTCGCCGCGATCTGGCAGCTCTCCGGGGATCGCGCGGTACGCACCGGGATCCGCTATCGCCCGCTCGCCGACACCGTGCGCGATACCTGGCTGTGGCTGCGGCGGGAGGCCGTGGCCACTGGGCGGGCGGTCACCGAGTTCGAGCGGGCGCCCGGCATCGGCCTGGACCCGGCCAAGGAACAGGCCATCCTGTCTGGCCTCTGAAGCGGCCCCGTGTAGCTGACCCGCGAAGCTGACCCGTGACGCTGACCCGTGACGCTGACCCGTGAAGCTGGCCTGTGAAGCTGACCCGCGAAGCTGACCCGCGAAGCTGGCCTTTGAAGCGGCCCCGTGTAGCTGACCTGCGAAGCTGACCCGTCAAGCTGGCCTTTGAAGCGGCCCCGCGAAGCTGACCCGCGAATCTGACCCGTGACGCTGACCCGTGACGCTGACCCGTGCAGACCGTGGGTAGGCTCGCCAATCGTGACCGACCGCGATGATCTGCTCCGGGTGATCAAGGAAAAGGCCGTCGTGCACGGCGACTTCGTCCTGGCCTCCGGCCAGCGGGCCACCTGGTACATCGACCTGCGGAGGGTACTGCTCGATGGTCGCGGGGCGCCGCTGGCCGGCCGGGTCATGCTGGACGCTACCGCCGACCTGGATTATGACGCCGTCGGCGGCCTGACCCTGGGCGCCGATCCGGTAGCGACCGCGATGATGCACGCCGCCCATGCGGCGGGCAGGACTCTGGACGCCTTCGTGGTGCGCAAGGAGGGAAAGGCCCACGGCCTGCAGCGCAGGATCGAAGGACCCGATGTCGCGGGCCGCCGTGTGCTTGCCGTGGAGGACACCTCCACCACGGGCAACTCGGTTCTCACGGCGGTGGACGCCCTGCGCGAGGCAGGCGCGAACGTCGTGGGGGTGGCCGTCATCGTGGAGCGCGGCGCCCGGCCGCGGGTGGCCGAGCGAGGACTGCCCTTCCGCGCCGCCTACGACATGGGCGACCTGGGCCTGGGCTGATCCTCGCCTTGGCTTACCGGCTCCAGCCGCTCCGCCGCCTCCTTGCGGACCTCGCGCAGCCGGTAGGCGATGAAGCCGACGATAGCGACTAGCACGACGGCGGCGATCACGTATCCGGCGAGAGCGATGCCGTGCGCCACGCTTTGCCATGCGCTGCCGACGCCGTAGCCGATGAGGGAAATCGCGGTCACCCACACCGCCGTGCCGATCAGGCTCAGGACCCCGAACAGGACCGGCGGTATCTTGATGAATCCCGCGACGATTGACACGAACGTCCGTACCACCGGCAGAGCCCGCCCCACGGGAAGCGCCCATGCGCCGCGGCTGGCGAAGAAGCGTTCGGCGCGGTCGATGTCCGCACTCGTAATGAGCAGGTAACGGCCGAATCTGTCGACCAGGGGCCGCTCTCCCACCCGGCCGACTGTGTAGGCCACAAAGGAGCCGATCAGCTCGGCGATCGTGCCGACGATGATCACGGCGACGATGTTCAGATGGCCCTGGTAGGCCAGCACGCCCGCGAATCCGAATGTGATCTCGGAGGGAATTGGGACGCAGCATGCCTCCAGGAACCCGAACAGGAAGACCGCGGCAAGGCCCGCCTCACTGAGAAAGCTCTCCATAGATCCCTGTTGTACAGCATGCGGAGGTGTGTACCGGACCACATCCGCTGAGCTTAGGAGACCCTTTACCACCATCTTCCAACACCGCGAGCGCCCGACCGGGCTGGGTCAGCGGGCCGAACGGGCCGCTCCGGGCCCTCGGGTGCCCGGCGGATTGACCCCTCGGGTGCCCGGCGGATTGACCCTCGGGTGCCCGGCGGATTGACCCTCGGGTGGCCGACGGACGCGTGCCTCCGGGATACTAGAACCAAGCACGAGACAGGGAGCCGAACGCTATGCCTATCGCGACCCCAGAGGTCTACGCACAGATGCTCGACCGGGCGAAGGAGCATGGCTTCGCCTACCCGGCGATCAACGTGACGTCGAGCCAGACGCTGAACGCGGCGCTGCGCGGATTCGCTGACGCGGAGAGCGACGGCATGGTGCAGGTGTCCACCGGGGGCGCCGACTACCTTTCGGGTTCCGCGGTCAAGGACATGGTCACCGGGTCGATCGCACTGGCCCACTTCGCTCGTGCGGTGGCGGTGAAGTATCCGGTCAATATCGCCCTGCATACCGACCATTGCCCCAAGGACAAACTGGACGGCTTCATGCGGCCGCTGGTCAAGCTGTCCCAGGAGCGGGTGGCCCGCGGTGAGGAGCCGCTGTTCCAGTCGCACATGTGGGACGGCTCGGCGGTACCCCTGGCCGAGAATCTCGCGATCGCGTCGGAACTGCTTGACGAGTGCGCCAAGGCGCACACGGTCATGGAACTCGAAATCGGCGTGGTCGGCGGTGAGGAGGACGGCGTCGTCGGCGAGATCAACGAGAAGCTCTACAGCACGCCGGAAGACGCTCTCGCCACCGCCGAAGCGCTGGGCCTCGGTGAGCGTGGACGTTACATCCTGGCCGCGACGTTCGGGAATGTGCATGGCGTCTACAAACCAGGCCATGTCACGCTGCGCCCCTCCATCCTGAAGGACATCCAGGAGGCGGTCGGCGCGAAGTTCGGTCATGAAAGGCCGTTCGACCTGGTATTCCACGGCGGCTCCGGGTCATCCCTGGAAGACATCCGCGAGGCGATCTCCTACGGCGTGATCAAGATGAACGTGGACACCGACGCCCAGTACGCGTTCACCCGGCCAATCGCGGGCCACATGTTCACCCACTACGACGGGGTGCTCAAAATCGACGGCGAGGTCGGTGACAAGAAGGCGTACGACCCTCGCGCCTACGGCAAGGCCGGGGAGGCGTCCATGGCCGCCCGCGTCGTGCAGGCCTGCGAGGACCTCATGTGCGCAGGCAAGCGCATGAGCTAAGACCGGCTCAGCCAGCCGCCGACTGAGGGCAGGATGGACCCTATGGACCATCAGAACCTGTTCTCCGGGCCGCCGGCCACCTACCTGCCCGAGGACGAGGAAGCGGCGGCGCAGCTCGCCGCAGGGACAGACCCGTACGACGTCGCCGCCGAGCACCCGGCCTTCCTAGCCGCCTGGGGAGCCCTGGCGGACCTGGCGATGGAGAAGGGCGAGGCGGTCACCTCCTACGCGTTCGCGCGCACCGGCTACCATCGCGGCCTCGACCAGCTGCGCAGGGCGGGCTGGAAGGGGCACGGCCCGATCCCCTGGGAGCACGAGCCCAACCAGGGTTTCCTGCGATCGCTGCACGCGCTGGGCCGGGCCGCCGCCGCGATCGGCGAAGAGGACGAGGCCATACGCTGCGCCACGTTCCTGCGCGACAGCAGCGCTACCGCGGCGGCGCAGCTGGAGCGCTCCTGACTGCACGGCGGGACGGGGACCAGACCGGGGCCGGACGGGGCCGGATCGCAGCGCCGCAGGTAGGGCGCCCTGGACTGGACGTGACGGGACGGCAGCCGGAGCGCTCCTGGCTGCACGGCGGGTGACACCCGTCCGGTAGCCTCGGGACTCCGCGCGCGGGTGACGCCTGGAAGGGGCTGGTCAGATGCCGGCCGTTGTGCTGGTAGGCGCACAGTGGGGCGACGAAGGCAAGGGCAAGGCGACCGACCTGCTCGGGGACCGCGTCGACTACGTCGTCAGGTACCAGGGCGGCAACAACGCCGGGCATACGGTGGTCATCGGCAACGAGAGTTACGCGCTGCACCTGCTCCCGTCCGGCGTGCTCTCACCCGCCGTCACACCTGTGATCGGCAACGGCGTGGTGATCGACCCTGAGTTCCTGTTCGCCGAGATCGAGGGCTTGCAACAGCGCGACGTGTCCTGCGACCGGCTGCTCATCTCCGCGAACGCGCACTTGATCATGCCCCACCACCGAGCGCTCGACAAGGTGACGGAACGCTATCTCGGCAGCGCGCGGATCGGGACGACCGGGCGTGGCATCGGGCCCACCTACGCCGACAAGGTGGCGCGCACCGGCATCCGCGTCCAGGATCTGCTCGACCCGGGCATCCTGAACCAGAAGCTGGATCTCGTGCTCCGCGAGAAGAACCAGGTGCTCACCAAGGTCTACAACCGGCGCGGCATCGATTCCGGCGCCGTCGCGCAAGAGTACCTGGGCTACGGCGAGCGGATCCGGCGCTACGTGGCGGACACCGGGCTGATCCTCAACCAGGCACTCGATAACGGCCAGACCGTCCTGCTCGAAGGCGGTCAGGCGACCCTGCTCGACGTCGACCACGGCACCTACCCGTTCGTGACCTCGTCCTCACCGACCGCGGGGGGTGCCTGCGCGGGCTCTGGCATCGGGCCCACCCGGGTAACCAAGGTGATCGGCATCCTGAAGGCCTACACGACCCGGGTAGGCGCGGGGCCTTTCCCCACCGAACTCCGTAACGAGCAGGGCGAATGGCTCCGCAAGACGGGCGGCGAGTACGGCGTTACCACCGGCCGGGAGCGCCGCACCGGCTGGTTCGACGCGGTCATTGCCAGGTATGCGACCCGGGTCAACGGCATCACCGACTACTTCCTGACCAAGCTCGACGTGCTGTCCGGCCTGGACAAGGTGCCCATCTGCGTGGCCTACGACGTGGACGGGACCAGGCATACCGAGATCCCCATGACACAGACCGAGTTCCACCATGCCACGCCCGTGTACGAGTACCTGGACGGCTGGTGGGAGAACCTGACGGAAGCCAGGGAGTTCGCCGATCTTCCACGCCATGCCAGGGGCTACGTCAAAGCGATCGAGGACATGATCGGCGCGCCGGTGTCCGCGATCGGCACCGGCCCGCGCCGCGACCAGACCCTCCAGCTCCGCCCGCTCATCTGACTCCCGCTCATCTGACTCCCGCTCATCTGACTCGCCGCGTGGCGCGCAGCCGCAAGCAGGCCGGTGATCACGGGTAGGCTCGCGCCGTGCGAGTCCTCCTCCTTGGCTCCGGTGGCCGCGAGCACGCCCTGGCGCGGGCGCTCTGCGCCGATCCTGACGTCACGGATCTGCATGTCGCGCCGGGCAACCCCGGCATCGCGGCGCTCGCGGCCGTCCACGAGGCGGACATCACCGACGCCGAGAGCGTGACCGGACTGGCCCGCACAACCGCGGCCGACCTGGTGGTGATCGGCCCCGAGGCCCCGCTGGTCGCCGGGGTGGCCGATGCGGTCCGCGCGGCCGGCTTCGACTGCTTCGGGCCGGGCCGCCAGGCCGCCATGATCGAAGGGTCCAAGTCATTCGCCAAGCAGGTGATGGAGTCGGCGGGGATCCCGACCGCCGCCACGCGCACCTGCGTGACCAGCGCGGAGGTGGACGCCGCGCTCGACCGGTTCGGCCCCCCGTACGTGGTGAAGGCGGACGGGCTCGCCGGGGGCAAAGGCGTGGTGGTGACCGGGGACCTGGCCATCGCCCGGGCCCACGCGCGGGACTGCGGCACGGTCGTCATCGAGGAATTCCTGGACGGCCCGGAGGTCTCGCTGTTCGCGCTGGCCGACGGCGTGACCGCGGTGCCGTTGCTGGCCGCGCAGGACTTCAAGCGCGCCCAGGACGGGGACCGCGGCCCGAACACCGGGGGCATGGGCGCGTACGCGCCGCTCCCCTGGGCGCCACCTGGACTCGCCGAGGAGGTGCTCGGCACGGTCATCCAGCCCGCGATCGACGACCTGCGCCGCCGCGGCACCCCTTACCGCGGGCTGCTGTACGCCGGGCTCAGCCTGACCGGAGCCGGCCTGCGGGTAGTGGAGTTCAACGCTCGGTTCGGCGACCCTGAGACCCAGGTCGTGCTGGACCGGCTGGTCACGCCCATCGCGGGGCTGCTGGCCGCGGCCGCGGCCGGCTCGCTGGCCGGGGCCGGGCCGCTCACCTGGGCTCCAGGAGCGGCAGTCACCGTAGTCGTCGCCGCGGAAGGGTATCCGGGCCGTCCGGCGTCGGGTGACCGCATCGAAGGAACAGACGAAGCCGAACGTATTCCAGGTGCTTATGTCCTGCACGCGGGCACCGCGGTCGACCGGGCGGGTCGCCTTGTCTCATCCGGTGGCCGCGTCCTGAACATTGTGGGCACCGGCCCGGACCTGGACTCCGCGCGGGCCACGGCCTACCAGGCCGCGGGCCGGATCGAGATGCGGGGTGCCTGGTACCGCGGCGACATCGCCGCGGAGGCGGCCGCAGCGGCTATCTGAGCCCGTGCCTTCCCCGTCCCCGCCGGATCCCACCGGTCAGCATCCCGGCCGACCGGGCCCCACCGGGCCGGACCGCACCGGACCGGGTCCCGGCGAGCCGGGTGCGCCGCTGCGGGTCAGCACCCTGGAGCTGTTCTTCGACCTGGTCTTCGCGTTCACCTTGACCCAGCTCACCGCGCTGCTCGCGGACCACCTCTCGCCGGCCGGGGTAACGCAGGTGCTGCTGATCTTCGGCGTGCTGTGGTGGATGTACGGGGGATACGCGTGGCTGACCAACACCCGAACCCCGGACCGGACCGTGGAGCGACTCCTGCTCCTGGTCGGGATGGCCGGGTTCCTTGTCGTGGGGCTGGCCCTCCCGCGTGGTTTCAGCCACGCCGGGTTCAGCCGCGCCGGGCTCGTGCTGGGACTCGGCTACCTGGTCGTCGTGCTGGTGCACGCGACCTTGTACTACCGGGTCAACCAGAACATCGCCCGAGTCGCGCCGTTCAACCTCGCCTCGGCCGGGTGCGTCATCCTCGCGGGCGTCTTTGGCGGCGCCGCAGCTTACGCGCTGTGGGTGGCTGCGCTCGCCATCCAGGTTCTTTCACCGCTGATCGTGCGGGTGGCCGGCCGGTTTGAGATCCAGCCCGCGCACTTCGTGGAACGGCACGGGGCGCTCGTCATCGTCGCACTCGGCGAGTCGGTCGCGGCCGTCGGCATCGGCGCCTCCCGGCTGGCCGTGAATGCCCAGGTGGTGACCTCCGCGGTGCTCGGGCTGGCGCTGTCCGCCGCGCTATGGTGGATTTACTTCGGCGGAGGCGACGACGAGCGCGCCGAGCGGGCCATGACCGACGCGAGCCGGGAGCGGCGGCCCGGGCTCGCCCTGGCCGCGTATTTCTACGCGCACATCCCGATGCTGCTCGGGATCGTGGTGCTGGCCGCCGGGGTGACGCTGACCATCGGGAACGCGGCACAGCCGCACCCAGTCGGCCAGGCGCTCGCGGTGGGCGGGGGCACGGCGCTGTTCCTGGCCGGGCACGCGATGTTCCGCCGGGTACTGGGGTTTGACGCACGGGGCATTGGGCCCGTCTGGCCTCGCTTCGGCACGGCTGTGTTCGCCCTCGCGACCACCGCGCTCGGGGCGGCGGTCGCCATCGAGGCGCAGCTGGCCGTGCTCCTCGCCGGGCTGGTGGCGATGCTGGCGGTGGAGCGGCGCAGGGAGGCGGGCTGGCGCGGGGACGCGGGCGGGCGCCTGGACGCGGGCGGGCACCGGCCCGAGAGAGGATAGAGGACGTGATCGACCGCTACACGCTGCCGGAGATGGGCCGGGTCTGGAGCGAGGCCCACAAGTACGAGTTGTGGTGCCAGGTGGAGACCCTGGTCCTTGAGGCGCACGCCAAGGCCGGGACGGTGCCGGTCGAGTCCGTGTCTGCGGTGCGTTCTGCGCCCCCGCCCACCCCCGAGGCGGTCGCGGCGATAGAGGCCGTCACCGGGCACGACGTGATCGCGTTCCTCACCGCGTGGGCGGACAACACGACGCCCCGGTCCGCGGCAGCCTGGGTGCACTACGGGATGACCTCCTCGGACCTGCTCGACACGGCTCTGGCCATGCAGCTGACCGAGGCCAGCGATCTGCTCCTGGCCAAGGCTTCCCGCCTGGTCGGGGCGCTGCGCGAGCATGCTCTCGCGCACTCCGGCACACTGCGGGTGGGCCGAACGCACGGAATTCATGCCGAACCCGACATCTGGGGGCACCGGGTCGCTGACTTCGCGTTCGCAATGGCGCGCTGCCGGGACCGGCTGCACCGGGCGCGTGACTCGGTCGCGGTCGGGAAGCTGTCCGGGCCGGTCGGCACCTACTCCAACATCGACCCCGCTATCGAGGCCACGGTCATGGCTGAACTCGGGCTCCGCCCGGCGGACGTGGCCACCCAGGTCGTGTTCCGCGATGGCATCGCCGAGTGGGTGTCCGTGCTGGCCCTGCTGGCCACGGCGTGCGAGGCGATCGCGCTGGAAGTCAGGCACGGCCAGCGGACCGAGGTCGCCGAGCTCGCCGAGCCGTTCTCCGCGGGCCAGAAAGGCTCGTCGGCGATGCCGCACAAGAAGAACCCGATCCGCTCCGAGCGGATCTGCGGCGTGGCCCGGGTGGTCCGGGGCTACGTGACGCCGGTCATGGAGGGGATGGCGCTCTGGCACGAACGGGACATCTCGCATTCCAGCGTGGAGCGGATCGCGTTGCCTGACGCCGCCATCGCCACGGACTACCTGCTGCACCTGACCACCGGCGTGATCGAGGGCCTGGTCGTGGACGAGGCCCGGATGCTGGCCAACCTGGAGTCCACTGGCGGCCTGATCTACACCTCCAGCATCCTGCTCGACCTGGTGGCCGCCGGGATGTCCCGGGAGGACGCCTACGCGCTGGTCCAGGCGGCCGCCATGGCCACCTGGGAGAACGGGACGCCGCTGCGCGAGACACTCCGCGCTGAAGCCGCCGCGCGTGGCCAGGAACTCGATGAGGCCCGGCTGGACGAGGCGTGCCGGCCCCGGCGCTACGTGGAGCGGCTCGGGCCGGTGTTCGACCGGCTGGAGCGCCTGTCATGAGGCGTGGCGCGTCCACGGCGGCGACCGGGCAGAAACGGCCCGCGTGGAACACAGCGTGAAACATGTCTATTCCGGCAAGGTCCGCGAGGTCTACGAGACCGACGAGGGACTGCTCCTGCTCGTCGCCACCGACCGGGTCTCCGCCTACGACCACGTGCTGGCCACGCCGATACCGGACAAGGGCAAGATCCTAACCCAGCTCTCGCGGTGGTGGTTCGATCAGCTCGCCGACGCGGTGCCCAACCACCTCGTGGCCGCCGACATCCCGGCCGAGTTCGCCGGCCGCGCGATGGCCTGCCGGAAGCTGGCGATGGTTCCGGTGGAGTGCGTCGCCCGCGGCTACCTGACCGGGTCAGCCGTAGCCGAGTACCGGCGCAGCGGCGCGGTCTGCGGAGTCGCACTGCCTGCCGGGCTGGTCGAAGCGTCCAAGCTACCCGAGCCGGTCTTCACCCCCGCGACCAAGGCACCGCGGGGTGAACATGACGAAAACATATCAATTGCCACCGTCGCCGCCACAGTCGGCGCCGACCTCGCCGGCCAGTTGGAGCGCATCACCCTGGAGGTGTACCGGCGCGGCGCCGCCATCTCCCGGCAGGCAGGCCTGCTCGTGGCCGACACGAAGATTGAGCTCGGCTTCGATCCCGAGGGCAGGCTCCTGCTCGCTGACGAGGTGCTGACACCGGACTCGTCCAGGTTCTGGCCGGCCGGCCAATGGCGGCCGGGCCGGCCACAGCGCTCGTTCGACAAGCAGATCGTCCGCGACTGGCTAGACTCACCGGAGGCCGGCTGGCAACGACGGGACACCGATCCGCCGCCGCTGCCCGGCCGTGTGGTCGAGCGGACCCGCGCGTCGTACATCGAGGCCTATGAGCGCATCACCGGACGACGATGGGAGTGAACTCCGTGACAGCCCAGGAGACAACACCGCGCGGCCAGCCGCGTGCGGCGAGCACGCCGGGCATCCAGGCAGCCAGCGGATCTCGCGTCGGCCGGTGGAATACTGGACCCGGTATGCACCAGGCTTCCCGCTTGCCAGGCAGGCTGCCGCTGGCTAACCCAGTGCGACGCCCGGCCGCGGGCCAGGCGTCGCGTATCGGAGGGACAGGAGCTTGAGCTCTATGACCATCGGCCCGGAAACCTGCTACCGCGTGCGAGGCGGCATCCCGTTGCAGGGCACGGTCTTCGTGCAGGGGGCCAAGAACGCCGCGCTCAAAATGATCGCGGCGTCCCTGCTGACCGCCAAGGGGCGGACGGTGCTGCGGAACGTCCCGCCGATCGAGGACGTGCGCAGGGCGGTGGAGCTGGCCCAGGCGGTCGGCGCGGTGGTCAAGTTCCATGAAATCGAACGGACCCTCGTGGTGGACGCCTCCCGGCTGACCAGCCCGGTGCTGCCGGCCGAGATCGCGCGCAGGTTCCGCGGCTCTGTGCTGTTCGTGCCCGCGCTGCTGCACCGGCTGGGCGAGGCGGTCATCGAAGGCATCGGCGGATGCAATCTGGGCAGCCGCAACCTCGACTTCCATTACCGGGGCTTCGCCCGCCTGGGCGCGACGGTGGAGGAAGGCGAGGACCGGATCCACATCAAGGCTGGCCGGCTCCGCGGCGCCCACCTCTACCTGGACACCCCGTCCCACACCGGCACCGAGAACCTGATCATGGCGGCGTCCCTGGCGCCAGGAACCACGGTGATCGACAACACGGCACTCGAGCCCGAGGTGCTTGATGTCATCGCCTTCCTCACCAAGATGGGCGCCGATATCAGGGGCGGTGGCACCGGGTTCGTCACGGTGCACGGAGTCAGCGAGCTGACCGCGACCGAGCACACGGTGATGCCCGACCGGATCGATGCGGGTGTCTTCGCCATGGCGGCCGCGATCACCGGCGGCGAGCTGAGCCTGGTGGGCGCCACCCTGGAGCATTTCGGCGTCGTCCGCTGGAAGCTGGAGCAGATGGGCGTGGAGTTCTCGACGGCCGGCGCTGTGCTGCAGGTCCGGCGGGAGCGTACGCTGCGGCCGATCAACGTGATCACCAGTCCCTACCCCGGGTTCGCCACCGACCTGCAATCGCCGATCATGGCGCTGAGCTGCCTGGCCGATGGCACGAGCTATATCCGGGAAACCATCTACGACGGTCGTTACACGCTCGTCGGTGAGCTCAACAAGCTCGGCGCGAAGGTCGAGGTGGACGGCGGCAACGTGGTCATCGTGCACGGCCCGTCCAACCTCAAGGGGACCAAGGTCGTGGCCCACGACCTGCGCACCGGCATCGCACTCATCCTGGCCGGGCTCTGCGCCGAGGGAGAGACCGTGGTCGCGCCTGGCTACCTGATCGACCGGGGCCACGCCACCATCGCCGAGCGGCTCACCACCCTGGGCGCCGACATCACCGTGGAGGCCAGCGGCTGACCACCCGGGCCGCCACGGACTGCCGCAGAGTTCCTGCGGCGCTGAGGGCTGCCTGTTTTACGGGCCAGATGCGGGCTCATCGGGAATGAATGCCCGAAACTGTGACATAGATTCCGTTTTGGTGCCTCCCAGGTGAGTTACGAAATATACGATCGTGCAATCGCACAGCGTAAGGGTCCGACAGTGAGTGCTCAGGAAATGTCACCGCGCACGGCCAGCGGGCAGTTAGTGCCCGTTGCGGGCGTGAGCGCCGGTCTCCGGGGTGACCAGCGGTGACAAGCCAGCGACAGCCCTCGGGCGAACTCACCATTGGCGTCATCGGCCCGCACGACCTGGTCGAGCGGGTCATGCTCTCAGGCGCGGCCGCGGCGGGAACGCACGGCATAGGGTCCGCGCAGGCCATCCCGGGCCTGTGGCCGGGCCCGGCGGCAGGCGGGACCGGGCTGGCCAGGCGGCTGATCGCCGCGGCGTACCGCAGCGAGCAGGAGGCCGCCGACAAGGTCCTCCGGCTCGGGACGACCGTCGACGCCTGCCTGTTCGCCAACCAGGTGCCCTACGAGTACGCGCGCCGGGCGGGGGTCCTGCGCGGTCCCGCGACCTATGTGCCGCTCAGCGGCAGCGCCCTGTACGCCGCCCTGCTGCGCGCCACCAGGGACGGCGGTCATGACCTCAGCCGGGTCAGCGTCGACGTGCTGAGCCGCATCGACGTCGAGGACGCGTTCGGTGAGCTTGGCGTCGCCACCGCGAACGTGCACGTGCGTGAGGATGCCGCGAGCGCGGCCACCCTGGCCGCCTTCCACGAGCGGCTCTGGCGCCGGGAAGAGATCTCGGCCGCGTTCACCTGCCTTGATTCGGTCGCCCAGCGGCTGTCGGCGGCCGGGATCCCGGTGCTCACCGTGCGGCCCACCGGCAGCGCGATCCGGTCCGCGCTGCGCACCGCGACCCTGCTCGGCGCGCATCGCAGGCTGGAGGAGGCACAGCTCGCGATGGCCGTCGTGGAGGTGCCCACGCTCCGCGACACGGCACGCCGGTCGGCGCCGCGCCCATCACGGGAGGAACTGCGGCTCACCGTGCACAGGTTCCTGGTGCAGGAGGCGCAGCGGATGCACGCTTCGGTCAGCCCGTTGGGTGATCACAGCTTCCTCATCACCGCCACCCGCGGATCGCTGGCCGCGGCCACCGACGGATTCCGCGTGCCGCCCTTCACCGAGCGCGCCCGCAGCGAACTGGGCATCGCGGTCGAAGTGGGAGTCGGCATGGGCCGGACCGCTCAGGACGCCGAGGCGCATGCGCACGCGGCGCTGTCCCGCTCACATACCGGACCGGGCACCCGCGGATTCGCGCTGGACCGCGAGGGGCACGCCCTGGTGCCCGCGCCACGCCATCCGGCCGCGGCTGCGCCCGCCAACCGGCCACGTGGCCTGGAGACGCTGGCCCGGCTAGCGGACAAGCTGGCGGCGGCGGAAGGCGCGCTGGTCGTGGACGCGGAGACGGCGGGCCGCCTGCTCGGCGTCACGCCGCGGACGGCCAGGCGACTGCTGCACAGCCTGGTCGAGGACGGGCTGGCGTGGCCGCTGCCGCCGAGCCGGACACCGCAGCCGGGACGGCCGCGCCAGTTCTACCGGCTGGTCACCGAGAAGCTGGAACGCCGCGCCGCCCGTTGAAGCACGGCATGCGAGCGCTCCTGAGCTCCGTCAGTGGCGGCGCGGGTACGCGTGCGCGACTTCGAGGAACGTGTCGTTCTCGTCGTGGTCACCGATCGAGACGCGGGCGCCCTCGGCGGCGAAGGGCCGCACGCTGACCCCGACTCGCTCGCAGGCCATAGCGAAGTCCAGGGTGTCCTCGGCGAGACGCAGCCAGACGAAGTTGGCCTCGGTCGGCGGCACGGTCCAGCCCTGGGCGAGCAGTTCATCGCGGACCCGGGCCCGCTCCTTGACCACCACCGCGACCCGCTCAAGCAACTCGCCCTCGGCGTCGAGCGAGGCGACCGCCGCCGCCTGCGCAATGCCGTTCACCGTAAACGGCAGCATCGTCTTGCGGACCGCCCCGGCCACGGCCGGGTGCGCCACCATGAAGCCGACCCGCAATCCGGCCAGGCCGTACGCCTTCGAGAAGGTACGCAGCACGGCCACGTTCGGCCGGTCACGGTAGAGGTCGATCCCGTCCGGCACGTCCGGATCGCGCACGTACTCCGCGTAGGCCTCGTCCAGCACCACCAGGCAGTCAGCGGGAACCTGGTCCACGAACTCCGTCAGCCCGGCTGTGTGGACCACGGTTCCAGTCGGGTTGTTGGGGTTGCACACGAAGACCACCCGCGTCCGCGGGGTGATCGCCTGGGCCATTGCGTTCAGGTCATGCGTTTCGTTATGGAGCGGAACGCGAACCGACGTCGCCGCGGACAGATCGACCAGGGTCGGGTAGGCCTCGAACGACCGCCACGCGTAAACCACCTCAGCACCCGGCTCGCCCACCGCCTCCAGCAGTTGCTGGGTGACGCCGACCGAACCACAACCGACCGCGATGTGCTCCTGCGGGACGGCGAAGCGGTGCGCGATCGCCTCGGTCAGGCCGGCCGCGCCGTTGTCGGGGTACCGGTTGACGTCGCGGACGGCCTCGGCGATGGCCTTGGCCACCGACGGCAGCGGGCCGAACGGGGATTCGTTGGACGACAGCTTGACGGACCTGCCGCCCGGCCCGGACACTCGCCGGCCCGGCTGATACGGGGCGAACTGATCCAGGACAGGGCGGAAGCGGGGCGATCCTCCGGACACCGGTGTCCTCCTGTCTTACTCGCCAGTGGTAGGCGTTAGTAGAGTGACGGCGTGAACCGACTCGGCGATCTGGAACGCGCGATTATGGACGTGCTCTGGGAGAGTCAGGCCCCGCTCACCGTCCGCCAGGTAGGCGGCCGCCTGACCGACCGGGACCTGGCCCACACTACCGTGATGACGGTCCTCGACCGGCTGGCCAAGAAGGGGTTCGCCCGGCGCGAGCGGGACGGCCGCGCCTGGCTGTACCGTGCGGCGGCGAGCCGGGAAGCGTATGTCACGGAACTTATGCTGAACGCGCTCGACCAGACTGGCGACAGGTCGGCCGCCCTGGCCAGTTTCGCGCGCCGGGTGACGGACACCGAGGCATGGGTACTGCGCCGGGCCCTGGAGGCGGGCGGAGAGGGTCACGGGAGCTGACACCGCGTGCTATCGCCCGTCCTGGTTCTCGCGTCCTTCGCGGTCGGCATCATTCCTGCCGCCGCGGGGCTCGCGGCTGCGGGCTGGCCGTGCCGGTCCCCCGCCGCGGCCATCCTGCTGTGGCAGGCACTCGGCCTCGGCTGGGGCCTCGCCGCGGTCGGCGCCCTGGCCGGGCTGGGCGCCGCTCCGGGGGGGTTCGGCGTGGCGGGTGGTGCCCTCGCAATGGCCGCCAGTGCCGCCCGGGACGTAGCGTCTGGCGCGGCGCCGCCGGACCTCATCGCGGCGCTGCGGCTGCTCTGCCTGGCGGCGGGGACCGGGCTGCTGTTCTTGCTCTGCTGGGTCCTGCTGGCCGCGTCCGCAGCGGTGCTGCGGGCCAGGCGGCGCCAGCGGATGCTGCTCAGCCTCCTGGCGCACGGGGATCCCAAGGTGCCGGGGGCACTCGTGATCGACTACCCGGCGGCGGCCGCGTACTGCGTCCCCGGGCTGCGTTCCCGGATCGTGATCAGCGCTGGCGCGCTCGCCCTGCTCGATCAGGCCGAGCTCGCCGCGGTGCTCGCGCATGAACGGGCTCACCTGCGGGAACGACACGATCTTGTGCTGCTGCCGTTTACCGCCCTGCGCCGGGCCTTCCCCCGGTCCGCCTCGGCTCGCCGGGCGCATGCCGCGGTCGCCTTGCTGGTCGAGATGCTCGCCGACGATCACGCGCTCAAGCAGCGCCCCGCCCGGGAGCTTGTCACCGCCCTGATCCGGGTC
>DASWFT010000257.1:0-37663 GCA_036394075.1 Streptosporangiaceae bacterium
ACCGGGCCGTCCAGCATCTGCTCGCGGTGGCGTGCGGGCTGGAGTCCATGGTGGTGGGCGAGAGCCAAATCCTCGGCCAGGTCCGCCAGTCGCTTGGCTTCGCGCGTGAACAGGGCACGCTCAGCCGTATCCTCGGCGACCTAGGCGCCCTGGCCCTTCGCACGGCGAAGAGGGCGCACACGGAGACGGGCATCGACCGCGCGGGCGCCAACGTCGTGGGCGTCGGGATCCGGCTCGCCGCAGCGCACCTGACAACTCCGGCCGGGCTGCCCTCTGCCGGGCTGCCCTCTGCCGGGCCGCCCCCTGCCGGGTCGGCCGGAGCCGTGGCGCCTTCTGCCGGGTTGGCCGGAGCCGTGGCGGCCGCCGACTCGGCGAACCTACTGCGCGGCCGCTCAGTGCTCGTGGTCGGCGCCGGCTCGCTGAGTTCGCTGGCCGTGACCACGGCGGCCCGGATGGGCGCGGTCCGCATCGTCGTGGCAAACCGCACCCCGGACCGGGCGCGGCGGCTGGCCGCCGCGGTCTCCGGAACCACCGCCGATCTTGAGGACCTGACCAGCGCCTTGGCCGACGCCGACCTGGTGATCTCCTGTACCGGTGCTGCCGGGCTGGTCATCAGCGCGGACGAGATCGCCCGAGCGCTGCTACTGCGCGCTGCGCCGGCCCGGGACCGCGACCGGGATACAGCAAAGAGCGCCGGGCGCCCGCTGGTCCTGCTCGACCTGGCGCTGCCCCGCGACGTGGAAGAGGCCGCGGGCCGACTACCCGGCGTCAGCCTTATCAGCCTGGCGACGCTTGGCGAGGCAGCTGATTCCGGGCTGGGCGGGCAGATCACACACCGCGACGACGTGGCGGCGGTGCGGGCGATCGTCGCCGAGGAGTTCGAGGCGCGGGTGTCGGCCGAGCACGCTGCCCGGGTGGCCCCGACGGTGGTGGCTCTGCGGGCCAAGGCCGCTGAGGTCGTGGACGCCGAACTTGCCCGGCTGGCTGGGCGGCTGAACACGGTCGACGCCCGCACACACAGCGAGGTCGCCCGGGCCATGCGCAGGGTGGTGGACAAGCTCCTGCACTCGCCGACCGTGCGGGTCAAGGAGCTGGCCGGATCGCCGGGCGGTGATTCCTACGAAGACGCGCTGCGGGTCCTGTTCGATCTGGATCCGGCCGCGATCGAAGCAGTGACCCGCGCGGACGTCGGCCTGGTTCGGCCGGCCGGGCAGGACGGCCCGTCGGACGTCGGCCTGGTTCGGCCGGCCAGACAGGACGGCCCGTCGGACGCCGGCCTCGTGCGGTCGGCCGGGCGGGACGGCCCGGCGGCCGATTCCCCGGACGGGGCGGGGGCGGGCCGGTGAGCACCCGCACGCTCCGGCTCGGCACTCGCAAGAGCCCGATGGCCCTGGCCCAGTCGGGCCGGGTGGCGAGCCTGGTCACCGAGCGGACCGGGGCCCGCATCGAGCTGGTGGGGCTGAGCACGTTTGGTGATGTCACCCGGGCGGAACTGGCGCAGATCGGGGGCACCGGGGTCTTCGTGAGCGCCCTGCGGGAGAGCCTGCTGGCCGGCGAGGTCGATTTCGCCGTTCACTCGCTGAAGGACCTGCCCGTCGGCCCGATGCCCGGCATCGTGCTCGCCGCGGTCCCGTCCCGCGAGGACCCGAGGGACGCGCTGGTAGGGCGGGATGGGGCCAAGCTGGCCGACCTGCCACCGGGC
This sequence comes from Streptosporangiaceae bacterium, assembly GCA_036394075.1. Classification (GTDB taxonomy): domain Bacteria; phylum Actinomycetota; class Actinomycetes; order Streptosporangiales; family Streptosporangiaceae; genus JAWWPY01. Next base: position 1,703 of record DASWFT010000257.1, read on the forward strand.
GCGCGGATCGGCACCGGCTCACCACGCCGCGCGGCCCAGTTGCTGTTGCTTCGCCCCGACGTACGCCCCATTCCGGTCCGCGGAAACGCCGGAACCCGCTTGGGCAAAGTTGCGTCCGGCGAGCTCGACGCCGTGCTGCTGGCCTTCGCCGGGCTGGCCCGGATCGGCCGCCTCGACGTGGTCACCCAGGTCTTCGAGCTCGACGAGATGGTCCCCGCGCCCGGGCAGGGAGCGCTCGCCGTGGAGTGCCTGGATCGGGACCCGGGCCTGGTGGATCTCTTGTCCTGCGTGGACGATCCGACGAGCCGTGCGGCCGTCACCGCGGAACGCAGCCTGCTCGCAGCGCTTCAGGCTGGGTGCAGCGCCCCGGTGGGCGCGTATGCTGCCGGAACGGAGATGCTGCAGCTGACAGCGGTTGTCGCGGGAGCCGACGGGGGATCGGCCGTGCGGGTGAGCGCTGGCGCCCCCGCGGCTGAGGCAGACCGCCTTGGCGGCGAGGTAGCAGCGGAACTCCTGCGCCGAGGCGCAGGGAGGTACATGCCGATGCTTTCGGAAGACATGAGCAGCGGGGACGATACACGGTGAGTCTGGGATCGACAACGAAGAAGCCCGCGGCAGTGCAGACCCCCGGGGCGGCTCAGGTGCCCGGGAAGGCCAGCAGGCCCGGAGCGGTGAAGTCCGGGCTCGTTGCCTTCGTGGGCGCGGGGCCGGGGAGTGAAGGGCTGCTGACGGTCCGCGCCGCCGAGCTTCTCGCGCAGGCAGACCTAGTGGTGGGCACCCCGGAGCTGACCGACCGGTTCAGCTACCTGCTGGGCGCCGAAGCGGTGGTCTCGGATTCCACTAGCCCGGAGCAGGACCCGCGGATGTTGGCGCGAGCGGCGAAGGCGGGCCAGTTGGTGGTCAGGCTCTACGAGGGCGATCCATTCATTTTCGGCCAGGCCGCCAGCGACGTCGCGATGTGCATGAAGGCGGGGGCTCGGTTCGAGGTTGTGCCTGGTGTGCCGGCGGCGACCGCCGTGCCCGCCTACGCGGGCATCCCGCTGACCTCCGACGCAGGTGGCGACGTGCGGATCATCCACGCGTCCGACGTCAGCCGGCTGTCGGCGGACGTCCTGCCGTCGGGCAGCCTGGTGATCCTCGGCGTGGAGGCCGGCCCGGTCGACATCGCCAAGCTGCTATTGGCCGTCGGCTGGCCGGATAGCACGCCTTTCACCATCACCTGGAACGGCACCACCACTGATCAGCTGACCGTGGCTTGTGCGCTCGGGTCGGTGTCGGCGGATCTCAAGGCCGCTGGGGTCAGCCTGCTCATGGAGCAGGGGCCCGCGGTCGGCGTGGTGGGCGAGGCTGCCGCCGCGCACCATGATCTTTCCTGGTTCGAGACGAAGCCGCTGTTCGGCTGGCGGGTGCTGGTACCCCGGACCAAGGAGCAGGCCGCCTCGGTCTCGGAGCGGCTTCAGGCACACGGCGCGGTGCCCGAAGAGGTCCCGACGATCGCCGTCGAGCCGCCGCGCACCCCGCAGCAGATGGAGCGAGCGGTCAAGGGCCTGGTCACTGGACGCTACCAATGGGTCGCCTTCACCTCGGTCAACGCGGTCCGCGCGGTGCGCGAGAAGCTTGAGGAGTACGGCCTGGACGCCCGCGCCTTCGCCGGTGTCAAGGTCGCTGCGGTCGGCGAGCAGACGGCGGGCGCCCTGCGTGAGTTCGGCATCAAGCCCGACCTGATCCCCGAGGGGGAGCAGTCGGGCGAGGGTCTGGCCGCGGTCTGGCCGCCCTACGACGACGTGCTCGACCCGATCAACCGGGTGCTGCTGCCCAGGGCCGACATCGCGACAGAGACGCTGGTCGCCCGGCTCACCGACCTCGGCTGGGAGGCAGAGGACGTGACCGCGTACCGCACCGTCCGGGCCGCGCCGCCGCCCGCGCCGATCCGCGAGGCGATCAAGGGCGGCGGATTCGACGCGGTCCTCTTCACCTCGTCATCCACGGTGCGGAACCTGATCGGCATCGCCGGGAAGCCACACGCGGTCACGGTGATCGCCGTGATCGGGCCGCAGACCGCGCGGACCGCTGCCGAGTTCGGGCTGCGAGTGGACGTGACCGCGCCGAAGCCCTCGGCCACAGCGCTGGTCGATGCGCTCGCCGAATACGGGGCGGGCATCCGCGACGCGGCGGTCGCGGCGGGCGAGCCCGTGCGAAAGCCAAGCGAGCGCCGACGCGGCGCCCGCCGTCGCCTGAGATGAACCCCCTGGGAGCCACAGTGACCGCTGAGTACCCCGCGTCACGGCCGCGCAGGCTGCGGCGCACCGCCGCCATGCGGCGCCTCGTCGCCCAGACGAGCGTCCAGCCTTCGGACCTGGTGCTGCCGCTCTTCGTCAAGGAGGGGATCCGCGAGCCGCAGCCAGTGGCCTCCATGCCGGGCGTGGTCCAGCACACCAGGGACAGCCTGCGTAAGGCGGCCGCCGAGGCGGTGGACGCGGGCGTCGGGGGACTCATGCTCTTCGGCGTCCCGGCGGTCAAGGACGCCCGCGGCTCCGCGGCCGACGACCCGGCGGGGATTCTCGCGCTGGCCCTGGCCGACCTGTCAGCTGACGTGGGCGACGCCACGGTGCTCATGGCGGACCTGTGCATGGACGAATACACCGATCACGGACACTGCGGGCTGCTCACCGAGTCCGGTGAGGTGGACAACGACGCCACCCTGGAGCGGTACGGCGCGATCGCGGTCGCCCAGGCGTCGGCCGGCGCTCACATGGTCGCGCCAAGCGGCATGATGGACGGGCAGGTCGCCGCGATCCGCGCGGCCCTCGACGGCAGCGGCCACGTCGGCGTCGCGATCTGCGCGTACTCGGCGAAGTACGCATCGGCTTTCTATGGCCCGTTCCGTGACGCGGCCGAGTGCGCCCCCCGGTTCGGTGACAGGGCGTCCTACCAGCAGGATCCGCAGGCCGGGGATGCGTTGCGGGAGGTGCTTCTTGACGTGGCGGAGGGCGCTGACGTCGTGATGATAAAGCCCGCCCTGCCCTACCTGGACATCGTCTGCCAGGTCGCCGCTGCCGTGCCGGTGCCGGTGGCCGCCTACCAGGTCAGCGGGGAGTACGCGATGGCCGAGGCCGCGGCGGCCAACGGCTGGCTCGACCGGGACAGGGTGATCATGGAGACGCTCACCGCGATTCGCCGGGCTGGCGCGAGCATCATCCTCACATATTGGGCGTCCGAGGCCGCCCGCCGCCTCGCCTGATGGGCGTCCGCACGGCGCCCCGCAGGCTGGCGTAGGTTTCCTGCGGCTTCTGTTGTGGCGCCCGAGACGCCCTCCGTGGTGGCTCCCGCGGCAACGGGTACGCCTGCGGTTCGCCGCGCGGACGCCTTGGCAGAGGGCGTCCGCACGGCCCCGCAGGCTGGCGTAGGTTTCCTGCGGCTTCTGTTGTGGCGCCCGAGACGCCCTCCGTGGTGGCTCCCGCGGCAACGGGTACGCCTGCGTTCGCCGCGCGGACGCCTTGGCACACGTGGACGCCTTTGCACACGCGGACACCTTTGCGCACGCGGGCACCTTTGTGCCCACTGTGCGCAGCAGTGTGGTAACAAGGGTCACCTGACCGTAACCGTTGTGCATCGTGTCGGCCTCACCTGCGGGGCGGCCTGCGGGCCGGGGCCGGCAGCGGGCATCATCGGTTGGGAGAGGGTCGTGGTTGGAGAGGAGCAGATGGTCGCACCGGTGCTGCGTCGAAGCCGACGCAGAGACGCAGGGCGGCTGGCCGCTGCGGCCGTCAAGTACGCGGCCATGGGCTGGCCGGTATGCGCGGGTGCCCATTCGATGGGTGATGGTGCTGGCGCTTCCGCCACGTCGCGCAGCAGGTCCTTCCTTCCCACCGCGTCGTTGCGCGGCCGGGGCACCGGGCGCGCCTGCTCCTGCGACCGAGTGGGCTGCCCCGCCCCGGGCGCACATCCGATCTCGGCCGCCTGGCAGATCGAGGCGACCTCCGATCCGGACGAGGCTGGGCGCTACTGGCTGGAACGGCCGGACGCCAACGTGATCCTCGCCACCGGGCGGGTATTCGATGTCCTGGACGTGCCGGCCCCAGCCGGCGATGCGGCACTCGGCATGATGAGGCGGTCCGGGATGAGGCCTGGGCCTGTCGCGGCCGGCGTCGGCGGCCGGACGCTCTTTTTCGTCACCACCCGTGGCGCTCCTTACGACGAGGGCGAATGGTGGTCCTGTCAGCTGGACTGCGAGCCGGAGAATGTGGCCCAGGTGGAGAGCCTTCGCTGGCATTGCCGGAACAGCTATGTGCTGGCCCCGCCGTCCAGGGACGCCACCGCCGGGGCGCGCTGGCTCCGCCCGCCGGGCCAGCGCCCGCTGCCTGATCCGGTGCGCATGCTGGAGTTCCTGGCCGACGCCTGCGACGAGGTGAACGGGTGACGGGGGTGCCCCGATCGGGGGAGTTTTTCAGCCGTGCCTGTGTCGTCATACCCGGTGGGGTCAACTCCCCAGTGCGCGCGTTCGGCGCGGTGGGCGGGGTCCCGGTCTTCATGGCCTCGGGCCGCGGCCCCTACCTCACCGACGTGGACGGCCGGAGCTACGTTGACCTGGTCTGCTCGTGGGGGCCGATGATCCTGGGGCACGCCCACCCCGAAGTGACGGAGGCGGTGACGCAGGCCGCCGCCAGGGGAACGTCGTTCGGCACCGCCACCCCGGGCGAGGTGGAGCTGGCCGAGGAGATCGTGGCCAGGACCCCCGTGGAGAAGATTCGCCTGGTCAACTCCGGCACCGAGGCGACGATGTCGGCAGTGCGGCTGGCCCGGGCATTCACCGGCCGGCGGATCGTGGTGAAGTTCGCTGGCTGCTATCACGGCCACGTGGACGCGCTGCTCGCCGCCGCCGGGTCCGGGGTGGCTACCTTCGCGCTCCCGGACTCACCGGGGGTCACCGGAGCGTCCGCGGCGGACACGGTCGTGCTCCCGTACAACGACGCTCTGGCGGTCCGCCAGGCCTTCGTGGACCATGGCACCCGCATCGCCTGCGTGATTACGGAGGCATGCCCGGCCAACATGGGAGTGGTGCCGCCGGCCGGCGGCTTCAACGAGATGCTCGCCGAGCTCTGCCATGAGCACGGCGCGCTGCTGGTCATGGATGAGGTGCTGACCGGATTCCGGGTCACCCCTTCCGGCTGGTATGGCCGGGAAGGCGTGGCCGGCGACCTGACGACGTTCGGGAAGGTCATGGGGGGCGGGCTGCCAGCGGCGGCGTTTGGCGGCCGGGCAGAGATCATGGACAGGCTGACCCCGACCGGCCCGGTGTACCAGGCTGGCACGCTCTCAGGCAATCCTCTCGCCACCGCGGCGGGGCTGGCGACGCTGCGGGCATGCACCCCGGAGCTGTACTCCCGGCTTGACGAGGTCGCCGCCACAGTCGCCAAGCTGGCGGCCGACGCGCTGACCGCCAGCGGGGTGCCCTTCCGGCTGCAGCAGGCGGGCAGCCTCTTCTCCGTGTTCCTCGGCAATGACCGGGCGGTACGCGACTTCGGCGAGGCCCGCGGCCAGTCCGGCGTCGCGTACGCCGCGTTCTTCCACGCGATGCTGGAAGGCGGCGTCTACCTGCCGCCGTCGCCCTTTGAGGCCTGGTTCGTCTCCGGTGCTCACGATGACGAAGCGGTGGAGCGGATCGCCGGGGCGCTGCCCGGCGCCGCGCACGCCGCAGCGGTCGCGCTCGGCTGACCCGGGCGCCTGCCGCCACCGGTCGGGCACCACGTTTCCGCGGGAACGTGCCCGCCGCCACCGGATCGGCCACCATGTTTCCGCGGGAACGTCCCCGCCGCCACCGGGCCAGCCACCATGTTTCTGCGGGAACGTGCCCGCCGCCACCGGATCGGCCATCACGTTTCCGCGGGAACGCCTCCCCGGGCTCCCTGTTTCATGATCGCCGTGCCCTGTCCGGGGAGACAACCCCGGACCTGGGCATACCCCACATCCATGATTGCGGAGGAATGCTGGCCACTCAGTGATCAGCCGAGATCATGAAAGCTGGGTGAGGGCTAACCCACGGCGATGCAGATGATCCCGGCGGCGATCGCCGCCGCGGCGCCGAGGCGGCGGGCCAGGCTGCCCTCGCCGAGCAGCCTGCGGCCAAGCAGGACGCCGATCAGCACGCTGACCTCGCGGGCCGGTGCGACCGCGCTGACCGCGGTGAAGCTCAGCGCGGTCAGCACCAGGATGTAGGCAAGCGGCGCAAGCACGGCAGCGCCAAGAACCTGGTGCCGGTAGGTCACCCATACCCGGGCCGTACGGGCCCGGTCGCGCAGTGCGAACGGGGTAAGCACCAGCGCCATTCCGGGCAGTGATGCGTATCCCTGGACCAGGGGCGGGACCTTGAGCGTACTCACCGCGTACTTGTCCCACAGCGTGTACGCCGCGATGAACGCGCCAGTGACCAGGGCGAACGCGACCGCCTTGGTGGTGGCTGGCTTGGTGGTGGCTGCCTCGGCGCGACTCGCGGCCGCCCTTGCGCGACGCGTGGCTGCCTCCGCGCCAGGCGTGCCTGCGCCGGCGCGACGCGTGGCTGCCTCCGCGCGACGTGTGGCTGTCTCCGCGCGACGCGTGCTGTCTGCGCCGGCGCGGCTCGCGGCCGCAGGGATGCCGAGGATGATCAGGCCGGCCACGATGAACAGGATCCCGGCGACCCCGGCCGGCCCGGGATGCTCGCCGAGCAGGATGATCCCGGCCAGGGCGGCCAGCAGGGCGCCGGTGCCGCGCCCGATCGGGTAGACCAGCGACAGGTCACCCAGCTTGTATCCGGTTTGCAGGAACAGGAAATAGCCCGCCTGGAGCAGCCCCGTTCCGGCCATGAAGACCCAGGCCACCGCGGTTAGCCGGGGCGGGCTCGCGATCACGCTCACGATGACGACCGGCAGGTACGCCACGGTGGCCACGCTGGACATCAGCCAGACAAAGCAGGCGGCGCCGGCCGCGGACGCCTGCTTGCTGAACAGGTTCCAGCTGGCATGGGCGACGGCCGCTACGAAGATCAAGGCGAGGGCGGTGGCGTTCAGGGAGCGGCTCCAGGTTCGGGCCCTCACGGGCACGACAGACAGAGCCCTCGAGGTTTCTGTCCCGTGAGGTGTGGGCTCCCGCCAGTGGCAGCCCTGCCGCTGTCGCGGGCGCCTGGCGCCGCTCGGTCCAGGCCGCCTCGCCCTGATTGTGGTCGCCGGGAGCGGGCGAGGCGCGGAACCCTAGGCGCAACCACGCGCTGTGACCAGGCTACCTCGCCGGCCGCCGCCCGGACGGAGCTGGCGAGCCGGCCAGCGGCGACGCCAGGAAGATGCCCGGTAGGCTGTGCGGGCCATGACTAACACCGGGGAGGGTTCCGCAGAGGGTTCTCCCCTGGCCAGCACCGCCGCCGCCACCACCGTCGTCCACCTGCTCCGGCACGGCGAGGTGGCCAACCCGCAGGGAGTCCTCTACGGTCGCATCCCGGGCTTCCACCTCTCCGAGGATGGCCGCCTGATGGCCAAGGCGGCGGCAGGCTTCCTGGCCGGCCGGGACGTGGTGATGCTGCTGTCTTCCCCGCTGGAACGGGCCGTGGAGACCGCCGCCCCGCTGTCCGCCCAGTTCGGCCTCGATGTGTCCATCGACGAGCGGCTGATCGAGCCCTGGAACCATTTCGAGGGGACCACGTCCGGGGCGCTGTCCAGGGCGCTGCGTAACCCGGCCCAGTGGCGGTATCTGTACAACCCCTTCCGCCCTTCGTGGGGCGAGCCGTACGCGAGCATCGCCGCCCGCATGCTCGACGTCATGGCCGATGCCGTCCGCGCCGCGCGCGGCCACGAGGCGGTCTGCGTCAGCCATCAGCTGTCCATCTGGATCGCTCGCCGGGCCGCGGAAGGCAAGCCGCTCTGGCATCATCCGGCGCGCCGCCAGTGCGCCCTGGCCAGCGTGACCAGCTTCACCTACCGCGGCGATGCCATCACCGGCGTCAGCTACGCCGAGCCAGCTGGCCGCAGCAACCCGCAGGTCAGCGGGGCGTAGCCCGGCCGCCTCCGCCGCCTGCGTACCAACCCGGAACCGTCACGAACGCGGGTTCGCTCCTGTTCTGACCGGCGCGAACCGGGTTCGTGACGGTTAGCGGCGTGCTGGGCTGGCCGGCGCGACCGACGGCAAGCACGCGGAGACCATCGTCAGAGGCATGCGCGGGAGCACGCGCAAAGGCCGCCCCGCTGTCGGGTCGGTTAGCTGGGTCCGGCACAATAGGGCGCGACTACTGCCTGTAGGAGATTGCTCCCGTGTCCCGCATCGACCTCCGTGAATGTGCTATTGCACCGGTTATAACCGGTGCAATAGCACATTCACCGGGATGGGCCGGGCGACTCCGGGCCCACCTGGCCCGCGGCAGGCCGGGTCCCCGACGGGCAGCCGCCGTCGCGGCGATGGCCGCGGCCGCCGCGATGGGGGCTGCGGGCTGCACGGGCGGCGGCGGCGCGCAGAACACGCCGGCCAGCAACGGCCAGAGCTTCGTGGCCGGGAGCGCCGGGACAACCGTGTTCAAGGCGGGCACGGGGCCGGCCGCGCCCGCGGTCACCGGGGTGGCGCTGAGCGGGGCGAAGCTCAGCCTGACCGCCTACCACGGGCGTGTGGTGGTCATGAACTTCTGGGGCTCGTGGTGTACTCCCTGCCGCGCGGAAGCCCCGGCCCTGGCCCAGCTGGCCCGCAAGTTCGCCCCTTCGAGCGTGCAGTTCCTCGGCGTGGACATCAGGGACAGCCCGGTCAGCGCCGAAGCGTTCATGCGCGACTTCGGCATCCAATACCCCAGCCTCAACGACCCCGGCGATCAGATCGCCCTCGATTTCCGCAGCACCGTGCCGCCGGCCGGGGTCCCGACCACACTGGTGATCTCGCGCAGCGGCCGGATCACCGGGCGGGTGATCGGCGAGGCCTCCTATAACGGCCTCAAGGCCCTTATCGCGCGGGCCGCTGCGGAGCCCTCATGACGAAACCCTGTACCCCCGTGCCTGGATGATCTGCCTGAAATAACAGTGCCCTGATGACCGGAAGCCAATTGACACAGCGACTGCGGGTGGTGACCCGATGACCGGACTGCGCGTCCCTCCAGGGGCGAAGCAGCCGGATGGGCCCGCCGCGCAGCGGCCAGACCAGCCCGCCGCCGAGCGGCCGGACCAGCCTGCCACGGCCGCGGACGGGCGGACGGGAGCGGCCGGGCCCGGTCCGTTCGGGGCAATGGGGTGGTTGCGGTGGGGATGGCGTCAGCTGACGTCCATGCGCACCGCGCTCGTGCTGCTGTTCCTGCTCGCGGTGGCGAGCGTGCCGGGATCGGTGCTGCCGCAGCAGGGTCTCGACCCGCAGTCGGTGCAGCAGTACTACGTCGCCCATCCTTCACTCGCGCCGCTGCTGGCCAGGCTGTCCCTGTTCAACGTGTTCGCCGCGCCCTGGTTCGCCGCCATCTACCTGCTGCTTTTCCTCTCTCTCGCCGGATGCGTGGTGCCGCGGACCTTCCGGCTGGCGCGCTCGGCGCGGGCGCTGCCGCCCCCCGCCCCGCGCAACCTGGCCAGGCTGCCGCACTCGGCGAGGTATGAGACCAGGCTGGCGCCCGGGGACGCCCTCGACGCGGCGGCCGCGCTGCTGGCGGCCCGCAGGTTCCGGTTGCGCACCGGGGACGGCTGGCTGTCGGCGGAGAAGGGCTACCGCAGGGAAGCCGGCAACCTGCTCTTCCACCTCGCGCTGCTGGCGATCCTCGGCGCGGTGGCCCTCGGCGGGCTGTTCGGCTACAAGGCAGACCGGCTCCTGGTCGAGGGAGACTCCTTCGCCAACACGGTGACCTCGCTGGATGAGTTCCATCCTGGGCGCGCGGTCTCAGTGGCGGACCTGCAGCCGTTCAGCATCGCCCTCAACCGGTTCACCGCCTCGTACGTCACGTCAGGCACGCTGCGCGGGCAGCCGTCCGCGTTCGACGCGTACATCCGCTACTCGGCACAACCGGGCTCGCCAGCCCGCGGCTACGACCTCCGGGTGAACCATCCGCTGAACGTGGACGGAGTGAAGGTGTACCTGATCGGACACGGGTACGCCCCGGTATTCAAGATCACCGACGGAGCCGGGAGGGTGGTCTTCGACCAGGCGGTGCCGTTCATCGCCGTCGAGCAGTCCGGTCTCACCTCCGAGGGCGTCGTGAAGGTTCCCGACGCCCGCCCCAGGCAACTTGGTTTCGCCGGCGTATTCCTGCCCACCACCGTGAATGCCGGTGGCCGGCTCGAGTCAATCTTCCCCGCGGCCGACAACCCGATGGTGAGCCTGGTCGCCTACGCGGGCAATCTGGGCGAGGACAGCGGGCCGTCGCAGTCGGTCTACCAGCTGAACACGGCCGGCCTGCGGAAGCTGCCGATCACGCCGCGGCCGCTGGCGCCGGGTCAGTCGCTGAAGCTCCCGGACGGCGCCGGGACGCTGACGTTCACCGGCTACCGGCAGTGGATCAGCCTTGCCATCACCTACGACCCCGGGCAGGTGCCCGCGCTGCTGGCCGGGGTGGCAGCACTGGCCGGGCTGCTGCTGTCGTTCTTCGTCCGGCGCCGCAGGATGTTCGTGCGCGCCTACCCAGCCGCCGACGGCGGCACCGTGGTCGACGTGGCCGGCCTCGTGCGTTCCGACGCCGGGGGCGGGTTCGACGACGAGTTCGGCGACCTGGCCGGGGCGCTCAGGTCGGCGCACGAGGGCCAAGAGGTGACCGCTCCCGGCCGGCCCGCGGCCGGTACCGATGACCCTTCCCACACCGATACAGAACGAGAGTGAGGGCTCATGCCTGTCAACCTTGGCTTGGCCCAACTGAGTAACAACTTTCTGATCTGTACTGTCGTCCTGTACTCACTGGCGTTGCTCGCCTACGCGGGAGATTTCGCATTTGGGCGGCACCCGTCCACGGCGGTGATCCCGGCGGCCGAGGAGCCCGAGCTTGTCGCGGCAGGCGTGTCCGCGGCAGGCGTGCCCGCGGCCGCCGACCGCGCCGGGCCCGGGCTGGCGGCGGGGCCGGCTCCCACCGGATCGGTTGCCGCTGGGCCGGTTGCCGCTGGGCCGGGGTCCGCGGAGGGCGCACCGCCGCCCGGCGTCCCGGGCCTAGGGGAGCGGAGCCGGCTGTCCTGGGTGCCGGCCGGGCGCTGGGTGCGGGTGGCTCTTGCGCTGAACGCCCTCGGTCTCGCCGTGCACCTGACCGGGGTGCTGACCCGCGGGCTCGCCGTGCACCGGGTCCCGTGGGGGGACATGTACGAGTTCGTCACCGCGGTCACCTGCGTGGCGGTCGTCTTCTTCCTCGCCCTCATGATCCGCTACCGCGCCTACTACCTGGGCTTGTTCGTGATGGCCCCGGTGCTGCTCGCGCTCGGGCTGGCCGAGACCGTCATTTACACGCCGGCCGGCCCGCTGGTCCCGGCGCTGCACTCCTACTGGCTCGCGATCCACGTGACCGCGATGACCCTGGCGTCCGGGACCTTCGTGGTGGGCGCCGTTCTTGCTGTCGTGTACCTCTTCGCCGGCCGGTACGCCCGGCGGGTCGCGGCCGGGCGGCAATCCGCTTCGGTCGGGGTCTTCCGGCTGCTGCCCGCGCCGGAGGTCATCGACCGGTTTGCCTACCGGACGGTGATGTTCGCCTTCCCGATCTGGACGTTCGGCATCATGGCGGGAGCAATCTGGGCGGATGAGGCCTGGGGCCGGTACTGGGGCTGGGACCCCACGGAGACCTGGGCCTTCATCACCTGGGTGGTCTATGCCTGCTTCCTGCATGCCCGCGCCACGGCCGGCTGGCGGGGACGGCGGGCCGCGTACATCCAGTTGGTCGGGTTCGGCTGCCTGCTGTTCAACTTGATGGGCGTGAGCGTCTTCATTACCGGCCTGCACTCCTACGCCGGCCTGAGCTAGGCGTCGGCTGCTCACCCCGGCGTGCCTGAGCATGGATTCTCGTCAGTGGTTAAGTCCTTGGCCCCTCCCGGGGCCAAGGACTTAACCAGTCTTCGTTTCCACAGGATCGGAGGGCCGACTGAGGTTCCAAGCCGGGCCGTGCGGCGGTGTCAGGCGTCGTTACCGCGCTGGCGGCGGGCACGGATGAGGCGGTCCAGTTCACTGAGGAACTCCGGATCATCGTCCGGGCCGCACGGGCGCGCCCACGCAAAAGAGGCGCCGGGCTGCTGCGCCGGCGCTGGCTCGCCGTCGGCAGTCAGCGCACGGCCCGCCGGGTGCCTCCGGAAGGCAGCCTCGGCCGCAGGTCCTGTGGGACGGGCAAGGTGGCGCGGCCGGCGGGTGCGGCGCACCAACGAACCAACCGTGAGCAGGGCACAGAAGGCGCCCAGCAGCAGCATGGCCGAAGCCTAGCCGCCGCCGGGCCACATTCGTCGGCGAATGCGGGTAGTTATCGGCAATACCCCTCTGGGCAGTATCGCGTTACAGTCAGTAACGAGAGATGACGTTAGTAGATGTTTCGTCGTACCCTTGCCCCTGGACCCCCTGGCACGCGATCGCGGGAGTACGGGAGTATAGACATGCGGCTGCGGCTTTTCGATCGCGTCCGCCAGTCCATCTGGCCGGGCCGGGCCGGTACGCGATCACGGGCGCGCCCGAAAGCGGCGCCGCGGCCCAGCGGCCCGGCAGCGCAAAGCGGCAGGCACCGCCGTGACGAAGGCTGGCCGGCCGTCTCCGCCGTCGGCCACGTGGACGCCGCGGCCGCCCTGCCAACGTTAAGCCCGCCCTCCATTAACCCGCCCTCCATTAACCCGCCCTTCGTCAGCCCGCCCTCCGTCAGCCCGCCTCCGGCTGACCGGCGTCCGGCTGACCAGCGTCCGGCCGACCAGCGTCCGGCCGACCGGCCCCGCGTTGACTGGCTTCGCGTTGACCGGCCGCGTGTTGACTGGCGCCCGGGTGACCCGTCCCCGGCTGACTGGCGCCCGGGTGACCGGCGTCCGGGTGACCAGCGTCCGGGTGACCAGCGTCCGGCTGACCGGCCTCCGGGTGACCAGCGTCCGGGTGACCGGCTTCCGGCTGACCGGCCTCCGGGTGACCGGCCTCCTGATGGCCCGCCCACGTGGCCAGCCCGGCGGTCGAGCCCGCCCTGGCAGGACGAGCCGCCATCACCGCAACCGCCGGGCCTGGCCACGGCAGCCCCGGCGCAGCAAGCTCCCGGAGACGCTCCTGCGCCCTTGCCGCGCAGAACGCCCCGTAAACGTACTGCCGCCCCGGGTGCACCGGCCGCGCCGGGTGGCAGCCACCGGTCCGCCCCGGGTGCACCGGCCGCGGCGGGTGGCAGCCACCGGTCCGGCCAGGGAAGAGCCGCGATCCGCCGGGCGCCGGCGCCCAGCGACGGACAAGCACGCGGCGACGCGCGCAGCGAGACTCAGGCGCGTGCCGCGGCCGGGCCGGGCCGGGCCAGGCCGGCGGCCGAAGATGGGCAGACGCGATTGCCCTGGTACGAGATCGCCCATGCGCGGAGGGCGGCGGCTGGCAATCGTGACTGCGGGCCGCTCGAAGAAGTTCTCCACCGGGAGTGGACTCAGGACACGGTGCCGCCACCCGAGATCGTCCGGGCCGTTGACCGGCTCGCCGAGCTACCGCAGGCGATCAAGGAGAGCCTGGCGGCCGGGCTGGTGGCCATCCACGTGGGGGCGGGCGGCGTCCCGGAACTCGACGATATGGCGCGCTTGCGCGGTGTTCCGCTGCCGTCGGGCCGCGCTACCTGGGACGCGTGCGCCGGGGCCTACGGCGAGCGCAAGATCATCGTTGGCTCACGTCCCTCGGCCGCTCCGGATGTCATGTGCCACGAGATCGGGCATGCCCTCGATGACATCGACGGCCCGGGCGGGCGCTGGCAGTCCGATTCCACCGAGTTCCGCACGCTCTACGAGCGCTGCTTGTCCTCCCTGGTCAGTGACTTCCACAAGCAGGAAGGGTCGCTCGGCCGCAGGGAGTTCTTCGCCGACGCTTTCGCCGCGATCGCATCCAGGCAGCGACCCGCGCTGGTCGACATGCTAGGTGGGGACACAAGAAGCGCTCTTGATGTCATGCTGTACTTCAACATCCGCTACGGCGTCTAGAGTGATCGGCGATGTTCGTTATACGTCTCGCGAACGGGAATCTCATGGTTCCCGAGTCTGCGCTGGCCAAGCGTGGGCAGCTGATGGGCGACGCCTACGTCGAGATCGGCCCGGGCGACGCGGAGTACGCGCGCCTCGCTGAGCAGGCGCTGACCGAGCAGGAATTCGAGCAGCGGCGCCGGAGATGGCGTGAAGGGGACGCGGCCTTGCAGCGGGAGTTCGCGGAGTACCTGGCCCGCAGGGGCGACGGCCGCGGTCAGGGGTAAACCACCCCATAAGACCTTTCCTACCGAACGTTTCCCAACACCCCCAGCCGTCCGCCAGGCACCTCCCCTGGCGGCGCATCGACCGCTAGAGCGGGCGGCTGTCCCTGACCGGCTCGGGCTCACCGCGCAGCAGGGCACGTACTTCGGATTCACGGAATCGCCGGTGCCCTCCGGGCGTACGGATGCTGCTGATCCGGCCGGAGGCCGCCCACCTGGTAACCGTCTTCGGGTCAACTCGGAAGAGGGCTGCGACCTCGCCAGGAGTGAGAAGGCGCTCATTGTTGCCATCCACGCTCGTTCCCCTCCAGACCGCAGTTTGGGACACCTGTCCCAAGTGTGGCGACAAACATGTGTTTTGGCCCTAGATTCCGGAAAACCCGCTTGTAGCAGCCGGCCCCCCGGGAGTGCCGCGTCGTGCCCCGGTGGAAATGCGGCCGTTAGTGTTGGCCCCGTGCAGCTTGTGTCGGTTGACGAGATCCGCTCCGCCGCCGCGCGCCTGGACGGAGTGATTGTGCGCACTCCGCTGGTGCCGTTCCCCCGGGTGAAGCCCAGGTTGCTGATCAAGCCGGAGTCGCTGCAGCCCACCGGCGCGTTCAAGCTGCGTGGCGCGTACGCGGCGATCAGTGCCCTGCCACCGGGCGTGGCGCGGCGGGGCGTGGTGGCGCATTCGAGCGGGAACCACGCCCAGGCGGTCGCCTATGCGGCGGCCCTCCTGCACGTGCCCGCGGTGGTGGTGATTCCGGACAACGCCCCCCAGGTCAAAGTCGAGGCCACGCGGGCGTTCGGGGCCGAGATCGTGACCTCCCGGCCGGGTATGGCAGCGAGGGTCGCGGTCACCGAGGAACTCATCGCCCAGCATGGCTACACGCTCATCCCGCCCTTCGACGACCGCGTGGTCATCGCCGGGCAGGGCACGATCGGCCTGGAGATCGCCGCCGACTGCCCGGAGGTCGACCTGGTTGTCGTCCCGGTTGGCGGCGGCGGGCTGATCTCCGGCGTGTCCGCCGCGATCCGGGAACTCTGCCCCGGCGCGGCGGTAATCGGAGTGGAGCCCGAACTTGCCGCCGATGCTCGCGACTCGCTGCGCCTGGGCTGGCCGGTTGCCTGGCCATCGGATGCCGTGCAGCGGACGATCGCCGACGCCCTGCGCGCCGACCAGGTCGGCACGCTGCCACTACAGCACATGCTCAGCTATGTGGATGACATCGTCACGGTCACCGAGGACGAGATACGTGAGGCGGTCCGGCGGCTCGCGCTGGAGGCGCGCCTGGTCGCGGAGCCGGGCGGGGCGGTGGCGGTGGCAGCGTGCCTGCTGCGGGAGCGGGAATTGCCGGCCGCCGGGACGCGGGTGGCCCTGCTGTCCGGGGGCAACATCGATCCCGCCTTGTTCGCCGACATCCTCGGCGCACGAGAGCCCTCGCTCCGGGCCAAGTAAGCTACAGACGCCATGCGATCGACCCTCGCCTACACATCCGCCCGGATCCTCCTGTTCATCGCCGCCACGGGCGTGCTCTATCTGGCCGGCGCCAGGGGCCTGCTCCTGCTCGGCCTGGCCGTCGTGGTGAGCGGCATCATCAGTTTCGTGGTGCTGTCCAAGCAGCGGGACGCCATGTCAACGGCACTCACGGGGCGAATCCGCGGGTTCCGCGGCCGGCTCGACGCCGGTGCGCGCGCCGAGGACGACGACGGCGCTGGTGGGACGACGGAGCATAGTGGTCTGTAAGCGGAATCGTCTTTAGCCGCACGTCGCCCAGTCAGGTCAAGCCTGTTGCGCACTACCCGGGACAGGCTGGCGGTTATCCATCGTCGCGGCCGCGTGGCAGCCAGCCACCCGCCGTCAGCAGACCCAGGACGGCGTCGAGTGACTCTTGCCGGGTCATCGTGGACGTATCGATGGTCAGGTCCGCGTCAAGCGGTTCCTCGTAGGGGTCAGAGACACCGGTGAAGTGGTCGATGAGACCCGCACGGGCCTTCGCGTACAGGCCCTTCCGGTCCCGAGCCTCGCATACATCCACGGGGGTGGCCACGTGGATCAGCAGGAAATCCCCGACCTCCCTGATCGCCGCGCGGGCCTGTGCCCGGGCTGCGGCGTACGGGGCGATCGGCGCGCAGATCGCGATTCCGCCGTGCCGCGCGACCTCGGCGGCCACATACCCGATCCGCGCGATGTTCAGGTCGCGGTCCGCGCGGGAAAAGGTCAGCCCAGCCGACAGCAGCGACCGGACCAGGTCGCCGTCGAGCAGCGAGACGGTGCGGTCGCCTCGCTCGGTGATCGCGTCCCGCAACGCCCTGGCGATGGTGGACTTGCCCGAGCCGGACAGCCCGGTCAGGAAGATGACCAGGCCCCGCCCACTTCGCGGCGGCCGCGCCCGGCGCAGTTCCTGCGCCACGGCGGCCGGCGTGAACCAGGCTGGCACCTCCTCACCCCGGTCGAGGATGTCCTCAAGCTCACCCGAGGCGAGATCGGCCCGTTCCGTGCCGGCCTCGATGAGCGCCAGCGGGCGCCATACCTCGGCGGCCGGATCGTAGGCCCAGTCACCTGCCGGGAGGACCGGGATGGCGGTCGGGGGACGGGCCCGGCCGTCCTTGACCGCCCGGTCGGCTCCCGGATCCGGTTCGTCGACGAGCAGGTGGGTCGCGCCGTAGGCGGCGGCGACGATCGCTCTCAGCGCCGTTTCATCCCCGGCGTCGGCGCCGCGGGGACCGAGCGGAACCGGGATCACCATGGTGCCGGGGGGGAGATGACGGGCGGCCGCGCGCACCGTCCGTACCAGGGCGTCGGGCCGCACCACCAGTTCGGCCGGGCCGGCCACCAGCGGAAGCAGCAGTAGCCGGGCCTTCAGCTGGCCAGCGGCATGCCGGAGCTGGCCTATCTGGCGGCCGTGCAGCGGGCGCCTGGTGGCGTAGCCGAGCACAGGACCGCCGGCGAATTCCGCACGCACGTCGGCTGGATGGCGCCGGAGGTGCCGGAACGGGCCGTGCTCCGGCTCCCGGCAGCCGGTCACCGGGCCGCTCAGCCGGACCAGGCCAGCCTCCGCCGCGTGCCGCCCGGCGCGCTCCGGCGGCCGTTGGCCGCCCGGCCTCACGGCGAGCCGCCCGGTGATGTCCAGGACGGCGAGTGGCGCGCCCTCAGGGTCTCTGAGCAGGACCTGGTGCGCGTCCGGCGGGATAGCCTCGGTTGGCACGTCGAGCGTGACCGCGGCGGGCCATGGCGTCCCGTCGGCGAGAATGCCACGCTCGGCGACCGAGGCCACGTCAGCTCCGGACATGAACCCGGTCAGCGGCGCGAACGCTCCGGTCAGGAGCAATTCCAGGTCCCCGAGCTGGCCTTCGTCCAGACTCAGGGAAGGCAGGCTCGCGAATTCCGCGGCCGGCCCAGCAGGCGCCTCAGCGGTCACGCTCACCTCCGTCCGGAACGGGCGGCCGGCTCGCGACCGCCCAGGTCCACCAGGCACGCCGGGGCAAGCCCGAGGCTACACGGGCCGTGCCCCCTGGACCAGGCAAGCCTCGACGCCGGGCCAGCCGCATGGTCCAACCCGGGCTTGGACCGCCTGCGCCAGAACGTAAGCTGGACATGACCCGCGCCCGGGCCGGAAACGGCCGTCACCGTTCAGCGCGGGCTATTCGTGCTGCCTAGCCAAGGACACCATGAGCCTCTCCGGACTGCTCAGCGTAATCGCCGATGCGCCCCAGCTTCGGCGCGCCTTGGGCCAGGCCGATGCGGTGGCCGCCGATTTCATCGGCCCGCCGGCGCTGCGCCCGTTCCTCGCCGCCACCCTGGCCGCCCCCCCAGGGCAGCCTCGAAGGTTCGTCCTCGCGGTGACCGCGACCGCGCGTGAGGCCGAGGACCTCACCACCGCCCTCGGCTCGCTGCTGCCGGCCGAGACGGTCGCCTGCTTCCCAGCCTGGGAGACCCTGCCGCACGAACGGCTGTCCCCGCGCTCCGACACGTCGGGCCGGCGGCTCGCGGTCCTGCGCAGGCTCGCCCACCCCGACCCGTCCAGCCCGCTCACCGGCCCGCTCACCGTGGTGGTGGCCCCGGTGCGCAGCCTGCTGCAGCCGATGGTCGCCGGGCTCGGTGATCTGGAGCCGGTCCAGCTCAGCGCCGGGCAGACCGCCGATCTCGAGGCCACCGTGGCCCGGCTCGTTGAGATCGGGTACGCGCGCACGGACCTGGTGGAGCATCGCGGCGAGATCGCCGTGCGGGGCGGGATCCTCGACGTGTTCCCGCCCACCGAAGAGCACCCGCTGCGGATCGAGTTCTGGGGTGACACGGTCGAAGAGATCCGAAGCTTCCGGGCGGCCGACCAGCGCAGCCTGCCCGGCGCCGTGACCAGGCTGTGGGCTCCGCCCTGCCGTGAGCTGCTGCTGACCCCGGCTGTGCGGGAGAGGGCCGGGCAGCTGGCGGCGGACCACCCGGGCCTCGCGGACGTGCTCGGCAAGCTCGCCGAAGGGATACCCGTCGAGGGCATGGAGGCGTTCGCGCCCGTGCTGGCGGACCGCATGGAACTGCTGCTCGACCATGTACCCGCCGGAGGCCTGGTGCTCGCCTGCGACCCCGAGCGGATCCGGGCCCGGGCCGCCGACCTGGTCCGGACCAGCCAGGAGTTCCTTGAGGCGTCTTGGGTGAACGCCGCCGCGGGGGGGCGGGCACCGGTCGACCTCGGTGCTGCGGCATTCCAGCCCATCATCGCGGTGCGCGGGGCCGCGGAGGGACTCGGCATCCCCTGGTGGACGATCAGTCCCTTCGACAACCTCGAGAGCCTGGCCGGGCAGGACACCGAAGACGCGGAGCCGGAAGAAGCGGAGCCGGGAGAAGCCGGCCGCATGTCGTTGCGCATAGCGGCCAGTCCAGCGGACTCCTACCGCGGTGATACCGCACACGCGGTTACCGACATCCGGCAGTGGCTGGCGGACGGCTGGCGGGTGGTGCTCGTCACCGAGGGCCACGGCCCAGCGGAACGGCTGACCGAACTGCTGCGCGGCGAGGGGCTCGGCGCCCGGCTGGGTGAGCTCCCTGAGGCCCCGGAGCGCGGGGTGCCGTCCGTAACCACCGGGATGATCATCCACGGCTTCAGCTGGGAGTCCGCGCGGCTCGCCGTTCTCACCGAGGCCGACCTGGCCGGGCAGCGCACCGCCAGCCGGGACATGCGGATGCCGAGCCGGCGCCGCGGCGGCATCGACCCGCTGCAGCTCGCCGTCGGCGACTACGTGGTGCACGAGCAGCACGGCGTCGGCAGGTACCTGGAGATGACCAGCCGCACCGTCCAGGGCGCGGTCAGGGAGTACCTGGTCATCGAGTACGCACCGAGCAAGCGCGGGCAGCCGCCCGACCGGCTGTACGTACCCACCGACCAGCTCGACCAGGTCACCAGGTACGTCGGCGGGGAAGCGCCCAGCCTGCACCGGCTCGGCGGCGCGGACTGGGCCAAGACCAAGGGCCGGGCCCGCAAGGCGGTCAGGGAGATCGCCGCGGAGCTGATCCGGCTGTACTCGGCGCGGATGGCATCGCCGGGCCATGCGTTCGGCCCGGACACGCCCTGGCAGCGTGAGCTGGAGGATGCCTTCCCCTACGTGGAGACGCCCGACCAGCTCGCCGCCATCGACGAGGTCAAGCGCGACATGGAGCGGCCGGTGCCGATGGACCGGCTGATCTGCGGCGATGTCGGGTACGGCAAGACCGAGATCGCGGTGCGGGCGGCGTTCAAGGCGGTGCAGGACGGCAGGCAGGTCGCTGTGCTGGTGCCGACCACTTTGCTGGTCACGCAGCACCTGGCCACGTTCAGCGAGCGCTACGCGCCCTTCCCGGTCATCGTCAAGCCGCTGTCCAGATTCCAGACCGACGCCGAGGCCGCGCAGACCAGGGAAGAGCTGGCGGCCGGGAAGATCGACGTGGTGATCGGCACCCACCGCCTGCTGTCCCCGGAGGTGAGCTTCGCCGACCTCGGCCTGGTGATCCTGGACGAAGAACAGCGGTTCGGCGTGGAGCACAAGGAGTACCTCAAGCGCCTGCGCACGGAGGTGGACGTGCTCGCCATGTCGGCCACCCCCATCCCGCGGACGCTGGAGATGGGCGTGGCCGGGATCAGGGAGATGTCGACCATCCTCACCCCGCCCGAGGAACGTCACCCCGTGCTCACCCTCGTCGGGCCCTACGACGAGAAGCAGATCGCCGCCGCCATCCGGCGTGAGCTGCTCCGGGACGGCCAGGTGTTCTTTGTGCACAACCGGGTCAGCTCCATCGGCCGGGTGGCCGCGCGGGTCCAGGAACTGGTGCCCGAGGCCAGGGTCGCCGTGGCGCACGGCCGGATGAACGAGCACGCGCTTGAGAAGATCATGAGCGAGTTCCTGGACCGGAACTCCGACGTGCTCGTGTCCACCACGATCGTGGAGTCCGGGCTGGACATCTCCAACGCCAATACCCTGATCGTCGATCGGGCCGACGCCTACGGCCTGTCCCAGCTCCACCAGCTACGCGGCCGGGTGGGCCGCGGCAGTGAGCGCGCCTACGCCTACTTCCTGTTCCCGCCCGAGAAGTCGCTGACCGAGACCGCACACGAGCGGCTGGCCACGATCGCGCAGCACACCGAGATGGGCGCCGGCATGTATGTGGCGCTCAAGGACCTGGAGATCCGCGGCGCGGGCAACCTGCTTGGCGGCGAGCAGTCCGGGCACATCGCCGGCGTCGGGTTCGACCTGTACGTGCGGATGATCGGCGAGGCGGTCAGCGAGCTGAAGGGCACCGGGCCCGCCGAGCGGCCAGAGGTGCGGGTGGAGCTGCCGGTCAACGCGCATATCCCGCACGACTACCTGCCCGGTGAGCGGCTCCGCCTTGAGGCCTACACGCGGATAGCCGCCATCGATTCCAACGAGGATGCCGCAGCGGTCCGCGACGAGCTCGCCGACCGGTACGGGCCGCCTCCCGAGCCGGTGCTCAACCTGCTGGCGGTGGCCCGGCTGCGGGCCGATGCGCGCCGCGCCGGGCTGACCGACATCACCCAGCAGGGCACGCAGATCCGGTTCTCGCCGGTCACGCTGCCCGACTCGCGGCAGGTCCGCGTGCAGCGGCTGTACCCGAAGACCGTGCTCAAGCCGACGGTGCGTAGCATGCTCGTACCGGTGCCGAGGGCGGTGCCGGGCAAACGCCCGGGAACGCCCGCACCGCCCGGTGCTCCGCTCCTGCGCGACCAGGACCTGCTCGCCTGGTGCGGGGAGCTCGTCGAGGCGGTGTTCGGCGGGATGGCACCGGTGGCACCCGAGGAACCGGACGCCTGAGCGCGTCCGCAGACAGACGCATGAGAAGGGACGCCGTCGTGCTCCGCACCCCGATCACCCTGACCGCGGCCGGGCTGGCCGCGGTCATGGCACTCAGCGCATGCGGGCCCGTCCAGATGGGTTCGGCCGCGATCCTGGACAACAACCAGATCTCGACCGCGACCCTCACCGCCGAGGTGAACAACCTCAATACGGCGTACACCGCGGCCAAAGGGAAGATCCAGTTGCAGTTCGCCCAGTCTCAGATGCCGCAGGAGGTGCTCAGCTGGCTGCTCAGGTTCCGGGTCCAGGATCAGCTCGCGGCCCGGGAGGGGATCACGGTAACCGAGGCGGAGACCCAGCAGGCGATCGCGTCCGTCAACGCCCAGGCCAAGCAGAGCGGCGCCACCCTGGCGAACCTGGCCGTGGCCAACGGCCTCCCGCCGGACCAGATTACGGAACTCGGCCGGTACCAGGCGATCGAGACCCAGCTCGTCAAGCGGCTCAACGGCGGAACGCTGCCGACGTCCTCGACGTCCTCGACGACGCTGCAGACCCTGAGCGCGGAATACTCCAAGGCGCAGTGCCTGGCCGCCAAGAGCCTCGCCATCAAGGTCAACCCGCAGTTCGGCGCGCTCAACTACAACCAGATCTCGGTTGTCCCGGAGGCCAACATCTTGTCGGCACCGGAAGGGCCCCCGTCACCGAAGCCGACCGGGACGGCCGCGCCGCAGCTGTCTCCGCCGTGCTAGGGCGTGCCCTGGGGCGCGTCCCAGTGCACGCCGCTCTAGGACGCCGGTGAGCGACCGGCTGGTGCTGCTCGGCACCTCAGCCACGGTCCGGCCCGGGCTGCTGTCCTGGCCAGCCTGGCAGGTCCTGGCCGGGGCCTCACGGGTGCTGGTGGGCTCGCGGGACCATCCACTGCTGCCCGCGCTTGACGAGGCCGGGATCGGCTGGCAGCTGCTGCCCGGTACCGAGGCGCCGCCCCTCGCTGACGGCGGCCCCGGTGCCGGCGGCAGTGAGTCCGCTGCAGACGCGCCAGTTGGTGCCGGCGGCGGTCCTGGCCCAGCTGACCCGGCCCGCCTGCTGACGGCAGCCGCTGCGAGGCTGCCCGGTACCGTGGTCTGGCTGTGCGACACCGAGGGCATCGGCGTTGCCCCCGGTGCCGCCGACGGCGGGCCGGAGGCGCTGGCCAAGGCTCTGGACGAGCTGGAATCCGCTGGAGCGGCCCCCGCCATCGCCGGGCGGGCAGAGGTGCTGCGCGGCTCGGCGGACCTGCCGGGCGGGCATCTGCTGCGGCTGGTGGCCGTCATGGACACGCTGCGCATCCAATGCCCCTGGGACGCCAGGCAGACACATGAATCGCTGGCGCCGCACCTGCTGGAGGAGTCCTACGAGGCCCTGGAGGCCCTGGAGAGCGGGGACGCCCGCGCCCTGCGGGAGGAACTGGGCGATGTCCTGCTCCAGGTGGTATTCCACGCGCGGGTCGCGGCCGAGCGGTCTGACGGCACCGGGTACACCGTGGACGATGTGGCCGACGGCATCGTGACGAAGTTGGTCCGCAGGCACCCGCACGTCTTCGGCGACGTGACTGTCTCAGGTGCGGACGAGGTGAAACGCAACTGGGACGCGATCAAGGCCGCAGAACGGGAGTCCGCAGCCGGTGTCCCCGGTTCCGCGCTGGACGGCGTGCCGTTCGGCCAGCCCGCGCTGGCCCTCGCGGCGCAACTGCAGCGGCGTGCCGAGCGGGCCGGCGTGCCCGCCGACCTGGCCGACCTGCCCCCCGCCGACCAGGACAGCGACATCGGGGCGCAGCTGTTTGCCCTGGTGGCGAAGGCTCGTACGGCGGGGATCGACCCAGAACTCGAACTGCGCGCGGCCGCACGCCGCTACCGCGACCGGGTCCATGGATGGGAGCGCTCGCGCCTCACCTGACGCCATCGCAACGAGCCCGGTGCGGAGTTGGGGTCGTTGGGACGAGCCCGGTGCGGATTTAGGCACGTTCGGATGTGCGAGTGGTACCCATCCGGTACGAGCGTGCGGAATTGGTGTCGTTGGGACGAGCCCGGTGCGGAATTGGTGTCGTTGGTGAGCGTGACTCAGGGCGCGGACGGCGGCGGGTAGCGCTCGCGGACGGCGTTGGCTACCGGGCAGCGTCCTTCCTCGCGCCCGCAGGCGGCGGTGTCGCACATCCGGCACAGCCACCGCACCGCACCCGGGCCGCGGATGAGCCCGGCCAGGACCTTGGCCATAAGCGTCTCGAACTCCTGGCGCTGAGCCGCCGACAGGACGCCCAGGGAGTCGTCAAGCACGCCGGCCCGCGCCGCGGAGATCCGAGCCGCCGCCCGCCGCCCGGCTGCGGTGAGCGCCACCGAGGTGGAGCGCCCGTCCCGGCCTGGGCCGCGCCGAACGTAACCCGCCTCCTCCAGCCGGTCTACGAGCCGCACCGTGCCCGACGAGGTGAGCCCGAGCACCTGGCGGAGCAGGTCCACCGACGGCCCGTCGAGGAAGTGCAGCAGCGCTGACAGCGCCGCGGCGGCCGACTCCGAGCTGCCTGCGGCCTCGCCGGTGGCGTCCGCTGTCCGGTCCGCGATGACCAGGGCCAGGGCGCCGAGCAGGTTCCCGGTCCGGTCGAGCGTCACGCCGGCCCGTCAGGCAAGGTCGTAGTCGAAGGTGAAAGAGCCGTTGGGCCCATGCGGCGCGACCGCCGTGCCCTCCCCGCGCAGGCTGGCCAGTTCGTCGGTGCCGGAACCGGGGATGACCAGCCACCCGGTCCTCGCCTCGCTGCCGTCGAAGGTACCGTCGGTTTGCAGCACGAAGCTGCCGGAATGCCCATCGACCCGCCCGGTCATCCGCTGCAGCCCGGTGATAACAGCCGTGCCGTCCGCGCGGTAGAACATCAGGGACTGGGAATTGGCCGCCGCCTCGATGCCTCCGCTGAAGTCGAAGTCCATGCGCGCCCTGGTCAGCTTCGAATCGCCGCCCAGTTCCTCATAGGTGGCCTCCTCCCAGCCAGTGAGCTTGAAAGTTCCCTCCGCATGTACGGTCATCTGCTCCTCCTCGGTTGAGCCTGGCTACACCGGGCTCGGTCACGGCACTGGCCGTACCCTGTCGTTCGGCATATTGGTGTGTGCGTCACACATTAGTCTGGGCAGGTATCGGGGAGGTAACGGCGTGGCCGCTGCCCGGACGGGCCGTCGCTCTACTAGGCTCCAAGACGGATATGTAAGTCGACCAATGCGGGAGTTCTTTCTTGGCCTCCATCGAAGCTGTCCACGCCAGGCAGATCCTGGATTCGCGCGGCAACCCGACTCTCGAGGTCGAGGTCGTGCTCGACGACGGCACGCTGGCGCGGGCCGCCGCACCCAGTGGCGCCTCGACCGGCGCCTTCGAGGCGGTCGAGTTGAGGGACGGCGGTGATGAGTACGGCGGCAAGGGGGTCGTGAAGGCGGTCCAGGGCATCATCGAC
Organism: Streptosporangiaceae bacterium; assembly: GCA_036394075.1. Taxonomy (GTDB): domain Bacteria; phylum Actinomycetota; class Actinomycetes; order Streptosporangiales; family Streptosporangiaceae; genus JAWWPY01. The sequence goes on from DASWFT010000257.1 coordinate 26,767, forward strand.
GAGATCCAGCCGGAACTGCTCGGCTACGACGCCGACGACCAGCGGCTGGTCGATCAGGCCCTGATCGACCTGGACCGCACGCCGGACAAGTCACGGCTTGGCGCCAACGCGATCGTGGCGGTCAGTATGGCGGTGGCGAAGGCGGCCGCCGATTCCGCGGCCCTTCCCCTGTTCCGCTACCTCGGCGGGCCTAACGCGCACCTGCTGCCGGTCCCGATGATGAACATCCTCAACGGCGGCGCGCACGCGGACAACAGCGTCGATATCCAGGAGTTCATGATCGCGCCAATCGGAGCGGCCACCTTCAGCGAAGCCCTCCAGTGGGGGGCCGAGACCTACCACGCGCTGAAGTCCGTCCTCAAGCAGCACGGCCTGGCCACGGGGGTCGGTGACGAGGGTGGCTTCGCCCCGGACCTTGAGCACAACAGGGCCGCGCTCGACCTGATCGTCGAGGCGATTGGCAAGGCGGGGTTCACCCCGGGGCTGGATGTGGGTCTGGCCATCGATGCGGCGGCCACTGAGTTCTACGCCGACGGGTCCTACGTCTTTGAGGGAAGCCCGAAGGACGCGGCCGCGATGACCAGCATCTACGCGCAATGGCTGGACGCGTACCCGATCGTGTCGCTTGAGGACCCGCTCGCGGAGGAGGACTGGGCCGGATGGCAGGCACTGACCGCGGCCCTCGGGGACCGGGTGCAGGTCGTGGGGGACGACCTGTTCGTCACCAACCCGGAGCGGTTGCGCCGCGGTATCGCCGAGGGGTCGGCCAACGCTCTGCTGGTCAAGGTCAACCAGATCGGCACGATCACCGAGACGCTGGATGCGGTGACGCTCGCCCACCGCAGCCGGTATGCCTGCATGATCTCGCACCGGTCCGGTGAGACCGAGGACACGACCATCGCCGACCTCGCCGTGGCCATCAACTGCGGCCAGATCAAGAGCGGGGCGCCGGCCCGGTCCGAGCGGGTCGCCAAGTACAACCAGTTGCTCCGCATCGAGGAACTCCTCGACGACGCGGCGAGCTACGCGGGCGCGGCTGCCTTCCCCCGGTGGGCTGCGGGTGAGTGATGTCCGACGGGGGACCAAGCAGGCCTGACCCACGGGACCGGGCGCGGTTCACCAGCCGGGCCGCGGTCCTCGCCGTGGTCATCTGCGCGATCGCGCTGAGCCTGGCCTACCCGGTCCGGGAGTACGTGGCACAACGCCGCCAGATCGACCAGCTCCAGGCGGAGAACCAGGTGACGGCGGCGCAGCTTTCCCGGCTGCAGGCGGAGGCACAGCGGCTGGGCGACCCCGCCTACGTCGAGCAGCAGGCGAGGGATCGTCTGCACCTGTGCATGCCGGGCAAGACCTGTTATGTGATCATCGGCGGCCAGCCCGCCGCGCCCAGCCCCCCGGCTGCGGTAGTGGCGACGGCTCCGTGGTATCAGCGGCTGTGGCACTCGGTGCGCCAGGCGGATCAAGGTGCTTCCCGGTGACAACCGCGCCCGATGACGCCGAAGTGGTCGGCGCCCAGCTGGGCCGCCCGCCGCGGTCGCTGTGCGCGGTGGCGCACCGCTGCCCGTGCGGGCTGCCCGACGTCGTCGAGACGGCGCCGCGGCTGGACGACGGCACCCCGTTCCCGACCCTGTATTACCTCACCTGCCCCCGGGCCGTGGCGGCGGTGAGCAGGCTGGAGTCGGGTGGCGTGATGAAGGAGATGGAGCGCGCGCTGCTCAGCGAGCCGGCGGTGCGACGGGCCTATCGGTCGGCACACTCGGACTACCTGACCAGGCGTGACCAGGCGGCTCGCGCCGCTGGCCTGGAGCCGCTGCCAGCAGGCACGCAGAGCGCCGGGGGAATGCCGGACCGGGTGAAGTGCCTGCACGCCCTCGTCGCGCACGAGCTGGCCGTCCCCGGCGTGAACCCGCTCGGCCGCCAGGCCGCAGCGGCAGCCGGGCCGTGGTGGGCGCAAGGTCCATGCGTCGCGGCGCCGCAGCAGTGAGCGGCACCGCGCCCGCGAGCGGTGCCGCCGCGGTGAGCGGCCCTGGTACCGCCGCCGCCCGCGTCGCTGCGATTGACTGCGGGACGAACGCGCTGCGGCTGCTGGTGGCCGACGTGGACCGTCAGGCGGGCCGGCTCGCTGACGTGGACCGGCGGATGGAGATCGTGCGGCTTGGGCAAGGCGTGGACTCGACCGGCCGCCTGGCCCCGGAGGCGCTGCGGCGGACATTGCGCGTGCTCGAGGGTTATGCGCAGATCATCGAGGACACATCCGCCGGCGCGGTCCGTATGGTGGCGACCAGCGCCGCCCGGGACGCCGCGAATGCCGCTGACTTCGTGCACGGTGTGAGCGACGTGCTTGGCCTTGAGCCCGAGGTGCTCAGCGGCCAGGAGGAGGCGTACCTGTCCTTCACCGGAGCCACTGCCGAGCTTTCCGGGCCGCCGGGCTCGCGCTACCTGGTGGTGGACATCGGCGGCGGCTCGACCGAGTTCGTGCTCGGCAGCGGTCCCGGCTCGGGGATCACGGCCGTGTCCGTGGACATCGGCTGCGTCCGGATGACCGAGCGCCACCTGCACGGGGATCCGCCGGGCGCCGCCGAGATCGCGGCGGCCGCGGCCGACATCGACGCCGCCCTGGATGTCGTGGCCGCGGCCATGCCGGCCGCCGAGGCCAGCACCCTGGTGGGCCTGGCCGGCTCGGTCACCACCGTGGCGGGCATGGCGCTGCGGCTGCCCGGCTACGACGCCAGCCTGATCCACCACAGCCGCATTCGCGCGCAGGATGTCAGCGAGCAGACTCGCCTCCTGCTGCGGCAGACCCACGCGCAGCGAGGCGCGCTTGGCGTCATGCACCCGGGCCGGACTGACGTCATCGGGGGCGGCGCGATGGTGCTCGATCGGGTCATACAGCGTTTCGGGTTCGCGGAGGTCCTGGTCAGTGAGCACGACATCCTGGACGGGATCGCCTGGGCCTTGACCGGGCCATGACCGGCCCTGATCCAGCGGCTGGGCCGGCGCAGGGCGCGGCGGATCCGGCGGCTGGGCCGGCGCGGGGCGCGGCGGACCCATCGGCCGGGCCGGCGCGGGGCGCGGCGGATCCGGCGGCTGGGCTCGTGCACAATGCGGCGGGCGAAGCCACGGGGCCGATTCCGCCGGGCAGCGGGTGGCCGGATGATCCGGCCACTCCCAGCACGCCGATCGCGTGCGACGCGGCCCAGGTGCGCGATCTGGCGGCCAGCGCGGGCACGCTCGCCGAACTGGTGGCGAGGCAATCTGTCTGCCGGGCCTGTCCCCGGCTGGTCGAGTGGCGGGAGCAGGTGGCGTCGGTCAAACGCCGTTCTTTGCGCGCCGAGCGTTATTGGGGCCGGCCGATCCCTGGCTGGGGCAGCGAGCAGCCGCGGGTGCTGATCCTGGGCCTGGCGCCAGCCGCGCACGGCGGCAACCGGACCGGCCGGATCTTCACCGGGGATCGCAGCGGCGACGTGCTGTTCGCCTCGCTATATCGGTGCGGCCTGGCCGCGGCGCCGGAGAGTACCGCGGCCGGCGACGGCCAGCGACTGATTGGTACCCGGATGGCCGCCGCGGTCCGCTGCGCGCCGCCACTCAACAAGCCGTCCGTGGTGGAGCGCGACACGTGTGCGCCGTGGCTGTCGGCGGAAATCGACCTCGTGGCCGCGTGGCTCCGGGTCATCGTGTGCCTCGGCGGGTTCGCTTGGCAGGCCCTATGGCCGGCCCTGCGCTCGGTGGGGATCGCCGTGCCCCGGCCACGCCCCCAGTTCGGTCACGGTGCGGAGGTCTCGGTCACCTTCCCGGGCGGTGCCCGGGCCCGGGAACGGGTCCTGGTGATCGGCTGCTACCACCCGAGCCAGCAGAACACCTTCACCGGCCGGGTCACTCCCGGGATGCTGGATGAAATTTTCATGCGGTCTGCACGGGAGGCCGGCCTCGCGGACGAGCCGGGCTGTTCGCGATAACAGTTACTCTCCGTGTCCGTTCGGTGCCATCGCTCGGCATAATGGTTACGCTTTGCATTCATGGAACGGAGTGGAATTAGATATGTAACCCCCAGGAGAAACATTCCAACCCAATTCGGTTCGTCAAGAGTTGTTCCGGCGCGGCGGGGTATTATTACTCAGCCCCCGTAGCCCAAGGGAAGAGGCCGGCCCCCTAAAAGGGTCCCCAGTGTCGGTTCGACTCCGACCGGGGGCACCACGTCATAGCCTGGACCTGCGAAAACTACGTCAGATGCCCCGCGACGCGGGGTGCCAGCCGGTTGAAGCTATAGCTGCAATTGCCGATGCACGTGCATCGATCAGTCCACAGCATCGCAAGCGCATCCATTTGCTGATCATGTTTCGAGACTAAATAGTCAGTCGATCAGAAATCCGCCGGAAGGCCGGTCCATCGCTGTCGTGAATCACAAGTAACTACGGCCGGAACGGTCCGCAGGCGCGGCCGCACGAGCCCGGCCAGCCGGATATGCCCCATTCTGCCGGGACCGTCCAGGCAAAACTGCCACCAAAATCCGGCTCCGCATAGGGTCGGCCCGCCGTTCTCCCCGCTGTTCCCGCCCGCATCCGCCCAGAGCTGGCGCCCGCACCCCGCCCAGAGCTGGCGCCCGCACCCCGCCCAAGTCGCCACGACCGCGCCTGCGCCCTCCGCGCGCGTACGCCTGGTGCCGTACCTCGTTTCCTTACTACGGACATTCTCAGTCGTGGTAACCGAGGAAGTACCGTAGTGATCATGGATTTGGGCCGCATGTACGCGCCGTGCACTGGCGGGCGCTGGTGTAGGTCAGCCGCTGATGTCTGGGCCGGCCCGGGTGATTTCGATACGGGCGATCACCCGGCGGTCGCGGCGCATGGTGGCGCGGTAGTCATCCCAGTCCGGGTGCTCGCCAGCGACCGCCCGGTAGTAGTCAACGAGGAGTTCCATGGCGGCGGGCAGCGAGATGATCTCCGCGATCCCGTCAACCTGGACCCAGTCACCGAAGAAGCGATCGGTGAAGACGCACAAAGATGCCCGGGGGTCTCGCCGCAAGTTCTTCGTCTTGACCGCGGTCTCGCGGGTGCTGATCACCACGCGGCCGTCCGAATCCAGCGCGCAGGTCACGGGCGAGAGCTGGGGCCGCCCGTCAGCCCTGGACGTGGCCAGCACCGCGCGGTGGTGCTTGCCCAGGAACGCCCGGGCGAGATCCGGGTCCATACGTCAGGCGCTGTTCAGCCTCATCCGGCGGCGGTACTCGTACTCGTGCACGATCGCGCTCGCGTAGCCATGAGACAGGCCGTGCTCGTCGGAGAGCCAGTGCGCCCGTTCCTCGCATCGCAAGAACGCAGGACCGGATTCGAGCCTTCTGAACCACTCACGGAGATCTCGTCCTGTGACGGACGGGATGCGGGCGATGAGATTCTTGTGCGTCTCCGGGGAGTGATTCAGCGGCATGGCCACCTCCAGCGGCGAAGCTCCTCTTCCTGATGAGACTGCACCACGCATGCGCCCCTGACAACCCCCCGGAGCGATGCTTCCTAGATGCCTGGCCGATTCCATACCGTGATCCGGGCGAAACGGGTGCGTTACCGGTCCGGGCCGGGCCGGGACCGGACTAGGACAACCTCTCGACGATCATGGCCATGCCCTGGCCACCGCCCACGCACATGGTCTCCAGGCCGAACGTCTTGTCGTGGAACTGCAAGCTGTTGAGCAGGGTTGTGGTGATCCGCGCACCCGTCATGCCGAAGGGGTGACCGACCGCGATGGCCCCGCCGTTCACGTTCAGTTTGTCCTGATCGATGCCCAGGTCGCTGTACGAGGGGATCACCTGGGCCGCGAAGGCCTCGTTGATCTCGACCAGATCGATGTCGGAGATCGTCATCCCGGCGCGCCTGAGCGCCTGCCGTGACGCTTCCACCGGGCCAAGGCCCATGATCTCCGGTGACAGCGCGGAGACGCCGGTGGAGACGATCCTGGCGAGGGGCGTAATGCCGAGATCGGCCGCCTTGCGGTCGCTCATGACCACCACCGCCGCGGCACCGTCGTTGAGCGGGCAGCAGTTGCCCGCCGTCACCGTTCCGTCGGGGCGGAAGACCGGCTGGAGCGTGGCTACCTTCTCCAGCGTGGTGCCTGCCCTGGGTCCGTCGTCAGTGGCTACGACAGTGCCGTCGGGCAGGGTAGCGGGCGTGATGTCCCGTCCCCAGAAGCCGTCGGCCATCGCCTTCTCCGCGAGGTTCTGCGACCGTACGCCGAACTCGTCTTGCGCCTGGCGGGAGACGCCGCGCAGTTGCGCGACATTCTCCGCGGTCTGCCCCATCGCGATGTAGACATCGGGGATGGCGTCGTCCAGACGCGGGTCATGCCAGGCCTCAGCCCCTGCCCCTGACCGCTGCTGGGTCCGCGCTTCCGCCTCGGCGAAGACCGGGCTGTGGGTGTCCGGCCAGCTGTCGCTGCTGCCGGTGGCGAAGCGGCTGACGCATTCCACGCCCGCGGAAAGAAACACGTCGCCCTCGCCAGCCTTGATGGCATGGAATGCCATGCGGGTGGTCTGCAGGGACGATGAGCAGTACCTCGTGATGGTCGCTCCGGGGAGGTGGTCGTAGCCGAGCTCCACGGCGACCACGCGGGCGAGATTGAAGCCCTGCTCGCCACCGGGAAGCCCGCAGCCAAGCAAGAGATCCTCGATGTGCGCCGGGTCGAGCTGGGGCACCTTGGCCAGCGCCGCAGTGATCATCTGGCTGGTCAGGTCATCGGGACGGATGGTGGTGAGCGATCCCTTGAACGCCCGGCCGATCGGTGATCGTGCTGTGGCGACAATGACTGCCTCGGGCATGGCAAGCTCCCTTGATCCTCGTTGATTACTGGTCAGTAGCTTATGTCAGTCGGCCGGGCCTTGCCCATGACCTGGTGGGCCGTGGGATAGCGTCGGTCCCCAAGGAACTGACCGTGACCGCACGGCACCTGGCCAGCGGGCTGATGAGCGGGGTGGCTGGTGATGCAGGTCCATGATTCCCTGATCGAGCTGGTTGGGAACACCCCACTGGTCAGGCTGAAGGCGGTGACCCGCGGACTCGGCGGCGGCCGGGCCCCAACGGTGCTGGCCAAGGTGGAGTACCTCAACCCGGGTGGCTCGGTGAAGGACCGGATCGCGCTGCGCATGGTCGAGGCCGCAGAAGCCTCGGGCGCGCTCCGCCCCGGTGGCACGATCGTGGAGCCGACCTCGGGTAATACCGGGGTGGGCCTGGCCATCGTCGCTGCGGAGAAGGGATACCGCTGCCTGTTCGTCTGCCCGGACAAGGTGGGGCAGGACAAGATCAGCGTGCTGCGCGCCTACGGCGCCGAGGTCGTGGTGTGCCCCGGCACCGTGTCCCCGGATCACCCCGACTCGTACTACTCAGTGTCCAGCCGCCTGGCCCGGGAGACGCCCGGCGGCTGGAAGCCGGACCAGTACGCCAACCCGGAGAACCCGGCCTCGCATTACCACTCGACCGGCCCTGAGATCTGGGCTCAGACGGACGGCACCGTGACCCACTTCGTGGCTGGCATCGGCACCGGGGGCACGATCACCGGTACCGGCCGCTACCTGAAGGGAATCTCCGGCGGCACGGTCCGGGTGATCGGCGCTGACCCGGAAGGCTCGGTCTACTCCGGCGGCAGCGGCCGGCCGTATCTCGTCGAGGGCGTGGGCGAGGACATGTGGCCCGCGAACTACGACCCGTCCATCTGCGACGAGGTCATCGCGGTGAGCGACGCGGAGTCGTTCCTGATGACCCGGCGACTGGCCCGCGAGGAGGCGCTGCTCACCGGCGGCTCGTGCGGCCTCGCGGTCGTCGCCGCGCTGCGGGTCGCGGCCACAGCGGCGCCCGATGACGTGATCGTCGTGCTGCTGCCGGACGGCGGGCGTGGCTACCTGGGGAAGATCTTCAATGACGAGTGGATGGGCGACTACGGCTTCCTGACCGCGGAAACCACCGAGCCGAAGGTCGCCGACGTGCTGGCGCGCAAGCAGACCGGGCTTCCGGAGTTCGTGCACGCCCACCCGGAGGAGACGGTGGCCGCGGCGATCGGGCTGCTGCGCGAGTACAACGTGTCACAGCTACCGGTGATGAAAGAGGAGCCCCCGGTCATGGCCGCCGAGGTGATCGGCTCCGTGGTGGAGAGCGACCTCCTCGACGCGCTTGTCTCCGGCCGGGCGAGCCCGCAGGACGCGGTCGGCGGCCATATGTCGGCGCCGCTGCCCATGATCGGCTCCGGCGAGCAGGTGAGCCGCGCGGTCGAGGCGCTCGAGAAGGCGGGGGCGGCGGTGGTCCTGGTGGACGGCCGGCCATCCGGCCTGATCACCCGGCAAGACCTGCTCACATTCCTCGCCAGTACTCCATGACACTCGCCAGTGCTCCATGACACTCACCAGGCCCGATGACATTCGCTGATAGCTCATGACAATGGCCGGGAAGTCCAGCGCCATTATTCGATAGCCACGTTGCTGGAGTTACCTGTGGCATCGCAAGACAGCCGAGTGACGAGATCGGTGAGTTCGCTGAGGGCTGAAAATTTCACGCCAGAATGGCCGATCATCGGCCGGTAGATTGGCTCGGCCGCAGCACGTGCCGCATCGTGAGCCAGCTGTCCTCCCAGCTCAGAGTGGGTCTCCCGACGTCGGCACGCGTATCTCACCTGATCATCAAGAATGCGTTCAGCAAAGAATGACAAAAATGTCATGTAAATGAAGGCTGGTCACGATAACGGCCGGATCTATCTTTGGCGCAGTCTCTCACCCCGCCACCTACCCAGGGCAGGACGCCCAAGCCTCGCGGTCGGTGCCAGTGCGCCCCGCGCTCTGAGGTCGGCGGGCGATGCCTGGCAGGCACCGGCGCCTGCACTCACTCCCCCCGTCTGGGAGCGACGCCGACCATCGCCGACGGGGAACGCCGCAAGGGAAGGATCAGGACATGGACGCAGAGGAACTGAAAGGCATAGCCATGAGCCGGCGGTCGGCTCTGAAAAAGGGCGCTGCAACGGCCTTCCTCCTCTCTCAGGCCGCGCTTTTCGAGCAGCTGGCCTCGCCGCTCGTGCGGCCAGCCTCCGCTGCTACCACCTTCTCCGACATCCAGTTCGACATGGGCGCCTTCATCAACCCGGCGCAGGTCTTCAACGACGGCGCGGGGAACGTCACCGCCCAGTTCGCACCCACGTACGCCCTGCTGCAGCCGGTCACACTGAACCGCACCCCGACCAAGGCTGACCAGACCACGCTAGCCAACGCGCTCAACACTATTGAGGCCAGTTACCCGGCGAACCCGTCAGGCGTGCTCATCTTCTCCGTGTCCTACGGCCTGCCTTACTTCAACCGGCTGCCGCAGTCAGTGGTGCGGGCCAACATGCCGACGACGGTCTCCTACGCGGGACTTCCCGCCGGGCGCCCGGTGCTCGTCGAGGCGGTCCCGTCACCGACCGACGTGGTGGGCGGCCTGGTCGGCGGCCCGAACGCGCCGATCCCCGGGATCACCAAAGACCGGTTCAACGTCAACGTCGTGATCGAGAACAACGACATGCTGTTCGAGATCCGCAGCGACTCGATGGTCAACCTGAGCGCCATCCCGCTGTGGTTCCAGGGCAGCAACAATCTCAACGGCCGGGGCGTGCCGTCGCCCAACTTCAACGGGCTATTCACCTTCCAGGCGCCGCGCATCCAGTTCGTGCAGATCGGGCTGCCGCGCAAGATGGCCGTCAACTACGGCTTCGAGTTCGCCTCCCGGATCAACCCCAACTCCTCGATGGCCATGGGCTTCGTGGATCAGCAGAACAACGCCTCCGGGCCCGCCGCGATCACCACGTTCGTCGGCAACTCCTCGGCCAAGCTGACCAACGCCACGATCGGCAGCTACTTCGACAACGGCTCCATCGCCCACTTCTCGCACGACATAGAGGACCTGTATCAGTTCTACCTGCTGCCCAACCAGGACCCGCGGCACCCCGACGGGGAGTCCTTCCAAGAGCGCTGCCAGTACATGTTCCGAAACAACCAGCTCGGCACCACTAACGGGATACCTGCCGCCGGCAACACTGACCAGTTCACCAACGGCGGCGGCCCTGCCTTCATCAACAACGTCTTCCAGGGCACCGACGCCGCCCTCCGCGGCGCGCGGGACAGCGCGGGCCTGTTCGTCCCCGGCAATCAGACGCTCGACGCCACGTTCACCGGCCTGGGCCGGGTCGGCCACGAGGCGGCGTTGCAGCGGATATCCCGGGCGGCCGATAGCACGCCGCTGCACGTCCGCAACGACGGCCCGGGCCTCGACGGCATGGACGTGCCCGCCTTCCGGACCATGCCGACCAACGAAGGCTCGAACATGCCCGCGGGCAGCGCCCAGTTCAAGCTGCAGTTCCTGGTCTACGTGCCGACCGCTGATTTCTTCGCCTCGATGCGCTCCCTCCAGGCGGCGCAGGACTTCCAGAAGCAGTTCCTCGGTGGCGCGACCGACGACAACGGCCTGGAGCGGTTCATCACCGCCACCCGGCGGCAGAACTTCCTCGTCCCGCCGCGCCGGCACCGGGCCTTCCCGCTGCTGGAACTCACGTGACGGGTGACGAGCACGCCGCACCAGGCGTTCGCTGATCAGTCACCGGGTTGACCTGACCCTGGGCCCGGTGCCTGGGCCCGGTGCCTGGGCCCGGTGCTGCGTCATGGTCATGGCAGAGTGGCAGTCGTGGCAGAGTGGCAGGCGTGACGACGAACTCCGGCGGCGGGTTCGAGACGCTGGCGATCCATGCGGGCCAGGAACCGGACCCGCTGACCGGCGCGGTGGTCCCGCCTATCTACCAGGTGTCCACGTATAAGCAGGACGGGGTGGGCGGGCCGCGCGGCGGCTACGAGTACTCGCGGACCGCGAACCCGACCCGCACGGCGCTCGAGGAGTGTCTCACC
>DASWFT010000258.1:0-1714 GCA_036394075.1 Streptosporangiaceae bacterium
GTAGCTATTCAGCCTGAGTGGCCCCGGGATGGCCTGCGGGCGGAGATCGGCTGATCTTCGGCGAGCTGGCCCGGCGTGTCAGCTTGATTACAGTGCGGATGTGCTGATCATGGTGGCTTGTGCCTGATATGCCGTCCGTGCCGCCGCCCGCCGAGGCGGCGCTGCGTGCGCGGGTGGCGGAACTGGAGGCCGCGAACGCGGCACTGCGCGAGGCGGCCGCGGCCCGTGATGAGCTGGCGGCCGCGCAGCTCGCCGCCAGGGACGCGCAGCTGGCGGTGCTCGCGGCGCGGGTAGAGGAACTAGAACGACGCCTGGGCAAGGACTCCTCCACGTCGTCGAAGCCGCCGTCTTCGGATAGCCCGTATAAGAAGAAGAGCAGGGACCGGTCGCTGCGGGGCCGGTCCGGGCGGGCTCCGGGCAAGCAGCCGGGAGCGCCGTCCTCGACCTTAAAGCAGTCCGCTGACCCCGGGGAGACGGTGAAATGCGGCCCGGCGGCGTGTGGCTGCTGCGGTGCGGACCTGGCGGATGCTGAGGTGACCGGGGTGCAGAAACGCCAGGTGTTCGAGGCATCGCCCCCGCCGCCGCCGGCAGTGATCGAGTACCAGGTGCAGGCGAAGACATGCGGAAACTGCGGCACCGTCAGCATCGGCCTAGCGCCCGCGCACGTCACCGGCCGCGTCCAGTACGGGCCCGGGGTGCATGCCCGGGCGGCGCTGGCGGTCTGCGCCCATTACCTGCCGGCCGGGCGGGCAGCGGCCCTGGTCGCGTCCCTGGCCGGGGTGAAAGTCTCAGCCGGGTTCGTGGCCGGGGTCCGCGGCAGGGCCGCCGCCCGCCTGGACCCGTTCATGGACCGGGTCCGCGGCCTGCTCCGCGACGCCGCGGTGCTGTATGCCGACGAGACCCCCGCCCGCACGGCCGGGAAACTGCATTACGTCCACGTCGCCTGCACCGAGTTCCTCACCTGCATGCATACCGGCGGCCGGGCCGCTGAGGACATCGACGCCGGCGGCATCCTGCCCGGCTACTCCGGGACGATCGTCCGTGACGGCTACGCCGGGTACAAGCACCTCGGCGACGCGCTGCACGCCTGGTGCGGAGCGCACGGACTGCGGGACCTGCGCGGCGTCTTCGAGTTCGATCCGGACAGGCAGGTATGGGCGCGGTCCATGGCCGACCTGCTCATCCACGCGAACGCGAAGGCCACCGCCGCCCGCGCCGCCGGGAACGCCCGCCTTGATGACGCGGCGCTCGCCGAGATCCGCTCCTGGTACCGGGGCGCGGTCGCCAAGGGCATCGCCGACAACCAGGGCCGCCGCAGCCGGGCCGGCAAAGACGGCCTGCGGCTGGCCCGCCGGTTCCGCGACCACCAGGACATGATCCTGAGATTCACCACCGACCTGGCCGTCGGGTTCACGAGCAATCAGGCGGAACGCGACGTCCGCCCCGTCAAGGTACAGATGCGCACCTCCGGCGGCTGCTGGCGCACCCTCGAGGGGCTCGCCGACTTCGCCGTGGTGCAGTCCTACCTGTCCACCGCCGCCAAATGGGGCATCGACCAGCTCGACGCACTCACCCAGCTCTTCACCGACGGACCCTGGCTACCCGGCGCCATCAGGCCCGGCTAATATACCCACGCCGCACCAGCTCGTCACCTATCAGCCCATCCCGGCCCGCTGATCGCGCACCCCAGTCCACTCAGGCTGAATAGCTACCG
>DASWFT010000259.1:0-52130 GCA_036394075.1 Streptosporangiaceae bacterium
CGTCGTAGACCACCACGGGCCGGCCGTCGGACACGCCGACCCTGCGCATAGCGGCCTGGAAGGCAGCAACCTCGGGCAGCGGATGACGGCCGCCCGGCCCAGGCGGGCCGGCCAGATCCTGGTCCAGGTCAACGAACGCAGTCTCAGGCAGATGGCCAGCCAGGTAATCCCCGAGTCCGGGCGGGCCACCGACCCGCCAGCGCACATCAAGCACAGTAGGCGGATCCTGCCCGGCCAGCGCCCTGGTCAGTGCGGTCACGTCGATCAGTGGATTCACAACTGCACGCCTGCCGCGCCGGTCAGCCGACGCTGAAGGTGAGCAGCGGCACGAGCTGGTCGGCCGAGGTCAGCGAGCCGTGCATGCCGATCAGCGCGGATTCGAGCGGCTCGGCCTGGTTGGTCACTATGGCCCAGGAATCAGTCGGGGCGGCGACGACATCCCCGATCCGCTCCCGGAAGGCGGGGTTGACGGGGCCGAACCAGCCATCCGCGATCGCCTCATCCCGGGACACCACCCATGCTCGGCCGCCCAGCACCTCACGCCAGGCGGCCAGCACATCGGCCGCCGCGCCCGGCTTGGCATACACGTGCCGGGCCCGCGGCTCGCCGCCCAGTAGCGCGACCCCTTCCTGGAGGGCGGGCGACGTATCCACATCGATCTTCTCCTCGACGGGCACGTCCACCATGCCGTGATCGCCGGTCACATGGAGCACGGCGCCGCCGGGCAGCGAGCCCGCCAGCTGTTCGGCCAGCTTGTCCACGTGCGCGAGGTGGTACAGCCAGGCATCAGACGCACTGCCGAACGAATGCCCGGTGCCATCGAGTTCGGCATGGTAGACCGTGACCAGGCCACCATCCGAATCGGCCAGGGCGATGGCGGCCTGCGCCACGAGCGCGCCCAGGCTGTCCGCCGGACGGTAGTCGGCACCGCGCATCGCGGCCACCGAGAATCCCGTCCGCTGCAGCGCGGACGCGGCGATCCGGTAGGCGCCGAGCCCAGCCGCCGTGGCCCGTTCGTAGATCGTCGGACAGGGCTGCCACGCGAGGGGATCGATCCGCTTATCCCAGCGCAGCCCGTTGAGCAGCCTGCCGTCGCCCGGCACCGCCACCTGGTAGCCCAGCATCCCGTGCATCCCCGGTACCAGACCGGTGCCCAGCGAGGTCAGGCTGGTCACCGTGGTGGCGGGGAATCCCGCGGTCAGCGGCCTGCCGGTGACCGCGAGTTCGGAAAGGAACGGCGCCGCGGCCGGGTGGTCGCGCAGCAGTTCCCAGCCGAGGCCGTCCACGATCAGCAGGCAGGCACGCGTCGTCTCCGGCAGGCCCAGCGGATCCGGCTCGCCGCCGACCCCCAGCGAGGCCAGCAGGGAACAGGCCAGATCGGCCAGGCTCCCCTCCCCGTAATGCGGCACGGTGGGCAGGATCATCGGAGCATAGGTCATACCGGGCCCGTCAGCGTTCCGGCGCAGCGGTCGCCTCGGCCAGCGCGCCGGCGAACGCCAGGACCTGGCGCACCGCATCCTCGCCGTCCGCGGCCTCGCTCACCCGCATGGTCAGGTCGTCGGCGGTAATGGTGCCGCTGTAGCCGTGATCAGCCTCACAGTTCTCGTCACCGCAGTGGGCCGGCTCGAGCTCGACATGAGAGAGCACGTTCCAGCCGACGGTCAGCACCACCTCGGTCGGCATGGTCACCCCGGGCACATACGACGCGGGATCTGGCACAACCCTCGTCACCGCGACGGAGGAGATCCGGGAGGTCCGGACCGCCTCGGTGCTGGTCTCCGCCTGCGGGCGCGCGCCTGGCTCCTCGGCCGGGTTCTCGTCGGTATGCGAGTAGACCAGCCTGGTTGGCGTCAGAACGAGGACGGTCATGTGACGGCGCACTTCCATGGCCGGGTCGAAAAGCGCGTCGTGATGCACGACAAAGGAGACGACCGCCTCCGTGCCAAGCGCGGACGAGACCGCATCGGCCACCAGGCCGGGATAGTAACCGCTTCTCTCGATTGCTGACCGCAGCCCGACGGCCGTGGTTCTGGTATCCCTCATGCATCCATCCTGCACTGTCCCAGGCGCAGCGCTTACAGAACGGGGCATCAATCGCCGCACGGATGCCCTCCGCAGCAGGTGGCGTGGGCTCATCGCGGCGCGGGAGACGCGAAGGCGTCGTCCGGCGCCACGCTGGTCAGGTCAATCCGCGGCTCGTCGGCCGGCTCGGGAAGCGCCATCGCGCCGGCGCCGGCTGCAGGTCTGGGCCTGCGTGGCGACGTCGCGCCCGCGCCGCCGCCCCGGCCGCGGTACACCAGCAGCCCGTTCACTGGATCCGGCACCGCGTCGAGCGCAGCCCGGACCGCGGCCAGATCGCGGAATGCCTCCCACTGCGCGTCCGCGTCGAACACCACCTCGAAGACCACGCCCCAGCGATGAATATGCCACGCCCAGTCGGTCGCGCCATGCGCGATGGCCGACTCGATCAGCGTGGACGAGTAGGTATCCCGCCAGCGCGTGGCCGGCAGCAACTCGCCATCAAATACCTCGATGGACCACCACTCGGCCATAGCAGTGACGATATGCGCCGCAGGCAAGAAACGGCACCCCTGACGCGCAGCGCCGTCGATATGCCTCGCACTCCCCGCAACCAGGGCACAGCGGGCCTAGGGAATCGGCCTCATGGGTGGCGTGCCAGCACGCAAAGGAGAGAAGCGGGAGATGGCTCCGCAGCCCACGCTGGGCGCATCAGGACCCGGCCAGGGCCAGCCGCCACGCCGCTGGACCTCCTCGAGGAGTGCCTGATCGCCGGTTGCGGCAGCCGCGATCAGACGCCGACTCCTCTCCAGCCCTCAGACGTGTAGCGGAAGAGCTCGCCGATGTGATCCCAGACCGATGAGCGCGGCTGCGTGCCGAGCGGGTTCGGGAGCGGGGGCTGCATACCGTCCGGAGGCGGGGGCTGCATGCCGGGCGGGGGCTGCATGCCGGGCGAAGGAGGCTGCATGCCGGGCGGAGGCTGCATGCCGGGCGGAGGCTGCATGGAGAGCATGCGCAGCAGGGAAGGCTTCACCGGACAGGTCAGATAGTGCTTCATCACGGCCGGAAACCGATCCAGGATCAGGTTCCGAGGACGCTCCCAGGCTATGCCGACCTCGGCGCACACCTCTCTGACCGCATCCTCCGAGGCGAGGTTGGCGAAGCCGGAACCCTGCCACGGCAGGACGTGATGGACGCGGTGGGGGCTTAGGCCGGCGCTGAGGAAAAGGTCGATCCAGCGGTTGCCGACCACGCTCAGGTCGTAGCTCAGGCAGATCTGCCTCGCCGCCCAGTCATCACGCAGCGGCTCGGGGATCACAGCGAGCTCCTCCTCGCTGTTCGGCTCCTCGAAGTCATGGCTGGCCACGACGAGGAAGGTGTTGAACCACAAAGTCAAGAAGAACTGCACCAGCCAGGCCAGGATGTAACCGGTCGCCAGGCACAGGGCAAACTCAACCACGATCCACGCGCGGATGAGCCAGAAATCTGCTCGGATTCCATCCCGGATGAATGGCGCGTCGCTACGCGGGTTCGGCCTGGGACGCTCGAACTTGGTGATCTCCCTTCCCCGGAGAGGCAGCCCGGTCAGGCATATGCCGAGTTTGTGCAGCGTGTAGCCCGGGATCCGGAGTATAGGATGCAGCCGGAGCATACCGTCGAAGAACGTCTTCTTCACATCCGCTCCGGAGCCCAGATAAGGATGGTGCAGTAGCACGTGCCCATCGGTTCCAATCAGGCTCGTGCCGACGTAGTTGATGTCGAAGAGCGCTTTTCCGAACGGCAGCGTGTACTTGTGCTGCTGCCTCTGCTTCCACTTCCTGTGGAGGTGGTAATGGCCTGCGCCCGCCAGCGAGGTTCGCGTCACCACCATGATGACGACGAATGCCCAGGCAGGTATTATCTTGGTGATAAGGAGGGCCAGCGTAGCGACATGCGCGATAGCGATAATCCACGTCACAACGTCAAACACGCGGTCGTACTTTTTCAGTGCCTGCTTGGAGAACTTGGCATTGACCCTCTGACGGATCGCCGCCAGCAGGCTTCCTTCGTCCCGATAATCGAGTCTCGGCAGATCCGTAGGCGCGTTGAATTCTGGAGGCAGCAGGAAGGGGGGTACACCAAGTTTGGGGAGTATGTCCATCTCTGTGGGTACACCAAGCTTGGGGGCTTTGTTCTTCTCGCTGAATCGGAAGGGTGCAACAAGCTTGGGGCGTACGTCCTGGCCGGCGAGTTCTTCAATCTGGTACTTCGCGAGGACCTTCTGTAGCCGGGCTGGCTCCCGGTGGTATGTGTGGAGCAGGGCGCTGATATCGCGGCCCTCAGTTTGCGCGAACCATATCGAGCCGCCGGGATGACGGCCCATCCACTCCGTAAAGTCGTAGGCTTGCCCGTCGACGATCCAGAAGGGCCGGCCTTCGGGAAGAACGGTACCCGTGCGGGGCGAACTGCGAGGTGAACTGGGGTTGAGGGTTTCGGACATTGACCACTCCTTCTCGCGCTGACGCTCGCCACTGCGCTTAGTCGTCATGATTCGGAATTCCCACCTTGTATCGAGCCGCCTTGGCCAGCTCGGCCGCCGCGGAACGCTCCAGCAAATAGCAGTCGTCAAGAATTCGGCGGGTAAAGCACGCCGCCTCCGGCGTTACTGGGCGCATGGCCTTGATCGTGGCATCTACCACTGCCTCGACGGTGTCGTCAACAACGTCCACGAGCCCGAGCCGGGACGCGTGCTCGGCCGTTATATCCTCACCGAGCAGGAAAATCCTCCGCGCATGGCCGAGACCGACGAACTTCGGCAGCCAGTACGCCCCCATACCTGGGAAGCGCCCCTCGGAAAGGCTCCCCAGCGAGAGCCTGGCCTGCGCCGAGGCCAGCCGCAGATCCATGACCAAGCCGACATGGACGGCCGCCGCGCCGACCCTGCCGTCGTAGGCCGCGAACGTCTTGGCCTTCAGCCTGGAAATCCGCGAGAGAGCCTCATCCCAGCGGGCGAAATACCGCATGTCGCTCCGGACCGGACCGGGTCGCCACGACGGGAACTCTCCGGTGACCGAGTCTGGGTCGCCGCTGAACTGAAGCACGAAGTTCTCGATCTCGCCGTGTTCAACATTGTTCAGCACGGACTCGAGCGCGCTGATGAGCTCGGCGCCGATCGTCGCCTCATGGATCTGGACCGTCAGTACTCGCTCGCCGTCACCCTCATCGATCATGGTCAGCATGTCTCGGCCTGCCCGAATTGGAGAAGCGCGGTTTCGATCTGGGCTCCCGGGCCCATCGTGACCATGACGCCTCGATCGCCAGCCGATGCGCAGTCTTCAGCAAGCAGGCGCTCCAGGCTGACCAGGAAGCTACCGCTCGAGATGTTCCCGTAGTCGCGCAGCACGGAGCGCGTGTGACGAACATCGTGCTCCTCGAGCCCCAGGCTGAGCTTGACGGAGTCGATCACCGCACCTCCGCCGGTGTGCAGTACCCAGTGCTTGATGGCGGAGAAATCCAGGCCATTCCGCTCCAGCAGCCTTTCCAGAGGCTCGCGAATGTTGAAGCCTATGACATAGGGGATATCTCGGTCGAGATAAAAGCTCCACTTTCCAGCAGGGGCATTCCAGTCGAACCGCATAGCCGCCCACTGTTCGGGGATGCAAAAGCTCTCGAAATCGATCACGCATGGCGCCGGGCCGGATGGCGCCGGGCCGAATGACGCAGGGCCGGTGCTGTTCCCGGTACAGCTGGTCAGCACGGCTGCGGCCGCACCGTCGCCGAAAAGGCTGTTGACGATGCCGGTGCGCGGAGTCTCATCAAGAATGTACATCGCGGAGTTAATCTCACAGCAGACCAGGAGCGCCACCTGACCTGGATGGTTCCTTATCCACTGCACGAGCGGGTTCAACCCATTCAATCCGGCGTTGCATCCCATGCCCACAACGTCCGCCCGGAGGAGCTTGCGGTCAAACCCTAGTTCTCGCGAGAAGAGCGAACTGAGCCCGGGGACCATGAAGCCGCTCGAGGTGACACACAGCATGTAGTCGACATCCGCCGTGGACAGCGATACGGCGTCGAGCGCGGCGTGAATGGCCCGCGATCCGATCTCGAGTGCTCCTTCCCGAAACTTAGCATGGAGGTCGGCTGCGGACTCAGGGAGCAGGCGCCCAGTGCGGGCGTCTTTTGCCGGAAGGTAGAGATGCCTCTTCTGGATATGGGACGAACGGAGAAGCTTCTTCACAACCCTGTTCTCCAGGCCGAGGAGCGCCCCGATCTCTTCCTGCGAATAGGATCGGTCTGGAAATGCGCTTCCGACGGAAAGGATCGCCGCCGCGGACTCTTGCAAAGGAGCCGGGCGACGAATCGGATTAACCTCCATGTTGCGAAGCCTGAGGGCATCCCCATTTCGAATCATGTATGCATCTTCCCCGATCGATGGGCCAGGCCCGGAGCATAGATCCCAGAATAGGCTACGACGACAGCGCCCACGGTAACAGGCCCGCCGCCCATGTTGGCGCCGCTGTGGTGGTGGTGTAAGGCCCTACTAGCCTTTGGGGCCGAAGTGACGTGAGTGACGTTGGTCGACGGACGGCTTGCCGTTTGGCGACATGCCGGCCACGGTGAGCCAGGTCTGAGTGGCCCTGCTCGCGCAGCAGTGCTGGCCGGCGTCTCTGCTACGCTCCCAGCGTGGTCAGCGCCCCGTTCCACTATCAATCGCCTGGCGAGGACAGTGGCCGGTGGCTCGGCTTTCGGTTTCGGCCTGGCGACATCGTGATCAGCACCCGGCGCAAGAGCGGGACGACCTGGGTGCAGATGATCTGCGCACTGCTGATCTTCCAGACGCCCGAGCTGCCGGAGCCACTCGGGGACCTCTCGCCGTGGCTGGACAACATGGCCATGCCGCATGACTTCGTGTACGCCCAGCTTGGCGAGCAGCGGCACCGGCGCTTCATCAAGACGCATACGCCGCTGGACGGGATTCCTCTCGACCCCCGGGTCACCTATATCGTGACGGCCCGGCATCCGCTCGACACCTTCGTGTCGCTCTGCCGCCACAACGAAATCATCGGCCCCCCGCCCGACAGCATCGGCCCCCCGCCGGAACGGCGGCCCACCGGCCAGTCCAGGCCGCCGATGCCGCCGAAGCCGCCCAGGCCGCTGAAGCCGCTCAGGCCCCCCGCGCCGCCCAAGCCGCCCGCGCCGCTCAAGCCGCCCGCGTCACGCGAGGCGCTGCACGACGCTCTGCTCAGGTGGATCGCCGACGATGACGATCCCCGCCGGTACCCGGACTCGCTGCCCGGCGTTATGTGGCACCTGTCCGATGCCTGGGCCAGACGCGGCGAGCCGAACGTGCTGCTGATGCGCTACGACGACCTGCTCGCAGACCTGGAGGGCCAGATGCGCTGGCTCGCCGGGAGGCTCGGGATAGCCGTTCCGGAGCAGGCCTGGCCCGCGCTCACTCAGGCGGCCACGTTCGAGCGCATGAGAGACCGCGCGGACGACCTCGTTCCGATCCCCCCCGGGATCTCCGTAGACACTGCCTTGTTCTTCCGCCGGGGCACCTCGGGGGCCGGGCGCGAAATTCTCAGCGACGAGGAGATGGCTGCCTACTACGCGCGTGCCGCCCAGCTAGCTCCGCCCGACATGCTCGAGTGGCTGCACTCGGCGTCTCGCCTGACTGGCTGACGATCCACTGGGGAACGGCTGGGTCACGGGCTGCCGAGCTGGCCCGGGCCGGGTCGCCCGGGCCAGGGCCTCCCGGGCAGAGCCAGATCATGAACTCCCGGAGGCGGATGCGGCGGGGGATGCTCTCCCGGCGGCCCTGGCCTCAGGCCGGCGCGGGCGGGCTCCTGGCGGGCGAACTGGGTCCGGTACAGGTCGGCGTACAGCCCCCCGGACGCGAGCAGCTCGTCGTGGCGGCCGCGCTCGCGGACCCGGCCGTCGTCGATGACCAGGATCTGGTCGGCCTCGCGGATGGTGGACAGCCGGTGGGCAATGACCAGCGAGGTGCGGCCGGCCAGGGCCGTGGCGAGCGCTTGCTGGACGGCGGCCTCCGACTCGGAGTCCAGATGCGCGGTGGCCTCGTCGAGCACCACCACGGCCGGTGCCTTCAGCAGCAACCGGGCCAGGGCGACCCGCTGTTTCTCGCCGCCCGACAGCCGGTAGCCGCGGTCGCCCACGATGGTGTCCAGGCCGTCGGGCAGCACCGAGATCAGGTCCCAGATCTGCGCCGCCCGGCACGCCTCGATCAGTTCCTCCTCGGTTGTCCCGGGACGGGCGTACGCGAGATTGGCCCGGATTGTGTCGTGGTACAGGTGTGCGTCCTGGGTCACCACGCCGACCGAGTCGTGCAGCGACTCCTGAGTCACGAGCCTGATGTCGAACCCGCCGATGCGCACCGCGCCCTGGTCGGGGTCATACAGCCGGGACACGAGGTGAGTGATCGTCGTCTTGCCCGCGCCTGAGGGCCCGACCAAGGCGGTCAGCTGCCGGGCGGGGGCGGTGAAGCTCACGTCGTGCAGAACGCCCAGCCTCGCATCCGTTCGCTCGGGCGCAGGCAGGGCAATGGACTCCAGCGACGCTAGCGAGACCTCGGACGCGGCCGGGTAGCGGAACGAGACATGGTCGAAGACGATGTCCGCTGCTGGCCCGGCGGTGCGGGCTGATCCGTTGCCCTGCGCCGCAAGCACGAGCGGTACCGCGTCCGGCCGGTCCTCGATCAGCGGCTTCAGGTCGAGCACCTCGAACACCCGGTCAAAACTGACCAGCGCGGTCATCACATTGACCTGAACGTTAGACAGCGCAGTGATCGGCCCATACAGCCTGGTCAGCAGCAGGGCCATGGAAACCAGCGTGCCGACCTGGAAGGCGCCGCGGACGACGAGGTCGCCGCCCACCCCGTAGACCACCGCGGTGGAAAGCGACGCGAGCAGCGTCAGCGTGATGAACAGCGAGCTGCCGTACAGCGCCTGGACCACGCCGATGTCCCTGACCTTGGCCGCCCGCTCGGCGAACAGGCCGGACTCCTCCCGCGGCCGGCCAAACAGCTTCGCCAGTATGGCGCCGGCGACGTTGAACCGCTCAGTCATCGTCGATCCCAACGCCGCGTCGAGCTGCATCGACTCCCGGGTCAGACGCTGCAGCCTGCGCCCGACCAGGCGGGCCGGGATGATGAACATCGGTATCAGCACCAGCGCGATGACCGTCACCAGCCAGGAGAAGTAGAGCATCGTGACCAGCACCAGAATCAGCTGCAGTGTACTTGACACCGTAGACACCAGCGTCGAGGTCAGCGCCTGCTGCGCGCCGATCACGTCGCTGTTCAGCCTGCTCACCAGCGAGCCGGTCTGCGCCCGGGTGAAGAACGCGACCGGCTGCCGCTGCACGTGGTCGAACACCTCCGTGCGCAGGTCGTAGATCAGGCCCTGGCCGACCCGCGCGGTGTACCAGCGCTGGACGAGGTTGAGGAACGCGTCGAAGATGGCCAGCCCGGCGATGGCCGTGGCCACCGCCAGCACGACATCGACCCGCTTCGGCAGGACGCCGCGGTCGATGACCAACCCGAGCAGCACCGGGATCGTCACCGTGATCACCGCGTCCAGCGCGGCGGCCAGCAGGAAGATCGCGAGATCCCAGCGGTAGGGCCGCGCATATCCCGCGATCCTGCGGACGGTCCCCCGCTTCAGCTGCTGCTTGGTCACCGACGAGTCGGTAGCGAATCCGCGCATCATGTGGAGCGGGCCGGGGCCGGGACCGGGGTGCATAGCGGCGGGAACCTCCTGGCGGGTGGCGTTCTTTCCCGCGTCAGCTCGCAGAGAACATGCGCGGCGCGGTCACGAGCCGACGAACCTGGTCCGCGGCAAGCCACTTGCTCCGGTGTTCTGCCGCCGCCTGTTGCTCAAGCGTATTCGCGGCGACCCTGGGCCAGCAACCGCCTGACGGCGCGGGCAAGTCGGACCCGCCAGCGGTCAGCCGGCCACCCGGTCGGGGCGCCTGGTCAGGGCGCCTGGGTCCACCACAGGTCCTCTTGCCGGGAACACCATGCCGCATCGCCCAGCCTGGCCAGGTCGGCCACGGTGATGATGCCGTGCTCCAGGAGCACCTGCACGACCACCTCATCGGAGAGCCGGGTGTCGGCCCGTACCAGGCCGCGATCGCCGATCTTGCGGCGCAGCACCTTGACGTGCTCGGCGACCCGGGCCGATAGCCGGTCCCGGAACACCGGATCACCGTCGAAACGCTCGAGCTCGTGGTAGGCGCCGGTCGCCTCCAGGGCGGCCCGGGCGATTTCCGGCGTGCGCGGCAGCGGAGTAGTGCGGGACGGGTCGAGCAGCCACGGCTGGCACCACATCAAGGCGACGAGGAAGAGCTTGGTCATCGGGTCCAGATACAGCGGGAGCAGCGTCTGCTCGCCGTCCGGCCGGTGACGGGCGCCCTCGACATCGGTGTGCTCCTCGCCCTGGCCGGCCACCACGACGTGCAGCGCCTGCCCCTCGTCGAGCATCGTGCGCGAGCCCACCAAGGTCGTTCCCGCCCGCACGAACCACCCCCCGGACGGCTCCCCGTGCTGTTCCATGCGAGGCAGCCGTATCCGGTAGCCGTCGCCCTCGGCGTACAGGGCGTGGGTGCGGCTGATGTTGGCCACCCAGGCGCCACCGCTCACCGCGGTCACCACGCCAGCCCGGCGGGAGAGACCCCGGCCCGCGGAGATCGTCAGGTCCGCGTCAGGCCCCCGGCCGAACACCAGCCTGGTGCCCTCGGGGACCGCTATCAGCTGGCCGGACGGCGTGGCGACATGCGCGGTCACTGGCGTGATTGAGTCGTGCGCCATCGCCGTCCCGCCTGTACCTGTCGCCTGAGCCCGCAGTCCCGCTGCTCAGCAGAGCCCACACCTACCGCTGTCCGCATCCTAAATCCAGCGCAAGCGGCCCACGCATCCCGGAATCCGGGGATAGCGGGGCGAGTGACATCACGATTAGCTGTCATCGTCCTGAGGCGAGGCGCGGACACGGCGCCTGGAGGCAGGCCGCCGTCACAAGCGGTGGGCCGTGCGGGCGGCGGGTCAGGGGCGCGGGCAGTGGTCCGCACCCCGGACCCGGTGCCGGGGGGTGCGGCCCGGGGGGGGACCCTGCGGGCCCCGCGCCATGCGCCTCGCCTCAGGCTGGGGGACCGACGGTGGGCCCAGGCGGGGCGGCCAGGGCATCGCGCAGTTTCGACGCGAAGACCTCAGCCTCCGCGTCGTCGGCGTACTTCTGCCGTGGCCAGAAGAAGCCGCGGAGGCCGTCGCCGCGGGTGCGCGGCACGACGTGGACGTGCACATGCGGGACACTCTGGCTGACCGTGTTGTTGAGGCCGACGAAGCTGCCCTGAGCGCCGAGGGCCTCCGGCATCACCGCGCTGACCCGTCGGACCCTGGTAAACAGCGGCCCGACCAGGTCTTCCGGCAAGCTGGCCAGCGTCTCGTAGTGCTGGCGCGGCAGGACCAGCACGTGCCCCTTGAATACCGGCCGGGCGTCCAGGAACGCCACCACGTCGCTGTCATCCAGCACGAAGTGCGCGGGCACCTCGCCGGCGATGATGCGGCAGAAAAGGCAATCGGTCACGTCGGAACCCTAGTGGTCTGTCAAAGGACTCCTCTGACAGGCCGCTGAGTAGCCACCCGGGTCCGTCAAGGCCACCGCCGTCACGCAGGAAACACCGCGGCCGCATCTCCCGCTCGGGAGCATCACCCGGCAGGATGACACCGGCCCCGCCAGCAGGATGACGACCAGGCGCAGGTCCGGGCCGTACCCTTGGTGCGTGGCGACCCTATACGCCTGGTTGCGCCGTCACCCGAGGCTGGTGGACGGCGTTCTGGCGTTGGTGCTCGTCTTCATCGGCACGGGCTCAGTGATCGCGGGGAGCGGCGGGCGCTGGGTCGCCCTGCCGTTCAGCCTGGCGCTGGTGATCCCGGTGGTGTTCCGGCGCAAGTACCCGGTGGGTGCCTTCGTCGCAGCCACCGCGATCGGTGCCCTGCAGGTCCTGCTCACTTCGCGGCCGAGCGCAGCGGACCTCGCCGTCGTCGTCCTGCTGTACACGCTGGCCGCCTACCGGCCCCGGCGGGTCTCCATCGCCGGCCTGGCTATCTGCCTGCTCGGCTCGGTGGTCGGCGTGGTCCGCTGGACGCCCGTCCGGCTGGGCGTCCTCCAGACGATCGTTGTGGGCTCGATCATGTTCGCCGGGCCGGCGCTGCTCGCCTGGGTGCTCGGTGACTCGATGCGGTACCGGCGGGCCTACTACGCCTCGCTGGAGGACCGCGCCGCCCGGCTGGAGCGGGAACGGGACGCGCAGGCCCAGATCGCGGCGGCCACCGAGCGGGCCAGGATCGCCCGTGAACTGCACGACGTGGTCGCGCACAACGTCAGCGTGATGGTGGTGCAGGCGAACGGCGCGTCCTACGCTCTCGACAGTGAGCCGGAGAAGGCCCGTCAGGCACTGGCCGCCATCGCCAGTACCGGCCGTCAGGCGCTGGCCGAGATGCGCCGCCTGCTCGGCGTGTTGCGCAGCGGAGACGGGGAGACGGGGCTCGCCCCGCTGCCGGGGATCGGCCAGCTCAGCGAACTGCTGGAGCAGACGCGGGCCAGCGGGCTAGCCGTGGCCTTCACCGTGGAAGGGGTGCCGGGCCCATTGCCGGGCGGGGTGGCCCTGGCCGCGTACCGGATCGTCCAGGAGTCGCTGACGAACACGCGCAAGCATGGGGGCCCGAACGCGTCCGCCCAGGTGACCTTGCGGTACTGCGAGGACGTGCTGGTGCTGCGGATCACCGACGACGGCCGTGGCGCTGCCGCGGCGGCCGATGGCGCCGGGCACGGGCTGACCGGCATGCACGAACGGGTGGCCCTGTACGGCGGGACACTCCAGGCCGGCCCCCGGCCCGGCGGAGGCTATCGGGTCACCGCGAGGCTTCCGCTGGCGCCCGCACGGATGACGGCCCCCGGCGAGCCGCCCGGCCCGGCGGACGGCGGGAGCCTGACGGCAGCACGCCCGGTTTCCGTTCTGCCAATGGGCCTGAGGGCCGGGCCCTAGTGACCATCGGGATACTCCTGGTCGATGACCAGGAACTGGTGCGGACCGGGTTCCGTATGGTCCTTGACGCGCAGGCAGATATGTCCGTGGTCGGTGAGGCAGGCGACGGCCTCGCCGCAACGCAGCTGCTGCGGTCCGTGGCGGCCGACGTGGTGGTGATGGACGTGCGGATGCCCAGGCTCGACGGCGTCGAGGCGACGCGGCAGATATGCCGGGCCGGCGACCGGCCCAGGGTCCTGATGCTCACCACCTTCGACCTCGACGAGTACGCGTACGCGGCGCTGAAGGCCGGGGCTAGCGGGTTCCTGCTCAAGGATGTTCCGCCTGAGGAACTGCTGTTCGCAATCCGTGCGGTGCACTCCGGTGACGCCGTGGTCGCGCCGTCGACGACCCGCCGGCTGATCGACCGTTTCGCGCCCCTGTTCCCGGCCGGGAATGACCCGGCGCCGCCGGACCTGGCCTGCCTCACCGTACGGGAGCGCGAGGTGCTGGCCCACGTCGCGCAGGGCCTGTCGAACGCCGAGATCGCGCAGCGGCTGTTCGTGTCGGAGGCCACGGTCAAGACCCACGTCGGCCGGGTGCTGGCCAAGCTCGGGCTGCGGGACCGGGTCCAGGCCGTGGTCTACGCCTATGAGACGGGCCTGGTCAGGGCGCGCGGCACCGCCTGAGGCTCACTCCGGGGTCCTCCTTGAGGTGGACCCGGCCCGTCCCGGCACCCCAGGGCGCGGTGGCGTGGTATCCATCCCGTACAGCCGGTTTGCTCTGTATCTCGTCCTCGGCGCGTGCGCTGGCCTGCTCGCCGCGGTGCTGCCCGCCAGCCGGGCCGCCCGGGCGTCCGTCGTCGCAGCGATGGCCGATGCCCTAAGCGGCTGGCGCTTCGTTAAGAACCGGGTGCCGCCTGAGCGCCTGAGCGCCTGAGCGGCAGCCTGGCGTCCGGGCCGCGGTCAGCGCCAGGTGGCGGCGGCCAGCACGGCGGCCAGCCCGGATATCGAGTACTCGTCCACGATCAGGATCTGCGACACGGGGAGGTACCAGTCCCGCTGCTCGAAATAGAACGAGGGAGTCGCGGAGCCATCCGGGCCGACGAGTCCGCAGCCGATCCTCCAGACTGTGTAGTAAGCCGTCGCGTCGCTGGTGACGTGGGCAAAGCCTTGGCTATAGGAGTTGCTCGGGCCGAGCCGCCGCCATTGGCTGCCTGCCTTGCCCGGGCAGCCCAGGCCGCCTGAGGAGGGGTCGTACGGCTGGTCAGGGCTGTAGGTCTGTTCCGTCGGGACCGGGCCGGCCGTCCCGCCCGCCCCGACGATCATGCTGAACGACGGACACCTGGAGCCTCCCATCGAACCGAGCAGCACGTCGTCGTGGCAACTCCCGGTGCTCACGGTGTAGTCACCCCTGGCATCGCTGTAAGTGACGCGCCAGCTGGCCGACGTGCGCATGATCAGGTGACCGAGCAGGAGGGTGCTGGGTTCGGGTTCGCTGCTTCGCCCGGTGCGGGCAGGCGTGGTCGGCCGGCCGGTGCTGGCGTGGCCGCCGGGACTCACGCTCGGATGACCGGAGGGCTTTGCCGCACATGCAGAGGCGAGGAACGCCAAGGTAGCCAGGATACCGATCGTGGCTGGCTTCATCATCAGCTCCCAGCTGTCACAGGGTGGACATTAGCAAGAGGGAGCTGATGATGATCTGCCAACACAAAATGCAAAACTTGTTTCGGGATGCCTCGCGACCTGGGCTAACTCCCGGGGTTGGCGCGTAAGCGGAAGGTCAGCGCGGCGGCCGGCTACAGGCCCGGTGGGTCGCCTAGGACCCGCCGCTGGTGGCCCGGCGCAGTGACCAGCCGAGGGCAGCGATGACGCACAGCGGCATCAGCCACCAGGCATTCACGCCCGCGGCGTGAACCAGCAGGGCCGTGACGGCCAGGGCGAGGGCCACCGCGGCTGCCCCGCGCCAGTCATCCCCGATGACGAAGTCGTACCAGAACGCGCCGAACGAGCGGAGCCAGCGACTCATCGTGCCCCCTCCGGTGAGGTGCTCGGGCTGACCACCGGCGCCGTCGGCTGGGCCGCCGCCGCGGCGAGCGCAGCGGCATGGGACCGGCGCAGCAAGACTATGTAGGCCAGCGTCACCAGCGCGACGAGCGGGACGATCACCAGCAGGGCGGCGTCCTTGCCCGGCCAGGTCACCCCCGCACCTTCGGCGCCCCAGAAGGTGCCGAACGACGTCAGCATCACGCCGACCCCGAGCTTCATGGTGTTCTCGGGGACACGGGCCAGCGGGGCTCGCGCGGCCACGCCTATCCCGGCGACCACGAGCACGGCCGCCGCGGCGCCCAGGGCGGCGAGCCCCACGTTGCCCTGGTTAGCACCGAACGTGATCGCGATGAACACGACCTCCAGGCCCTCGAGAAGCACGCCCTTGAAGGAGAGCGTGAACGCATACCAGTCATGGACGCCGTGCCTTCGTTCGGCGGCGGCCGCCCGGGCGGCCGCGACCTGGCGCTCGTAGATGCTCGTCTCGTCGTGCAGGCCCTTGTAGCCTGATGCGCGCAGTATGCCCTTGCGCAGCCATTGCAGGCCGAATACGGCCAGCAGCGCGCCCACCACCAGGCGCAGCGCGCCCAGCGGGAACAGGGTGAGGGCGGGGCCGGCGGCGGCCACTACGACCGCGAGGACGACAAGGGCCATAGCCATGCCCTGGAACGTCGAGCGCCACTCTCTGGTCAGGCCGGCCGCGAGTACGATCGTCAGGGCCTCGACGGCCTCGACCGAGCAGGCCACGAAGACAGTAAGGACAAGGGCAACGGCGTTCACATGACCTCCAGTGGCACCATCGATGGTGACCCGGTGTGATGGCGGATCAGCGCTGGCGCGCTTGCCCTGGCCGGCTGCTCGTCGTCCTCGACGGGCGCGGCCGCTGCCAAGCCGGGCAAGGTGACGTTTGTCGTCTACTCAGCCCAAGGCTACGACAAGGTGATGACCGCCGCCTTCTCCAAGGCCACCGGCATCCCAGTCAAGCTCGACGACAACTCGACCGGCCCGCGCACTCGCCGCCGGGACCGCCTGAACTGGCCGCCGGAACTGGCCGCCAGGCCTTCCCGCGGGGACTGACCGCGGCGCCATGGCCTGGGACAGCCCGGCACCGGACAGGCACTAGCATCGGACGCGTGACCACGACGTTGAGCATCAGCGACTCTCCGCCCCGCTCTGTCGACGCGGACGCCGTTGTCGTCGGAGTGATCCAGGGGCCTGACGGGCCGATCCCCGCGCCGGGCTCCGAAGAAATTGACGACAGGCTTGGCGGCAGCCTCGCCTCGACGCTCGCCGCGCTGGGCGCCACGGGGCAGCCGGAGGAAATCACCAAGATCGCGAGTGGGGGACGGCTGGCCGCGCCGCTGATCGTCGCCGTCGGGATCGGCGCCGGCGCCGGCGATGCCAGCACGCCCTTTGACGGCGAGACCCTCAGCCGGGCCGCCGGGGCAGCCGTGCGGGCGCTCACGGCGGCGGCCGCTGACCGGCGAGCTACCGGCCTGGCCGGCGCAGCCGGGGACGACGTGACCGCGGCCGGAGCGGCCCCGGATCGCGCGGCCCCGGATCGCGCAGCCCCGGATCGCGCAGCCCCGGATCGCGCGGCCCCGGATCGCGCAGTCGGGGACGGCGCAGGCTCGGCCAGCGCAGGCCCGCGGATTGCCCTGGCGATGCCCGTGCGGGACGCCACCGAGGCCGAGGCGGTCGCGCTGGGGGCGCTGCTGGGCGGCTACTCGTTCGGCCGCTACCGGCGGGGTGGCACGCGCCCGGCCGCGCTGACGCTGCTCGGCGGCGGGCCGGAAGCGGCCGGTGCGGTGCGCCGCGCCGAGGTGCTGGCGGCCGCTGTGGCGCTCGTCCGCGACTTGGTCAACACCTCGCCATCCGACCTGGTGCCCACGGCGCTCGCCGCCGAGGCGGAACGGGTCGCGGCGGCCTGCGGGCTGGACGCCGAGGTGCTGGACGAGAAGGCGCTCGCGGAGAACGGCTACGGCGGCATCCTCGGTGTCGGCCAGGGCTCGGTGCACCCGCCGCGGCTGGTCCGGCTCGAATACGCCCCGCCCGGGGCGCGGCGGATCGTGGTGTTCGCGGGCAAGGGCATCACCTTCGACTCCGGCGGCCTGTCGCTGAAGCCGTCCAAGGCCATGGAGGCGATGAAGTCCGACATGGGCGGCGCCGCCGCCACCCTCGGCGCCATGCAGGCCATTTCGGAACTCGGGCCGGCCGTCCGGGTCATCGGCTACCTGCCACTCGCCGAGAACATGCCGAGCGGAACCGCTCAGCGCCCCTCCGACGTGCTCACCATCTACGGCGGCACCACGGTAGAGGTGCTCAACACCGATGCGGAGGGCCGCCTCGTCCTGGCCGATGCGCTCGCCAGGTCGGCCGCGGATTCCCCCGACCTGGTCGTCGACGTCGCTACTCTGACCGGGGCCCAGGTGGTGGCGCTCGGGCCGCGGATCGGCGGGGTGATGGCCAACGACGATACGCTGCGGGACGCCATTGTGGACGCGGCCCGGCGGGCGGGTGAGGCGATGTGGCCGATGCCGCTGCCCGACGAACTCCGGAAGGGCCTGGACTCGGCCGTAGCCGACCTGGCCAACGTGGCCGCCGACCGTTACGGCGGGATGCTGGTGGCCGGGCTCTTCCTGCGCGAGTTCGTGCCCAGCGGAGTCCGCTGGGCACATCTGGACATCGCAGGACCAGCCTTCAATGACGGCGCGCCACACGGGTATACCCCCAAGGGCGGCACGGGCGCGGCCACCAGGACCCTCGTCCAGATCGCCTTGGACGTGGCGGACGGGCGGCTGTAGGCGGGCCCGGCAGCGGGCGGGCCCGGAAAGACGATCGGATCAAGGAGCGTTCTGGTGGCGGAAAGCAGCGGTCCCTACGACATCGTGATCCTCGGTGGCGGTAGCGGTGGCTACGCGTGCGCGCTCCGCGCGGCCGAACTTGGCAAGCGGGTCGCCCTCATCGAGAAGGACCGGGTCGGCGGCACTTGCCTGCACCGCGGGTGCATCCCGACCAAGGCGCTCCTGCACGCGGCGGAGATCGCCGACCTGGCGAGAGACAGCGAGGCTTTCGGGATCCGGGCGACGCTCGATGGCGTGGACATGCCAGGCGTCAACGCCTACAAGGACAAGGTCGTCGACCGACTGTGGAAGGGCTTGCAGAGCACGCTCGCCAGCCGCAAGATCGAGATCGTCTACGGCGAGGGACGCCTCATCTCGCCGACACAGGTCAGCGTCGGCGACACCGTCTACGAGGGCGCTCACGTGGTGCTGGCCACCGGGTCGGAGCCGCGGAGCCTGCCTGGCCTGGAAATCGACGGCCACCGGGTCATTACCAGTGACCACGCCCTGCGGCTCGACCACGTGCCCGGGTCGGCGGTAATTCTCGGCGGCGGCGTCATCGGCGTGGAGTTCGCCAGCGTGTGGCGCTCGTTCGGCGCGGAAGTCACGATCGTCGAGATGCTGCCCCACCTGCTGCCACCCGAGGAGGAGTCGAGCTCGAAGCTCCTGGAGCGCGCATTCCGCCGCCGCGGCATCGGCTTCGAGCTGGGGGCCAGGTTCGAGAGCGCCAAGGAATCGGCCACCGGCGTGACAGTAACGTTGGAAGGCGGGAAGACGCTCGACGCGGACCTGCTCCTGGTCGCCGTGGGCCGGGGGCCTGTCTCAGCAGGCCTCGGCTACGAAGAAGCGGGAGTCTCCGTGGAGCGCGGCTTCGTCAGGGTCGACGAATACTGCCGGACCAACGTCCCGACGATCTCCGCGGTGGGTGACCTCATCCCCGGCCCGCAACTCGCGCATGTCGGCTTTGCCGAGGGGATCATGGTCGCGGAGCGCGTCGGAGGGCTCAAGGTCACGCCGATCGACTACGACGGGGTGCCGAGGATCACCTACAGCGACCCGGAGGTCGCCTCGGTAGGTATCACCTCCGCGATCGCCGCGGAGCGCGGCATCGACACCACAGAGTTCACGTACAACCTCGGTGGGAACGGCAAGAGCGTTATCCTGCAGACGCAGGGGGCGGCGAAGGTCATCGCCACCGCCCCCGAGGACGCGTCCGGCCAGCCTGGACCGGTGCTCGGCGTGCACCTTGTCGGGGCCAGGGTGGGCGAGCTCATCGCCGAAGGCCAGCTGATCTACAACTGGGACGCGCAGCCATCGGACGTGGCCCAGCTCATCCACCCGCATCCAACCCAGTCGGAGGCGATCGGCGAAGCGCACCTCGCGCTCGCCGGCAAGCCCCTGCACGTGCACGCATGACCGGAACCTGGCCGTACGCGCACACCATGCCCCGCGCCACGAGCAGTTGTGAGCCCTGAAAACGAAGGAGTGACGGGAAGCCATGTCGGTCTCCGTATCCATGCCTCAGCTCGGCGAGAGCGTCACCGAGGGCACCGTCACCCGGTGGCTGAAAAAGGAAGGCGAGCGTGTGGAGGCGGACGAGCCGCTGCTCGAGGTCTCCACAGACAAAGTCGACACCGAGATCCCCTCGCCGGTTTCCGGCGTACTGCGCGGGATCACCGTGGCCGAGGATGAGACGGTCGCGGTGGGTGCCGAACTTGCGGTGATCGACGAGACGGCAGCCGAGGGCAGCCCGGCCGCCCCCAGTGCCCCGCAAGACAGCGCCCTGCAGGGCAGCGCCTCGCAGGCGGCGGGCGGACCTTACGCGCCGGGCGCCGCCACCGGCCCCGCCGGGGAAGGGTTCCCGGGCCTGGGCACCCCGCCGACCGGGCCTCCCCCGGACCTCGGCGGCCCGGGCGGGCCCCGGCCGGTGACCGTGCCCCAAGCCCGGCCCGAGCCATCCGTCCCGCCCTCACCGGCGCAGTCAGCCACGCCGGTGCCAGCGCAGGCCGCCTCGTCCTGGCAGGCGTGGACACCACCGGCGGCCCCTGCCGCCGCCCCGGCGCCGCCACCGCCACCAGCCTCCGGGCAGGCCGCGGCCCCCCCGGCCGCGAACGGTCCGACTCAGCTGGCCCCCCCGGGACTGACCGGCGCCGATAGCCCTTACGTCACCCCGCTGGTCCGCAAGCTGGCCGCCGAGCACGGGGTGGACCTGGCTTCCCTCGCCGGGACCGGCGTCGGCGGCCGCATCCGCAAGCAGGACGTGCTCGACGCCGCCCGAGCCCTTCGCGGCCCGGCCAGCGACGCGGCCCGGCAAGCCCCGCAGCCCCCCCAGCCCCCCCAGCCTGCCGCCCCGCAGCCCCCGCAGGCTGCCGCACCGCCCGGACCCGCTGCCCCACCTGCCGCCGCACCAGCCGTCGCTGCCCCATCTGCCGCCGCCCCTGCGGCCGCGGTGGCCGCCGCCGCACCGGCCGCGAGGCCGTCCGGCCCGGCTACGCCGTCCCGGCGTCCCGTCGAGCCCTCCAAGCTTCGCGGGACGACGGAGCCGATGTCGCGGGCCCGGCAGTTGATCGCGCGGCGCATGGTCGAGTCACTACAGACCTCCGCGCAGCTCACCACGGTGGTCGAGGCGGATGTCACCGCCATCGCCCGGCTGCGGGACCGGGCCAAGGCGGACTTCGAAGCTCGCGAGGGCGTCAAGCTGTCGTTCCTGCCGTTTTTCGCGCTAGCCGCGGTCGAGGCACTGAAGGTGCACCCCAGGCTCAACGCGATCATCGACCCGAACGGCAGCCAGGTCACCTACCACGACGCCGAGCATCTCGGTATCGCTGTGGACACCGACCGCGGCCTGATGGTGCCGGTCATCCGCAACGCCGGCGACCTCAACGTCGGCGGGCTGGCCCGCAAGATCGCCGATCTCGCGCAGCGGACGCGGGCGGGCCAGGTCAGCCCGGACGACCTGGCCGGGGGCACCTTCACGCTCACCAACACCGGCAGCCGGGGTGCCCTGTTCGACACCCCGATCATCAACCAGCCGCAGGTGGCCATCCTGGGCACGGGCACGGTGGTGAAGCGTGCGGTGGTCATGGAGGACCCGGCGCTCGGCGAGGTAATCACGGTGCGCGCGATGGTCTACCTGGCGCTCACCTACGACCACAGGCTCGTCGATGGCGCCGATGCGGCGCGGTTCCTGAGCACCGTGAAGGCACGTCTGGAGGAAGGCTCCTTCGAGACGGAACTCGGCCTGTAACGGACTCCCTCACCGTCGGCGCGCCTTCCCGCATCGGCCCGGCCCCCGCCGGTTTCGGCCCCGGCTCGCTGGCACGACTGCGTCGGGCTGCGCTTAATGGTTAGTGGGACGGGCGTGGGTAGGGTGACGGCATGAAAATCGCGATCATCGGGTCGTCGGGCCTGATCGGCACGGCGCTGGTCGCCGCCCTCCGCCAGGACGGCGATGACGTCCTCAGGCTGGTCCGCCGGGCGCCTATAACCGGCGACGAGATCCGCTGGGACCCGGCCGCGCCCGGCGGCGGGCTGGAGCCGGGTGCGCTGGACGGTGTCGGGGCCGTGGTGAACCTGGCCGGGGCGGGCGTCGCCGATCACCGCTGGACCGCCTCCTACAAGGAGGAGATCCGCGCCAGCCGGGTCACGAGCACCCGTACGCTCGCCGGCGTGCTGGCGGACATGGACGGCGGACCATCCGTTCTGCTGTCAGGGTCTGCTATTGGGTGGTACGGGGATACAGGCGGGCGGGAAGTGGATGAATCCGCCCCCGCGGGTACCGGGTTCCTGGCCGGAGTCGTCAGGGACTGGGAGGCCGCCGCCGATCCGGCCCGGCAGGCGGGCCTGCGCGTGGTCACCCTGCGGAGCGGCATCGTGATCACCCGGAAAGGGAGCATGCTGGGCAGGTTGCTGCCGCTGTTCCGGCTGGGTCTGGGGGCCAGGCTCGGGCCTGGAACGCAGGTCATGAGCTGGGTGACGCTTCTTGACTGGACCCGGATGGCCCGGTTCCTGCTTGATCACCCCGAGATGTCCGGGCCGGTCAACCTGACCACGCCGGAACCGGTGACCAACGCCGCGTTCACGTCGGCGCTGGCGGCCGCGCTGCATCGGCCCGCCGCGCTCGCCGTCCCTTCCCCCGTGCTCACCCTGGCACTCGGCGAGGTCACCAGCGATCTGCTGAGCAGTGCCCGGGTGGTGCCGCGGCGGCTGCGCGACGCCGGGTTCGAGTTCTCCCTCCCCAGCCTGGCCGGGGCGCTGGCCGCCGAGCTCGGCTAGCGGAGGCTCGGCGAGCGGGGTTAGGCTAGCGGGCGTCCTGGTTCTCGGCTTGGCGCGGAGCGCAGTCTTCCACCGCCGGGCTTGGCCGCTGGACCGGAATCAGCCCCGGCCAGGCCGGCGTGTCAACGCCGAACAGTGGCACCCGCCACAGCGGGAGCCGCGGCCGCGGATTTCCGTCGAGCACGACCATCCCGATGGTGAGCCGGACGAGCCGGCGGGCGCCGATGATCGCCATGGCGGCAAGTGGCAGCTCGATGAAGATCGCCGACAGTAGCGCGAGCATGAAGCCGCTCGTGCGAACGTCCAGGGTGACGTCAAACCAGGCGTCGCAGCACAGCAGGGTGGCGAGCACCACCAGGCAGATGATCAGCACCTGACGGCGGCGCCAGGCGGCCCACGCGGTCACCACGAACGTGACGAGCAGGGCCAGGTCAAAGCCGACCCACGCGCCTCGCCAGTCACCCGCCCGGTAGTAGCGCGGAAGCGTCAGAGCGAGCAAGCTGGTCCAGATCGCCAGCCCCACGCAGCAGGCGATGATGGCCGCCAGGAATATCGCGCGGTGGCGCTGCGCCGCTGGTCGCCCGAGCGAGATCGGCTTGTCGATCGCGGCGATCGCCCGCACCAGCCGCGCCCGCTCGCCCGGGCTCATTCGCCTCAGTTCGGCCTCATCGAGCACGCGACCACCTCCATTAACGGTAACGACCCGCTATGACGGCTATTCCCCGCCAACCGTCGAGCTGATCCAGATGGGGCAGACCAGATGTGCACCGGGTGGCGCCGGATAGGCTGGGCGTCGTGACCAGCGAACTTATCTACGTGCATGCTGGCTTCGGCGCTGACGCGGTTCCCTACCTGGCGGGATGGGACCTGCAGCGGCGCCTGCATGAGCTCAGGGCCAGCGATGACATCCCGGATACCTGCCTGCTCCTGGAGCACGAAGCGGTGTATACGGCGGGCAGGCGCACCAGCCCTCTCGACCGGCCGTCCGGCGATGCCGGGGCGCCTGTGATCGACGTGGACCGGGGCGGCCAGATCACCTGGCACGGTCCCGGCCAGCTGGTCGGGTACCCGATCGTCCGGCTGGGTGAGCCAGTTGACGTGATCGCTTACGTGCGTGCCGTCGAGGAGGCCCTGATCCGCGCCTGCGCCGACGCCGGGCTGGCCACCACCCGGGTGGAGGGGCGCAGCGGCGTCTGGGTAACGGGGACACCCGGCAGCGCGGCCGGGAGCGGGCAGCCGGACCGCAAGGTCGGCGCGATCGGGATCCGGGTGTCGCGCGGGGTGACGATGCACGGATTCGCCCTGAACTGTGAACCGGACCTGAACTGGTACGACCGCATCGTGCCCTGTGGCATCCGCGATGCCGGAGTCACCAGCCTGTCCGCCGAGACCGGCCGCCAGGTGAGCGTGGCGGACATGACCGCGCCGGTCGAACGCCATCTCGCGGAGGTGCTCGGGGCCCGCACCTGGCGGCGGATGTACGGCACCACGGCGCTCATCCCGGCACCGGCCGGTGCCGCATACGCGTAAGGCTGGCGCAGCCGGGTCAGTCGTTACGCAGGGAGATCTTGTCGTACTCGGCGATGCCGGCCGCCTCGACGGCCCGCAGTCCTTCGCCGAGCCGCTCACGTGCCTGCCTCAGCAGCTTCAGCGAGTTGGTCGACGTGCTCTGGGTAGCGGCCCGATCCGGATCAGCACCATGCTCTTCGATGAGGTGCGTCTGCAGCGCGGCCGCGACTTCGTCGATCGCCTTGAGCGCCTGGTAGATGGCCTGCTCCCGTGCAATGTCGTTCACCATAGGACGAGTATCTCGCGGCCGTCCCGGCAGCGTTAGCGCGTGTCCCCCGCTGCCGCCGCGCGCGCCAGGTAGTCGGCCAGTTCGGGCACGGGGACCTCGGCCTGCTCACCGCTGTCCATGTCGCGGACGGTAACCGTGCCCGCCTGCTGTTCGGCCCCGCCGTGGATGAGAGCCCAGCGCGCTCCCTGGTCACTGGCCCACTTGAGCTGCCTGCCCAGCTTTCCTGAGGAGCCGAGGTAGACACTGGCCCGCAGGCCCGCGGTCCGCGCGGCCGACGCGAGCGCGAAGCTCCGCTGCGCGTAGTCGGGGCCCATGACGGTGACCGCCACGTCCAGCCGGCTGGGACGGCCGGCGCCATCCCCGGAGAGCAGCAGCAAGATCCGCTCGATGCCCAGCGACCCCCCGGTGGCTGGCACATCGGGCCCGCCAAGCTGCTCGATCAGGTGGTCGTACCGGCCGCCGCCTGCGATCGACCCGGGCACCCCCTGGGCCACCACCTCCCAGATCGGGCCGGTGTAATAGCTCAGCCCCCGTACCAGGCGGGGCGTGAACTCCACCCGGTCGGCAGGCACATTGCCTGCCACCAGGGACAGCATCGCGTCGAGTTCGTCCAGCCCGGCCGAGCCCTCCTCGCTGGGCTTCAGTGCCGCCCGGATGCGTTCTGCCGCGTCGGGGGCGGTCATCGCCGTGACCAGTTCCGTGGCCTTGGCCTCGTCGAGGCCGCGCCCGGCGAGTTCGGCGGTGACCTCCTCCGGGGCCAGCTTGTCCAGCTTGTCCAGGGTGATCAGGACATCGGGCCCGAGATCGGCGGGCACCCCGAACGCCTCAAGCAGGCCGGCCAGCACGTGCCGCGAGTTCAGCAGGAAGCGGAAGCCGGGCAGGCCAAGCTCGGCGAGCGCGTCGTGCACGGCACAGATCACCTCCGCGTCCGCCAGGGCCGACGTCGAGCCGAGCGTATCCAGGTCGCACTGGATGAACTCGCGGTAGCGGCCCCGGCCGGGTCGGTCGGCCCGCCAGACCGGCCCGATCGCGTAGCGCTTGTACGGCGTGGGCAACTGGCTGCCGTACGCGGCGGCGACCCGGGCCAGCGGCACGGTCAGGTCATAGCGCAGCGCCAGGTCGGCCTCGCCGGACGCCTCGTGCTCACCGCGGCGGAGGATCTTGAAGATAAGCTTGTCGCCCTCTTCGCCGTACTTGCCGAGCAGCACGTCCAGGCGCTCGAAGGCCGGCGTCTGCAGCGGCTCGAACCCGTAGCGCGCGAACACCGACCGGATGGTGGCGAAAGCCCGCTCGCGGGCCTCCACGTCTGCGGCAAGGAAATCACGCGTCCCCGACGGGGGATCAAACTGCATCGGCATGCGCCCATGCTCCCAGACAACCCGCGCCACGTCACATCGTTAGTCACGCCGGCCGCCGACGCAGCCCTCCATCGGGTCCCGTACCTGTGGATAACCACGGCGGGCCGGGGCGGTGGCTGCCGGGCCGCGTGGGGCACGCGGGTTTGGGCGGCTGCGGGTGAGACGTACGCTGGTGGGGTGGTACTCGCACCCGAAGGGCGCAGGTTGCTTCGCCTGGAAGCCCGCAACAGCCAGACTCCCATCGAGCGCAAGCCTCCGTGGATCAAGACGCGGCTACGCACCGGCCCCGCGTACACGGAGCTGAAAAGCCTGGTCAAACGGGAGGGCTTGCACACCGTATGCGAGGAGGCGGGCTGCCCCAACATCTTCGAGTGCTGGGAGGACCGCGAGGCGACCTTCCTCATCGGCGGCGACCAGTGCACCAGGCGGTGCGACTTCTGCCAGATCGCGACCGGGAAGCCGGCCCCGCTGGATACCGACGAGCCCCGCCGGGTCGCCGAGTCCGTGGCCACGATGGGGCTGCGCTACGCGACCGTCACCGGCGTGGCCCGGGACGACCTGGACGACGGCGGTGCCTGGCTGTACGCGCAGACCTGCCGTGAGATCCACGCGGCCGTCCCTGGCTGCGGGGTCGAGTTGCTGATCCCCGACTTCAATGCGCATAACGATCGCCTGAGGCTGGTCTTCGCCGCCCGTCCGGAGGTTCTGGCCCACAACATCGAAACCGTGCCCCGGATCTTCAAGCGGATAAGGCCGGGCTTCCGGTACCAGCGCTCGCTCGACGTGCTCAGCCGTGCGCGTGAGGCGGGCCTGGTGACCAAGTCCAACCTGATCCTCGGCATGGGCGAGGAGGCCGACGAGGTTAGCCAGGCCATGTCTGACCTGCGCGAAGCCGGGTGCGAGCTGCTCACCATCACCCAGTACCTGCGCCCGTCGCCGCTGCACCACCCGGTCGTGCGTTGGGTGCCGCCGGAGGAATTCGACCGGCTCCGCGACGAAGCGCTGGGCCTCGGCTTCTCCGGGGTGATGTCCGGCCCGCTGGTCCGCTCGTCCTACCGGGCGGGCAGGCTGCACCTGGAGGCGGCGGCGCGGAGGGCCGCAGTTTCCCCCTAAGGCCTCCCGGCTCGTATCCTGCCCTCCATGGTGAACAAGCCCGCAGGGGCGGCTAACCGGAAGGGCGGCGCGGATCCGGCCACTCCCGGCCGTATCAAGCAGATCCGCATGGTGGCCGGGATAATCCGCAAAGACAACCCCAAGGCGCTGCCCCTCGTGGTGCTCACCGGGGTTGGCGTCATCGCTGTCTTCGTGATCGTCGGCCTGCTCACGGGATTGGGCGGCTTGCTGATCCCGATCGGCGTCCCCATGGGGCTGGTCGCGGCCATGGTGCTGTTCGGGCGGTTCGCCCAGTCCGCGCAGTACGCGGCGGTCGAGGGCCAGCCTGGTGCCGCGGCCGCGATCCTGCAGAGCATGCGCGGCGGGTGGACCGTCACTCCCGCCGTGTCGGCCAACAGGAACATGGACGTGGTCCACCGTGCGGTGGGCAGACCGGGCGTGGTCCTCGTGGGTGAGGGGGCGCCGACCAGGCTGGGGAGCCTGCTCGCGGCGGAGAAGAAGCGGATCTCCAGGGTCGCCTATGACGTGCCGATCTACGACATCCAGGTCGGCAAGGAGGAGGGGCAGGTCCCGATCCGCAAACTGCAGCGCAAGATCATGCGGCTGCCCAGGAACCTGAAGCCGGCCGAGGTGTCAGAGCTGAACTACCGGCTCAAGGCGCTGCCGCAGTCACTGCAGGCGCCCAAGGGCCCGATGCCCAAGTCCGGCCGGCTGCCGAAGCCGCCACGGCCCAGATTCCGCTGACGGGTCGCGGGGTCCTGTAACGCGTCCCGGTATGCCGCCCGGATCCGGTCGGCGTAGGTCGGCAGGTCCAGTCCCAGCAGTTTGAACCGGCCAAGCTGGTGGAGCAGGAAGTTGTTGGCCCCCATCTTGGACAGGCGGCCGACATCAGCGGCGAGAAATGCCTGCAGCTCATCCTCGGACAGGGGCGGGGTCGCGGCCCGCAGCGCCTGCTCGGGCGCATCGTTCAGGGCCTGGCGAAGCCCCGGTTCGTGGACGACCCGGTAGCAGATCTTGTTCACCGCGTAGATGCTCACGCCCGCCTCCCACCCGCCGTCCAGGCACCGTATGCGTGACCGAGGTTCCGCTGGGCTTCCAGGAGGGCCGGCTGACGGGCCCCGATCATGCCGAGCATCGCAATCCAGGTCAGCAGCTCGCCAGCCGCGTTCCCGGCGTGAGTGAGCTGCTCTTCGCAGGACTCCGCCACCAGTTCGTCCAGCTCCGCGGCCCGCATCCGGGCCAGGATCCGATCCGTCCACTCGGGATCAGGGACGCCGGTGTGCGAGTGGTCGCTGATCCGCGGGCCGCCGATTTCCAGGGAGAAGCTCCCGCTGGCGACGACGGCGATCCGCTGGTCATCCTGGCTCTCCTCGATGGCCTGCCGGATCGTTGTGCCCAGCGCCCGGCACCGCCAGGCGGGCGGGAAGGGCGGCATCAGGCCGTTGATGAACACCGGGACGATCGGCACATCCATCGCGGGGGTCAGGAAGTGCAGCGGGACGGTGACGGGGTGATCGAACTCGAACTCCTGGCTTATCCCGACGTCGAACCCGGACCGCACCGCGTGCGCCTGGATCCGTCTGGCCAGTGGCGCGTCGATGGGCACCTCGTACGCCTGGAGTTCCCGGTAGTCGCTGGGGCCGCAGGCTGAGGGGGCGACGCCGATGCTGAAGATCGGCATGCTCTCGACGAAGAAAATGTTGTAGTGATCGCAGGTGAAGAAGACGAGCGCGTCCGGCGCCAGCTCGCGGAGGTGCTGCGCGACGGCTCCGTACAACCGCTCGATCTCCGCCGCCTGTGGCTCCTGACGGTCCACTATCCCCGGAAAGTGCGGCGTATGCGGAACGCCTACCGCGCCGACGATCTCGCCCAATGCGCGGCTCCTCGGCTGCTTGTCGTCCGGCTGGCACCGGCCTCGCCCAAGGCACTGGCTCGGACTCAGCCGAGATCACTATTTTGATTATAGGGATATGGTCAACCCCGGGCTCCCCTGAGGGCAGGCGAGCAACCAGCCCAGTAGGTGCCTGGGAGCACAAGACGA
The DNA here is from genome assembly GCA_036394075.1 of Streptosporangiaceae bacterium. Lineage (GTDB taxonomy): Bacteria > Actinomycetota > Actinomycetes > Streptosporangiales > Streptosporangiaceae > JAWWPY01. Next base: position 28,518 of record DASWFT010000259.1, read on the forward strand.
GCCTTGCGCCCTCCTGGCAAACAACTATAATCAAAATACGCATATAGCCTAGACGCGCTACCGCTAGCTGCGCGGAGCCGCGGCCAACTCAGCCTGCGGCCGGCCCACGACGAACCCGGGTTCCCGTGCGTACGCCGCCTCGCAGAGGCCGGGTCTCGTCGCGCCGGGTGACACCGCGGGATGCCCCGAGAAGAGGTGCCAGGTGACCGTGACCCCCGACACTGGGACCCCGCAGACCCGTGACGATGCAGTCGGCCGGGCACGCGCGCTGTTCCCGCTGCTGCGCGACGGCGCGCGGCGGGCCGACGACGAGCGCCATCTGCTTCCCGAGATGGTTGACGCCGTGACCGGGGCCGGCCTGGTCCGTACGCTCGTCCCCCGCCGGTGGGGCGGCAGCGAGCTAGACCTGACCACCCACATGGAGATCGCGATCGAACTCGGCCGGGCCTACGGGTCGATGGGCTGGGTTGGCTCCTTCCTCATTGACCATCCGTTCATCCTCGCCCATTTCCGCGAGGAGGCTCAGCACGACGTCTGGGCGGACGGCCCGGACGCCCGCATCTCCACCTCGTTCGTCCCCGTGGGCCGGGTGACTCCGGCACCGGGCGGCTGGTTGCTGAGCGGTGACTGGGCCTGGGCCAGCGGTGCCGGCTACGCGGACTGGATCATGCTCGGCGGCATGGTCCCGTCCGGCATTGACGAGCATCCTGAGTACCGGCTGTTCCTGGTGCCGACCAGCCAGCTGACCATCGTCGACACCTGGTACAGCGCCGGCCTGCGCGGCTCTGGCTCGGACAACGTGCTGGCCGACGGGGTGTTCGTGCCCGAGCACCGGACGGTCGCCATGTCCACGCTGCTGCACGCGCACAGCCCCGGAGCGAAGGTCAATACCGCTGCCCTGTACAACCAGCCCTTCATGTCGCATGGCGGGCACGCCATGGTCTCCCCGGCGATCGGCATCGCACGCGGCATGGTGGAGGCATGGCGGGACCATGTGCGGTCGAAATCGCACTCGCATACCCAGGAGCAGGTGGCGGCCGCGATCCCGATGCAGTTGTGCCTGGCCGAAGCGGCGGTCCGGATCGACAGCGCCGAGTTGCTGCTGCGGCGCTCCCTGGCGCTGGTCGACTCGGGGGCGGAGATCACCCTTGAAGACCGGGTCCGCAACCGCCGCGACATCACCTACACGAGCCGCATCCTGGTGCGAGCGGTCGAGGATCTGATGCAGATGGCCGGGGCCAGCGCGCTGCGTGACGAGAGCCCGATCCAGCGGGGCTGGCGCGATGTGCGCGCGATCTCCTCCCATGTTTTCTGCAACTTCAATGCCGCTGCTGAGAACTACGGCCGGATGGCGTTCGGATTCGCGCTCAATCCCCGTGACCCCTTCTTCTGACCGGGCGCGGGCCAGCGATCGCCCGGCAGTGGATCTCGCGACGTTCCGCACCACGATGTCCCTGCTCGCCAGCGGTGTCGCGGTCATCAGCGCGCAGGATCCGGAAAGCGGCAAGCCGCGGGGCATGACGGCCAACGCCCTCATGTCCGTGTCGCTGGAGCCGCCGCTGATCGTCGTGAGCGTGCGCCGGCGGGCCCGGCTGCACGCGGCGCTCCAGGCGGCCGGCGGTTACGGTGTCACGGTGCTCGGTGAGGGTCAGGAGGTTCAGGCGCGGCGGTTCGCCGGGATGGCCGTGGCCGGGCATGAGAAGCCTCCGGCGTTCACCGAGCGATTCGGCATCCCGGTCCTGGACGGCGGCCTGGCCTGGATCGTGACGCGGGTCAGCGCCGCCCACCCGGCGGGAGACCACACGCTGTTCGTCGGGGAGATAGTCGACCTCGGGTCGGACCGGCCCGGCGATCCGCCCCTCGCATTTCATCGTTCGGCTTTCGCCCGGCTGATCCCGGCCACGCCGCGCAGCGCGGTGCCCCTGCAGGCCTGGGAGACCGGACTGGACGCGTGGGGTTAATACGGAATTAACGTCCCGTGTGCGATGGCTCACACGACGGATCCTGGGTTATGGTGCCGCCCCCAAAAGACATATAATCAATATTACGATGCCTGCAAACAGCCAGCCCATTCTGCAGCGTTCTCGCCTCTCCCGAGCTGAGGCGCTCGCGCGTGAGATCGAGGAAGAGGTCTCCGCTGGCGTGCTCAACACGGGCGACCGGCTTGGGACCAAGGACGACCTGCGCCAGCGGTTCAACGTGGCCGTCGCCACCGTCAACGAAGCTGTCAGGCTGCTCGATAACCGGGGCCTGGTAGAGGCTCGCCCCGGTCCGGGCGGCGGCGTGTTCGTGGCCAGCCCGGCGTCCCGGATCCGCCGGGGACCGATGATCATGGGCTTTGGGTGGACCGAGGCCACCATGGCCGATTATCACGAGGTGCGCAGCGCGCTCGAGCCGATAATTTATCGGCACGCTGGCCGTTACCGTAAGGATGCGGACATTCGCGCGCTGAAGTCGATCCTGGAAAATATGGCCGCGAACCTCGACCAGCCGCGGGTATACGTGCGCTACAACACGGCCTTCCATCGCCGCATCGCCAAGCTGAGCCCTAACGCCGCGCTGCGCAGCCTTTACGTCACGCTGCTGGATTTCTTCGAGAACGACCTGGCCGGCGACGACCTCCCGCCGGTCCTGAACGACACGAACATCACGGTTCACCGCCAGCTCATCGAGGCTATCGAGGCAGGTGACACGCCGGACCTCGAGGAGGCGATTCACCGGCACGACAACCACCGGCTGGCGCTGGGCATGTTCGAGCCGGCGAGCCAGGACGCCGTGGCGGAGCGCCGTTCTAACGACAGCTGATGCGTTTCGCTGTCGTTAGAACGACAGCTGATGCGTTTGCTGTTGTTGCCGCGACGGGCAAGCGGCGTCAGCGCGTTGCCAGCGGTGGTCGCTGGCCGCACGTCAGCCGTTGCAGAGTGCCAGGAGCTTGGTCACGGTGGCCCAATTGCGCGCCGTGCCCGCCGCCTTGGCGGATACCGGACCGCCGGCCCGGGCCAGCAGCACTGCCAGTTCGCTGCGCCCGAAGCCATCCGGGGTGTGCAGGAAGAGGGTATGGCCGACGTACCGGGCCGTATCGCGGCTGCCTTTCACCGCGGCCTGCCGCTGCGCGGCCGCCACGCTGTCCACCTGGTCAGGCCCAGGATCCTCGGCTTGGAACACCGCGTGCACGGTCTTCGGGTTGGCCTCGGCTGAGTACGGGTTGTCCCGCACCACCTGCGCCAGTTCGTCACGCGATACGACTACCACGCGGGGCCGCACCTCCAGGGCCCGCGCGATGCCCGCCTCGATGCTGGCCGCCATCAGCGCGGTGTCCGTGTCGGTGGATGTGAAGACCACGTTGCCGCTCTGGATGTACGTTGCGACCTCGGTGTAGCCCAGCGACGTCATGACCGCGCGCAGATCCGCCATCGCGACTTTGTTGCGGCCGCCAACGTTAATGCCGCGCAGCAAGGCGACGTGGGTGGGCACGCCAGCACCCTAGCGGAACCCACGCGGGCACGGCTTTTGCGCTCGGTAAATATGTAGTTAGATACGTATATAACGACATTAGGAGTGTGGTCATCTGAGCGTGCGTATACCGCTGACTCTGGCGTGCTGGGATTATGACCGGACGCTCCCCCTGGCGACGGGGGACATCCGGCCGGACGGGATCGACCTGACCTACCTCAACCTGCCGGTCGAGGAGACTTTCTTCCGGATGGCGCGCTACCGCGAGTTCGACGCCGCGGAACTGTCCCTGTCGTCCTACGTGATCAGCCTCGGCCAGGACGCGCCTTTTATCGCGATCCCGGTCTTCCCGTCCCGTGCCTTCCGGCATAACGGCATCTATGTCAGCGCGGACAGCGGCATCAGCGAGCCCGCCGACCTGGCCGGCCGCCTGGTTGGCGTCCCGGAGTACCAGGTGACCGCCGCGGTGTGGATCCGCGGCATCCTGGCCGAGCACTACGGCGTCGCCGTCGATTCCGTCCGCTACCGGACCGGCGGCCTGCACCGGCCCGGGCGGACGGACAAGATCCAGCACGACCCCCCGCCGGGGGTGGAGATCCAGCCGATCCCGCCCGGTGCCACCCTGGACGCCATGCTGGCCGATGGCGAGATCGACGCGCTCTACAGCCCGCGCACCCCCCGCCCGTTCGCCGAGGGGGACCCGCGGGTACGCCGGCTGTTCGCCGATCCGCGTGCGCACGAGGAGCGTTACTACGCGCAGACCGGCATTTTCCCCATCATGCATGTGGTCGCGCTCCGCCGCGATGTGTACGACCAGCGCCCGTGGCTGGCCCAGTCGCTGTACAAGGCGTTCGAGGAAGCCCGGCGGGCGACCGCGGCCCGGATGGAGGAGACCGCCGCCACCCGATACATGCTTCCGTGGCTCTACGCGGACCTGGAGCGCACGCACCATCTCATGGGCGACGATTTCTGGCCCTACGGGCTCACCCGCAACGACGCGACCCTGCGGGCGTTCCTGGGCTACTCCCACGCGCAAGGGCTGGCCAGCCGGCTCCTCGATCCCGCTGAGCTGTTCGCCCCGGAGACCAGAGAGGCCCACGTGGTCTGATGTCGCTGCGTCATGCGCTGATGGCCCTGCTCGACGCCACGCCGATGACCGGGTACACGCTGGCCAAGCAGTTCGACCAGTCCGCCGCCTTCGTGTGGCACGCCCCGCACTCGCAGATCTACCCGGAACTGCGGCGCCTGGAGACGGCGGGCCTGATCGAGGGCCGCGAGGAGCCACGCGGCACGCACGGGACCAAGCGAACCTACGCCCTGACCGACGAGGGCCGCGCCGAACTGCGGCGCTGGGTCGGGGAACTCACTCCGCTGCCCCGTGAGCGGGACGGCGCCTACCTCAAGGCGACGTACTTCGAATTCGGCTCCCTGGCCAACGCCAGGCGCCAGTTCCAGGCGCACCTGGCCCATCATGAGCAACAGCAGCGCCAGTGGGAAGCGCACGTCGAGCAACTGGAGAACCGGGACACGACCCTGCTCCGGCTGCGCCTCGCGACCTGGCCGGAGCACATGCACGACGCCATCGTCGCGTACAAGACCCACGTCTACCGGGGCCTCGTGACCCGGGCGCGCAACGAGGTCGAATGGGCGCGGTCCGGGCTTGACCTAGTAGACCGCCTGGAAACAACGATGCTCCCGCAGCAAAGGTGTCCGCCATGACCGAAGAAGCACCCAGCCTGCCCGCGCTCGGCGACCGTGAGTGGTCACTGCTCATCGGAGGGCGCCTGATGCCGGCCCGCTCGGGACGGCACTTCAGCGACGAGAGCCCGGTAACCGAGGACATCATCGCCACCGTCCCGGACGGGGACGCCGCCGACGTCGGCGCGGCGGTCGAGGCGGCCTTGCCCGCCGCGGCCACCTGGCGGCGAGTGCCACCGCGGGAGCGCGGCGCCCTGGTCGGCGAGCTGGCCCGGGTGCTGGAGGAGAACGCCGATGAGCTAGCCCTCCTCGACGCCATCGACGGCGGCCACCCGGTCACCGGGATGCACCTGGATGTGGCCATCGCCGCCGATACGCTGCGCCTGTTCGCCGGGCTCGGCATCGAGATCAAGGGCTCGACCATTCCGGCCTCCGCGCAGAACCTGCACCTCACGGTTCGTGAGCCGTTCGGTGTGGTCGGCCGGATCATCCCGTTCAACCACCCAGTCATGTTCGCCGCGGGGAAGATCGCCGCGCCGCTGGTGGCGGGCAACGCGGTGATCCTCAAGCCCCCGGAGTCCGCGCCGCTGTCGGCACTGCGCATGGGCGAGTTGTTCGCCAGCGTCCTGCCACCTGGCGTGCTGTCCGTCGTCGTCGGCGATGGGCCGACGGCCGGCCGCGCCGTGGCGCGCCACCCGGCGATCCGGCGGATCGGCTTCATCGGCAGCGACGCGACCGGCCGGGCGATCCAGCGGGACGCGGCCGAGGTTGGGGTGAAGGACGTGACGCTGGAACTCGGCGGGAAGAACGCGCTGATCGCGTTCCCCGACGCCGACCCCGACGCGGTGGCGGCCGGCGCCGTGGCGGGCATGAACTTCGCCCGGTCGGCGGGACAGTCCTGCGGATCGACCTCCCGGCTGCTGCTGCACGAGTCGATCGCGGACGACGTGCTGGAACGGGTGGTAGCGCGCATGTCGGCCATCCGGATCGGCTCCCCGCTGGACCCCGCGACCGAGATGGGGACCGTAGCCACCCGCGCCCAGTACGACAAGACCCTGCGCTATATCGGGATCGCCACCAACGAGGGCGCCCGGGTGCTGGCCGGCGGCGGCCGCCCTCCGGGCCTTGAGAAGGCGCGGGGGCTGTTCCTGGCGCCCACCCTCTTCGGCGGCGTGCGGCCGGACATGCGGATCGCCCGCGAGGAGGTGTTCGGCCCGGTGCTGGCCGCCATCACCTGGAAGGACGAGGACGAGGCGATCAGCATCGCCAACGCGGTCGACTATGGCCTGACCGGAAGCGTGTGGACCAACGACATCAACACCGCGCACCGGGTCGCCTCCGCTCTTGACGCCGGATATCTCTGGATCAACGGATCGTCCGCGCATTTCACCGGGGTTCCGTTCGGCGGGATGAAGCTGTCCGGCGTGGGGCGCGAGGAAAGCCTCGATGAACTGCTCAGCTACACCCAGCTCAAGACCCTCAACATCATGCTCGGCTGACGGGCACCTCGTGGAGGCGGGCAGGTGAACGGCGCGCAGATCGCCATCGAGGCGCTCCGGCGCGAGGGCGTCCGGCACGTCGCTGGGCTGCCCGGAACCACGGTCATGCACCTCATCGACGCGATCGGCCAGCAGCCCGGCATGCGGTACATCTCGGCCCGGCACGAGCAGGTCGCGGCGTTCATGGCCGACGGGTACGCGCGGGCCAGCGGCGGCGTGGGCGTCTGCCTGGCATCCCGCGGGCCGGGTGCGGCCAACCTGGCGATCGGCGTGCACAACGCCCATGCCGAGTCGGTCCCGGTCCTCGCGCTCGTCGGCCAGGTGCCGGATCAGATCTACCACCGCGAGGCGTTCGAGGAGATGGACCTCGTCCGGTTCTTCGAGCCCATCACCAAGTGGTCGGTGGAGGTCCATGAGACGAGCCGGATCCCCGAGCTTATGCAGCGCGCCGTGCGGACCGCGCTCTCCGGACGGCCCGGGCCGGTGATGGTGTCACTGCCGCTGGACGTGCAGATCGCGCCGGCCGAGGCCACCTTCCAGCCGAGCGCCCGCAGCGCGCCGCCCGCCCCGCAGGCCCGCGCGGTGCAGAAGACCGCGAGGCTGCTGGCCGGGGCTCAGCGGCCGGTGATCATAGCGGGCGGCGGGGTGCACGGGCCCGGCTACGACGCCAGCCTCATCCGGGTGGCCGAGGGCCTGCAGGTTCCCGTGGTCACGAGCTGGCTTCGCAAGAACGTCTTTCCTAACGACAGTCCGCTGTTCTGCGGATCCCTCGGCTACGGGGCCGTCCCGGTCACTGAAGACCTGGTCCGGGAGGCCGATGTCGTGCTCGCGATCGGCTGCCGGTTCTCCGAATTCACCACCGGGCGGTGGACCCTGCTCTCCCCCGCTGCCACGCTCATCCAGGTCGACATCGACGCCGACAGCCTCGGCCGGTACTACGTGCCGGCGATCGGCATCTGCGCCGACGCGGCCGAGGCCACCGCTGCCCTGGCCGCCGCAATCGACGCGCTGGGCACAGACCACGAAACCACAGGCCACGAAACCACAGGCCACGAAACCACAGGCCACCCCGGGGCGGGCTGGGCCGCTGCGGGCCACGCGGCCGCCGGGCCGCAGCAGTCGGCAGGCGACCTGCGCGGCCCGCGGGTGAAGGCCGCACACGCCGCCTACCAGCAGCAGGCCGGCTTGCCCGCGCCGCCGCCGGGCGCCGCGCTGGTGCCTTCCGCCGCGCTCGTCGCCGCGCTGCGCACGGTGCTCGGCCGTACCGGCGCCACGCTGGTACAGGACGCGCCGAGCATGGGGGTGTGGATACAGCGGCACATCGACTTCACGTCCCCCGACACCTATTACGCCGCCGCAGGCGGCAGCATGGGCTGGGGATTCCCGGCGGCGATGGGCATGCAGCTGGCCCGGCCGCATGAGCGGATCATCACGGTGAGCGGCGACGGCAGTTTCTGGATGGTCGCCCAGGACCTGGAGACGGCGGTCCGGGAGAACCTGCCGGTGGTGAACGTCATCAATAACAACTTTTCCTTCGGCAACACCCGGGACCGTCAGCGAAGCGCGCACGACGGGCGCTACCTCGGTGTCTTCTACGGCAACCCGGATTTCGCCGCCTTCGCCCGGCTGCTCGGGGCGCATGGTGAGCGGGTGGAATCAGCGGACGGCCTGCTGCCCGCGCTTGATCGGGCCCTCGCCAGCGGACGGCCCGCGATCGTGGACGTGATCCAGGACCAGCACGAGGGCCTGCCGCCGGGCCTTCTCCCCCCGCCGGCCAGGTAAGGCGCGCCGGTGGATCAGGGACTCTCCGGCGAGGCCGCCGAGTTCACCGCGAGTCCGAGGAAGATGTCGCCGAGGTCGGGACGCTGGGCGAGGGCGGCTGCCGCGTCCGACAGCCGGACCTGGCCGGCTGCCATCACATAGGCCCAGTCGGAGATGGCGAGGGCTTCGTGTGCGTGCTGCTCCACCAGCAAGATGGCTACGCCGCGGCCGGCCAACTCGGTGACGTGGCGGGTGAGGAACTCGTGCGCGAGCTGGGGGGCGAGCCCGGCGGTCGGCTCGTCCAGCACCAGCAGGCTGGGCCGGCGCATCAGGACACGGCCCATCGCCAGCAGCTTGCGCTCGCCGCCGCTGAGGTACCCGGCCGGGCGGTTGCGCATCGCGGCGAGCGCGGGATAGCGGTCCATGACCTCCTCGATGCGGCCGGCCACCTCGCGCTGCGGAAGCGTGTAGCCGCCCAACTCCAGGTTCTCCTTGACGGTCAGCGGCTCGAACACGTCTTTGACCTGGGGCACGTACCCGACTCCGCGGCGGATGACCTGGTTGGCCGGCAGGCCGGTGATCCGCCCGCCGGCCAGGGTGATCTCACCGCTGCTGGGCCGCAGGATGCCCAGTACCGTCTTGAGCAGGGTGCTTTTCCCGGCCCCGTTGGGGCCGATGACGGTGGCAACCTCGCCGAGGGCGACGGTGAGGCTCACGTCCTGGATCACCGGGGCGGTGCCATACCCGGCGGCCACCGCGGTGAGCCGCAGGTGCGCCCGCTGGTCGCGATCCTCAGCCGAGGAGGTAGGCATCGACGACCTCCTTGTTGGCGCGGATTTCCTGCATCGGCCCCTCGGCCAGGACCCGGCCCGCGGCCATGACGATCACCGAGTCGCAGCAGCGGTCAACGGCGGCGAGTTCGTGCTCGACCATCAGCATGGTGAGGCCTTCGTCGCGGAGCCGGGCGAGGTGTTCGGTGATGGCCTCGCGCAGGCTCGGGTTGACCCCGGCGAGCGGTTCATCAAGCAGGAGCATCCTGGGCTGGGCCATCAGCGCCCGCATGATCTCGACCAGGCGTTTCTGGCCACCACTGAGTTCCCCGGCGTACTGGTCAGCGGCATGCGTCAGGCCGAACTCGGCCAGCAGCGCGGAGGCGCGGGTGAGCAGTTCCTCCTGCTGCGCCCGCCAGTAGCGTTTGCCGCGCAGCGCGGACAGGAAGCTCGCCCCTCGCTGGCCGGGCACCGCGACCAGGAGGTTCTCCAGCACGGTGAGGCGCGCGAACTCGCTCGAAAGCTGGAAGGTGCGGATCAGGCCGCGGCGGGCCACCTGGTGTACCGGGTGGCCGGTGATGTCCTGCCCGCCGTAGACCACCCGGCCGCCGGTGGGCCGCTCGGAGCCGGCGATCAGTTTCAGGGTGGTTGACTTGCCCGCCCCGTTAGGACCGATCAGCCCGGTGATGACACCCGGCATGATCACGAAGCTGGCTCCCGCCACCGCATGGACCCCCGCGAACTCCACCCGCAGGTCACTTACTTCCAGCAACGCAGCAGCAGCCCCGGCAGCAGCGGGCTCCGCGGCAGTCCCGGCGGCGGTCCCCGTGGCGGTCCCGGCGGCAGCGGTCCCGGCGGCAGCGGTCGCGGCGGCAGCGGTCGCGGCGGCAGCGGTCGCGGCGGCGGGGGTCCCGGCGGCGGGGGTCGCGGCGGCGGGGGTCCCGGCGGCGGGGGTCCCGGTGGCGGCTTCGCCTGGTTGCGGTGCGGCGGCGGTCATGGGCTCACCGTCCGTGATTGGCCGGCGTCCCCAGCCAGGCCCCCGCCCGCCGCAGCCGGGACGGGCTGGGCCCGGGCCAGGCGGCGGCGGCGCTCGGGGACCAGCCCCGACGGGCGGAACCACAAGAACGCCAGGATCAGCACGCCGAGCAGCATGAACTGGATAGCCTCCGCCACGCCCGCGTACCCGAACGATGGCAGGTACCGCAGCGATTCCTCGAACACGCCCAGCACGACCGCGGCGCCGAGCATCGCGCCGAAGTTGTTGCCCACGCCGCCGACGATGATCGCGACGAAATACAGGAAGGTCTCCCCGGTGCTCCAGGAGCCCGGCGACCAGGCCCCGATGAACTGGACCAGGATCGCCCCGCTCAGGGCGGCCAGCGCCCCGCCGAGCACGTAGACCTTCATGCTCTCGGCCTTGATGTTGACGCCAAGCGACTGAAGCGCATCGGGATGCTCACGCATCGCCCGCAGCTGGCGCCCCCACGGCGAGGCTGTGAGCCGGTGCACCAGGCCGTATACGAGTACTACCACCACGGAGAGCATCGCCACGTAGAACCAGCCGTACCGGACCTCTCCGAGGTTGAGGCGGCTTTGGAACGGCTTGGGGATCGCAGCGATGCCGTTCTGCCCGTTGAACCAGGATGCCTCGGTCAGCACCAGGGTGCTGGCGATGAGAGAGACGACCAGCATGACCATCGCCTGGAAATCACGCCGGGCTGGGCGCAGCGCAAACGACCCCACGACCCAGGCCAGCACCCCCCCGGCCGCGGCCGCCAGCAGCCACGGCAGCGGGAACGGGAGCGTCGCCCCCAGGATGTACTGCTGGAAACTCGCCCCGGTGGACGGCCCCAGGGTGAGCACGCCGCCGATGTAGGCGCCGATGGACTGAAACATGATGAACGCGAAGTTCATCACCCCGCCCACCCCGTACTGGAGGTTCAGCGACCAGCAGGCGATCGTGTTCACGCCGAAGAACACCAGCAGGGTCAGAAAGTAGTACTGATAGGCCGAACTCATCGCGCCGCCACATCCATCTGTACGAAGCCTTTCCGCCACAGCCCGGCCGGGCGGACCAGCAGGATGACGGCGAGGATGACGAACGCCACCACCTCTTTGAGGGCCGGGGTCCATATCGCGGAGAGTTCACTGGCCATGCCGATCACGACCGCCCCCACCATCGCCCCATACGGCTGGCCGACGCTGCCGAACACCGCCGCCGCGACGATAATCAGCAGGAACGCGTTGCCGAAGGTGAAGTTGAAGCTGGCCAGGTTCAGCGCCAGGGTGACCCCGCCCAGCCCGCAGAGGGCGCCCGAGATCGCCCACGCCATCGCCGACACCCGGTCCGTGGCCACCCCGCAACCGCGGGCCAGTTCGGGGTCGGCGGCGGTGGCCCGCAGCGCCTTGCCCATCCGGGTGTACCGCAGGACCAGGTGCAGGGCGAGCATGCTCGCCGCCGCGACCCCGATGATCACCAACTGGTACCGGGTCAGGATCATCCCCAGAAAGTGCAGTGAGCGGCCTTGGCTCTCGGCATAGCTGCGGAAGCTGGTGCCAGCTACCACCTGGATCGCGTTCTGCAAGATCACCGCGAGCGCGAGCGAGACCATCACCATCGCGAACCTGGAGGTTCCGCGGCGCAGGAACGGCGTGAACACCAGCCTGCTGATCGCCACCGACACCACCGCACCCGTCGCGGCGCCGGCCAGCATCGCCAGCCAGATGCCCGCGCCGGCCGCGTCCACCACGTAGGCCATGAAGGCCGACACGGTCATCACGTCTCCGTAGGCGAGGTTGAAAATGTTGGACACACCGAACTGGAGGGTGAAGCCCACCGCGCTGAGCGCGAGGATCGAGGAGGTCACGAGCCCGAAGCCGATCGCGAGAGTGAACTGATTCATGTGGCGCTAGCTCCCGCGACGTCCGGCTCGATCGTCGTGGGCCACCCGGCCCGCGGCGCCGCGCAGGCTCCGGCCCGGGCGGCCCGCCCGCAGGTAGGTGCCACTATCTCGCTCCCTCGGGCTCATTGTCCATCCGCATCATCGTCCCAGCCCTTCCTCGCCCCGGGCTTCCCCCCAGGGCGGCTCTTGCCCGGCTGGGCCCGGGCAAGAGCCGCCCCGCTTTCCCCTCGGCGCGGCCCGGGCCCGGCTGACCCGGGGGAGGGCCCTGCCGAGCCGGGCCGCGCCCACCGGGGGTCGGCAGGTCTGCTCAGCTGTTCAGGACCGAGCCCGGAATGACCGTGACCGGGGTCATCGACTTGCTCGCCGGGTCGTAGTTGTCGAAAGAGAACGCCCGTTCGGCACTGTGGTACTGGTTGAAGGGGAGCGTCCCGCCCGCGCCGAGGTACTGGATCTGCTGGCCAGCCTTCAGCGCGGCGAGCCCCGCCGCGTAGCTGTGCACTTGCACGGCACCAGGGGTCACGGCGGTCACCTTGGTGATGAATTTGTTGTAGGCGGTCGGGGAGGTGGACTTCGCTTCCACCATGGCCAGCGCCGTGATGTTGATCGCGTCATAGTCGGCGATCGCGTACGGGTGCTGGAGATACTGGCTCGGGTCCTTCACCTTGCCGCTCTGCTTCATCAGCCAGGTCGCGTAGACCGTGTGGCTCGGGCTGGTGGGCGGGACATAAGGCGTGATCGCCTTGATGGAACTGGTGTAGCTGGCCTGGCCGATCCCGCCGAGCACCGCCTGTATCCAGTCGCTGTTGCTGGTCCGCTGGGTACCCAGGATGATCGGCAGATGACCGGCCAGCTGCTGGTACTCCGACAGGAACGTGGCGGCGGACTGTGGGTCCATCTCCGAAATGATCGCGTCCGGCTTGGCAGCAATGATCTTGGCGATCTCGGTCCGGTAGGAACTCTGGCCCGGCGCCAGGGTGACGTCGGCGACCATCTTGTGCGTCAGTTTGGTTATCTCAGAACGCATCGGCGGGACCGACGTCTGCGCGCCCAGGTCGCTGGTGAACACCGCGGCCGGCCGCTGGAAGTGGTTGGCCGCCCAGTACCCGAGGGCGACGCCCTGGAGCGCGTCCGAGGGCGTGATCCGGTAGAAGTACTGGTTCGTCTGGTGGTCAAAATGCGGGTCACCGATGGTGGCGAAGTTCGGCACGTTCGCCGCGGTGACGATGGGCGCGGTGGTCACCGCGTCGTCGGAGGCGCCGATCACCATCACCGGGCTGGCCGAGGCCATCATCTGGTTCGCCGCGGACGTGGCGTCAGCCGGGTCACCCTTGGTGTCAAAGGCCTTGCACACGAACTTCTGGCCGAGCACCCCGCCAGCCGCATTGACCTCGCCTACCCCGGCCAGGCAGCCGGCCATGCCGATGCCGCCCTGATCGGCGTTGGCACCGGTGAACGGGTAGATCACACCAATATTCATCGTGGACCCACTGGAACCCGAGCCCCCGGAAGAGGACGAGCCACAGCCGGTCACAGCGAGCGCCGAGGCCGCAGCGATCGCGAGCCCGGGCGTGACCTTTCGGAGCAGTGCCTGCATTGGCATCTCCCAATTACCTGGAACGCGCCGCAGCCCACCGATGCCGGGAAGGCCACTGCCGTCAGGAATCCGGTGCACCCACGGGCCCAGGCGGACCGTAGCGGGCACTCGGCGGTGGAGGGTTTGGCGCTCCTATTAGAGGAGATGATCGTAATGATTATAGGTTGTATGCGTCAAGGCCCAGGCTGCCAGTGAGAGCGCGGAGCGCCGGGCGGCATCTGGGTCACTGGCGGATGACAGGACGGGCGGGCATCCGGTGGGTGCCCGCCTGTCGCGCAGGTTTCGCTAGACCCGGATCACGATGGTGTTCGCCGCCCTGTCGTGCAGGCCGCGTAGATCACGGTCGGTGACCAGGGGCGGGACCACGGTGAGCAGCAGCAGGGTGCGCACCAGCGCCCAGACGGGTCCGACGGGCTTGCCGTCCAGGCGGACGACCCGGATGGCCAGTAGGCGCTTGCCGACCGTGAACCCGGTGAGCGCGGTCAGCACATAGACCTCGACCGCGAAGACCAGCAGGGTGCCCCAGCCCCGGGAGTGGAAGATCGCCAGCGCGATCACCGTACTCAGGATCCAGTCGACGAACAGGGCCGCCAGGCGCCTGCCCATGCTAGCAACCGAGCGGGCACCATCCTCGGGGAGGCCGAACTGCTCACCCGGGTAGCGCTGCTCGGCGAGTGGGCGCATTCCGGGCCGCCACGCCCCGGGCCACCGTCGCTCAGTCACGCGTCCACCGTATCCCCGCCACGCGCCGGGACCCGCCGCAACCCCGCGGCCGGCCTCTGGCCAGCGAGAGCGCGGCGCAGGCCCCACGCGTAACACGTGTGAAACACTAGGGACACGGCTCGGTAATTGCTGCCAGCTAACGTCCAAGGCGCGTCCTGCCGCAGGCACACCGTGCGGCCAGCCCAGCGTGCGGTGCAGCGCCAGGGCACAGCGGCTACCCCCAGTGCAGCACCGTTCAGGGAGGGTTGATGTTCAAGAGCGCTGACGAGGTCCTGAAGTTCATCAGCGATAATAAGATCCAGTTTGTCGATGTCAGGTTCTGTGACCTGCCTGGGACGGTCCAACACTTCACGATCCCGACGGAGACGTTCGACGAGAAGGTCTTCACCGAGGGCCGCATGTTCGACGGCTCCTCGATTCGCGGGTTCCAGCAGATCCACGAGTCGGACATGCTCCTGATGCCGGACCCGACGACTGCGCTGCTCGATCCTTTCCGCGAGCACTCCACCCTGAACATGACGTTCTTCGTGCATGACCCGCTCACTGGCGAGCCGTACAGCCGTGACCCACGCAACGTCGCCCGCAAGGCCGAGGACTTCCTGCGTGGCACCGGGATCGCGGACACCGCGTTCTTCGGTCCCGAGGCCGAGTTCTACATCTTCGACTCGGTGCGGTACGACACGAGTGCGAACGCTGGCTACTACTACCTCGACTCGGTCGAGGGCGCCTGGAACACCGGGCGCGAGGAAGACGGCGGGAACCTCGGTTCCAAGCCCCCGTACAAGGGCGGCTATTTCCCGGTCCCCCCGATCGACCACTACACCGACCTGCGCTCGGCGATGGTCCGGGCCCTGATTGATGTCGGCATCACGGTGGAGATGCAGCACCACGAGGTCGGCACCGCCGGGCAGGCGGAGATCGACATCCTGTTCGGGCCGCTGCTGCACCAGGCCGACAACCTGATGCTCTACAAGTACGTGGTGAAGAGCGTCGCCAGGGCGGCCGGCAAGACCGTCACGTTCATGCCCAAGCCGATCTTCGGTGACAACGGCTCCGGCATGCACTGCCACCAGAGCCTGTGGAAGGACGGGGCGCCGCTCTTTTACGACGAGGTCGGCTACGCCGGGCTGTCGGACATGGGCCGCTACTACGTCGGCGGCCTGCTCAAGCACGCGCCCTCACTGCTCGCGTTCACCAACCCCACGGTGAACTCCTACCACCGCCTGGTGCCCGGCTACGAGGCGCCGGTCAACCTGGTGTACTCGCAGCGCAACAGGTCCGCCTGCGTGCGGATCCCGATCACCGGCTCGAACCCCAAGGCCAAGAGGCTGGAGTTCCGGGTGCCCGACCCGTCCGCCAACCCCTACCTCGCGTTCTCGGCGATGCTGATGGCCGGCATCGACGGCATCAAGAACAAGATCGAGCCGCACGAGCCGGTGGACAAGGACCTGTACGAGTTGCCGCCGGACGAGGCGCTCGCCATTCCCCAGGTCCCGGGATCCCTGGAGACGGTGCTCGACACCCTTGAGGCGGACCACGACTACCTGCTTGAAGGCGGCGTGTTCACCCCTGACCTGATCGAGACCTGGCTGGACTACAAGAGGACCAACGAGCTCGACCCGGTCAGGCTCCGCCCCACTCCGCACGAGTTCGCGATGTACTTCGACTGCTAGTCACTATGGTGCGGCTGGCCTGCGGGTACGTCATCGCGGGCCAGCCTCAGTCCGCACAGAGTCCGCAAGAATCATGACCGGGGCTCCCAGTCGAGTTCCCCAGCGAGGATCTTCTGCACCATGGTGTGCGAGACGCCTAGCTCGTAACCGATCTCCCGCTGCGGCATCCCGTCATCCCATGCGTCGAGGACTGCGCTCGCGCGCTCCTCGTACGCCTCCTGGAGCTGCTCCTCCGCGTCGGCGATGGCGTCAGCGGCGCTAGATAGCATCTTGCGGTGATCACTCCACTCGTCGGCCACGGGAACCCCCTTAGGTGGCAACCGCGGTTGCCAGCCGGGCGGCGAAGACCGCCTCGACGGCCGCGCGGGTGGACTCGTCCCGGTCCGGCCACAGATGCCCGTACGTGTCGAGCGTCGTCTTGGCCGAAGCGTGCCGCAGCCGCGCCTGCACCGTCTTCACGTCGGCGCCCGAGGCGATCAGGAGACTCGCGAAGTAGTGCCTCTTATGGGGAATTCCCCATAAGAGGCATTAGGTGGACGGCGGGGTTATGCGCCCTGCCGGCGTGTTTCTGCTTGTGGGGGCTGCGCCGGTAGTGTTTTCGTCCGCATAATCCTGGCGGTCGGTGTTACCGGGCCAGCGAGTCGAGCCAGCCGATCAGAGACGGCGCGGGCTGGCTCGCAGCGCTGCTGGGCGCTGCGCGCATCGGCGAAGAATCGCTTGTCTGTTCATTCCGCTACCGGATGCAGAGGTGATTCTCGTGGGAGAGGCAGATGTCAGGGTCTCCGTCAGCCGCGTCTTGGCGGTGTTGCGCGGTGCTGGGAGGGCCGAGGGCACGGTCCGTCGCCAGCAGGTCGTGCTGGAGCGGTTCGCGGACTTCCTGGCCGGGCGCGGCCTGGACACGGTGAGTGACCGGGTGTGCATCGACTTCATCGCGAACCAGACCGGGGTCAGGTTGGGGTCATTGCGGGAACCGGTCGAAGACAGGGCTGTCCAGGCGGTTCGCCGGCCGGTGATGTTGATGGCAGACGTGCTGGCCGGCAGGGCGATCGAAGTTGACCGGACGGTGGTCCCGGCGAAAGACGGTTGTCCCGCGAAGTTCCGCCCGCTCAGGGACGACTACCTCGTTTCGTGCCGTCGGCGCGGCAACGCCGAGGCGACCGTGGTCGCGAAAGACAGGGCGGCCAGCCGATTCTTGGGCTACCTGGACGACGTGGGCATCGATGATCTCGCGGCGCTCAATGTGCGAGACATGTCGGGCTTCTTGCTGCGCCAGCGTGGACTACGACGCAAGACCATCGCGGCCATGAGGTCATGCCTGGCCGACTTCCTGGACTTCTTGGCCACCGCCGGACGGACACCGCGCAGTCTGGCGGATCGGCTGCCGCCGCACCGGCACGTCCGTCACGAGTCCGAGCCGCACCTGTGGACCGCGGATGAGATTCGCAGGGTGCTGGCCGTGATCGACCGTCAGTCCGCAGCCGGCAAACGTGACTACGCGATGATCCTGGCGACCGCGCGGCTCGGGCTGCGGATCTCGGATCTGCGCCGGCTCGAACTGGGCGACCTCGACTGGCGGGCGAAGAGGATCACGATCGTCCAGCACAAGACGGGCCGGCCGTTGAGCCTGCCGCTGCTGGACGACGTCGGCTGGGCGATCATCGACTACGTCCGGGGCGGCCGCCCCGGAACCGCCTGCCCGAAGGTGTTCGTCAAGCATCGTCACCCGTTCGACGCGTTCGGGGGCGCCTCGCCGGTCGCCTCCCGGCTGTCGCGGCACGCCGCCCGCGCCGGGATCACGTTCCCGCCGGGCCAGGTCCGCGGGATGCATTCCCTGCGCGGCGCGCTGGCCGTGGCGATGATCGGCAACGGCACTCCGATGCCGGTGGTACCGGCCGTGCTGGGACACGCCTCGAGCGACACGACCCAGACCTACTACCTGCGGTTCGACGTCGAACGGCTGCGCTGTTGCGTGTTGGACGTCGAAGACGTCATCGAGCGGGCCGGGGCTGGTGAGCGCGATGCCTGAGACGACGCTGCCGGACCTGGTCGCCGACCTGGTCACCTCGCGCCATGCCGGTGGATACAGGTTCAAAGTCCAGCAACGGGTCCTGCGTCAGTTCGCAGACCACTGCCGGCGGGAGGGCTACCCGGACGGGACGGTCACCAAAGAAGCGGTCGACGGGTTCCTCTACGGCCGTCACCTGCGGTCCTCCACGGTCCGGCGCAACGAGCTGGCGCTGCGCCAGCTGGCCGGCCACGCCCGGGCCTTCGGCTGGGACGCCTACACCCCGGCGGCGGCAACTCGCGTCCGTGTCCGTCACCAGCCGCCGTATGTGCTCACCGACGGTGAGGTGCGCCGCCTGTTCGCCGCGATCGACTCTCAGCCCATGTCCTGCTACTCGAACAAGGCGCTGGTCGACCCGGTCCTGTTCAGGGTGTTGCACGGCGCCGGGCTGAGGGTTTCCGAGGCGCTGAACCTGACCCTGCCGGACGTGGACACGCATGCCGGGACGCTGCGGAGCCGCGACTCGAAGAACGGTGAGGGCAGGACCGTCCCGATCACCGGCCGGCTCACCGCGACCCTGGACGCCTACACCGCGGCCGCGCATCCCGCCCCCGAGCACAGCGATTACGTGTTCTACAGCAGGGCTGCGGGCAGGCCGGTCAACCAGGCGACCGTATACATCCGGTTCCGCGGCTACCTGGCCGACGCCGGCATCCCCCACTTCACCGGCGGTCCCCACCCGCACTCGCTGCGCCATGGCTTCGCCGTCGCCAACCTGCGACGATGGGCCGCGGACAACGCGGACCTGGCCGTGATGCTGCCCTATCTGGCCTGTTACATGGGCCACGCCGACCTTCGCGGCACCCAGTACTACCTGAGGCTGACCGCGGACGCCTACCCCGAAGTGATGGCCAAAGCCCAAATCCGGTTCGGCTACGTCATCCCCGTCCCACCCGAGGACGAGTCGTGACCCCGCGGCCCGCGCCGCCCCCGGATCTGGCCGGGCGCTGGCTGGCGAAGTTCTTCACCGATCACCTGGCCGGGGAGCGCGCAGCCTCTCCCAGGACCGTCGCCGCCTACCGGGACGCGATGAAACTGCTGCTCACCTGGTTTAAAGACGCAGAGCGCATACCGCCCGAAAAGCTGCGCCTGGCCGACATCGACCGGCCCCGGGTTCTGCGGTTCCTGGACTGGCTGGAAACCGAGCGGTGCTGCTCGGCGGCCACCCGCAACCAGCGCCTCGCGGTGATCAAGTCGTTTTGCCGCTACACCGCCGTCGAGCAGCCCGGAAGGCTCGACCAGGTCACCCAAGTCCTCGCGATCCGGCAGAAGAACACCCCGGCCCCCGATCTGGGGCACCTGACCGGGGACGAGGTCAAGGCGCTGCTCGCCGAACCCGGCACAGCCAGCGCACGCGCTGTCAGGGACACCGTCCTGCTCGCCCTGGCCTACGACACCGCCGCCCGCGTCCAAGAGCTCTGCGACCTCAACGTCGCCGGCATCCGCCGCTCCAAACCGATGACGGCGGCGATCCGCGGGAAGGGATCCAAAATCCGATACGTGCCCGTGATGGACCAGACCGCACGGCTCGTCGCCGGCTACCTGGAACACCGTGACCCGCACCCCGGCCTCGGCGCCGACACGGACCCGCTGTTCCACGGACCGAACCACTCCAGGTTGACCCGGTCCGGGATGGCCAAAATCCTGGCCCGCCACGTGCGAGCCGTCCGGGCCCGCGACCCCGGCTGGGCCCCCGGACTGCCGGTCACGCCTCATACCCTCCGGCGCAGCCGGGCGATGCACCTGATCCAGGCCGGCGTCAACCTGATCTACATCCGCGACCTGCTCGGCCACGCCGACGTGCCCGCCACCGAGATCTACGCCCGCGCAGACGCGGAAACCAAACGCAAAGCGATCGAAAATGCCTACCAGCCACTCACCCCAGACGCCCTGCCCGACTGGACCTCGGACACCTCTCTGATCGGCTGGCTCGACTCGCTGGCCCGGTAACACCGACCGCCAGGATTATGCGGACGAAAACACTACCGGCGCAGCCCCCACAAGCAGAAACACGCCGGCAGGGCGCATAACCCCGCCGTCCACCTAATGCCGTAGGTCGTGGTAGCGGAAGCCTGCCGGGAGGCCGTCCACCTTGCCGCGAGCCGTGCGGATGGCACGCTCCAGCCGCCACGGCTCCAGCTGCCCGCCGCGCGGATTGGTGAGCAGCGTCTCCCCCGGGCGCTGCTGCACGTGCGCGGCCAGCTCGAGCGCGAGCGACCGCGGCACCGGGACCGGCGTCATCGAGATCTCAGTCTTGAGTTCCTCGGCCGGATACTGCACCCGCGGGTACACGACGCCGCGCATGAAGTCGACGTCGGCCACCGGCAGCCCGCAGGACTCGGCGACCCGCAGCCCGGCGAACGCGCCGAGCAGGACCGCAGCACGCAAGTATTCCGGCATAGCGGTGCGGCAGGCCGATCTGTGACCCGCCGCGCCTGGTCCACCTCGGCCACGACGACAACGACCGCAGCATCACGCGCGGGCTGGAGCACCGCCGCTGCAACCTCGCCGCGGCCAACCGGTCACCGAAGCGGCGAGGGCAGGCGATACCCGCGTGGGTGAGGGCACGGGCGCGCCGCTGGCACCATGCGGCAGTCGTTCGCCGCGGCCACCGCGTCGATCGTCAACGACCAGGCCAGCGACGGCATACTGGAGATCTTCGGGTATGACGTGCTGGAAAGCACCACAATGGACAGTTCAAATGCAGTCGGCGGTCACAAGAACCTTTTGTTCTTCGATGCCAATAGCTTTGTCGTGGCCGAGAGGCTCGGCACGACCGTCGTCTTCGAGCCCCTTGTGGCCAGCGCGGGCGGCATCCTTCCATCTGGCGTCGTCGGCTGGTTCGCTTACCGCAGGGTCGGGAGTGACATCGTGACGGCGACGGCGGCCCGGGTCCACAACAATGCCTAGGCCGAAGCCGGAACCGGCGCCGCCGGAACCTGGCGGGATCTACTGCCCGGGCTGCGGGAAGCCGCTGGCCGACCCTGAGCGGCGCCTCGTGCACGAGGGCTGCCCGGAGGACCCCCGGCAGTGGGTGACGGTGCCCCCGCCGGGCTGAGCCGTTCCCCTCGCCGCGTGTTCATCGGCGCACGGCCCGGGGACGCGAACGGCCCGTTCCGGTTTCCCTCCGGTGCCCGGAACGGGCCGTTCAGCCACGCAGCGAAGAGCCCCCCTGGTCCGCTCCACAAACGGCAGGGGGGCTCTTCTGGCACCGCCCGGCAGGCCCCGCCAAGAGCCCGCCTAGTTTGTATCTGTACGGACGCCAGGCCCCGGGCGGGGCCCGGCGCTGTCGCCGGGCGGTGCCTGCTCTAGTTCCCGGACCGGGCCGCCGCCCTGCTTAACGAGGTGCAAGGGATCGGGCGGCGGGCCGGGGCCAGGGTGAGGCTCCCTGAGATCCTGAGCATTAGGAGAGAGGGAGCCTCACGTCATCTCGGCTTCCAGCAGCTCCGTCAGCCCGGCCGGGGTGCCCGCGTTCAGCGTGCCACCAGTGCCGTCCCATCTCCTGGCGCAGAACACCGGGCCGCCCATGTAGCGGTAGACGCACCAGAATTGCCATCTGGGCCACTCGCGTTCGAGCTCGGCGATCATGGCCTGCTCGGCGGTCACGACGCGGCGCCAAGTCCCGAAATCGGCAGACGCCCTGCCGATTTGGCCTTCGCGGCGTTTCCGCTGTCAGATCGGGGTGTCAGATTTCCGCCCCCTGGGGGCACTTTTCTGACAGCGAGATCTGACACGTTGGCTTGCCCGGTCACCGCTTCGGCGCGGTCGCACACCGCCGACAGGATCGCTTCGATCCTGCCGGCATAGCGGGCCGTGGCGTAGAGGCCATCGCTGCGGCGTGGTCCCTCGTCGAGGGCCGCCCGGGCGTCGCCGATGATGTCGGCCAGCCTGCGCCGCTCGCTGTACGGGGCGGTGGGATCATGCATGTGGGTTGCCCTCCTGATGCGTCAGGTCGGTGACCAAGGGCTCCGGTTGCGTTCAGGCGCGGCCGGGGCCCGCTTACGTGCTGGACCTGTCACGCTACGCGCAAGGTCCACCAGTGTCCACCTATGTCCATAGAGGGACACCTGAAGACGCAAGCCAGCACACAGGTTCCTTAGAGTGATCATGTGGATCTTGACCATGACGCCGAGGAGCCGCTGTACCTGCAGCTGGCCGCGATCCTGCGCGCCCAGATCGAGGCCGGCGAGATCGAGCGGCGCGTGCCGTCGGTGAAGACGCTCACGCAGCAGTACGGGGTCGGCCAGGGCACGGCCGAGCGGGCGCTGGCGGTGCTGCGCGAGCAGGGCCTGATCCGCTCCAGGATGGGCCGCGGTCACTTCGTGGTGCCGCCCGGCGAGCGGTAGCCAGTCCGCGGGAAGTCCGCGCGACAACAACCAACGCCGGTTAACAGCCACCAATGTTGACCAGAGTTTATGCAGGCCAGCGGCGATTTCCGGCGCATCGGCGCAGGTGGCGAACCGGCTGCTACGAGTTCGCGATGTACTTCGACTGCTGAGACACAACACGCGCGTGACCTGCGGCGCAGCCATCACGCACGCTGCCTGTTCCGGATCTGTTCCGCCCGGGCGACCAGCACCATGTCTACGGCCGCCCGGGTGGACTCGTCCCTGTTTGGCCACAAGTGCCCGTACGTATCGAGTGTCGTCTTGGCTGAGGCGCGCCGCAGGCGGGCCTGAACGGTCTTGACGTCGGCGCCCGAGGCGATCAGCAGCGAAGCCAGGTAGTGCCACAGGTCCTGATTCCGGAATCCCTCCGGCAGGCCCTTGACCTTCACGCGGGCAGACCGGATAGCGCGCTCCAGCGCCGACGGCCCGAGCTGGCCGCCGCGCTCATCGGTGAGCGGACAGGTCCATGGCCAGCGACCGCGGGATGGGGACCGGCGTGCGCGAAGTCGCCGTCTACAGCGGCTCGGCCGGGTACTGCACGCGCGGATGGATCACGCCGCGCATGAAGTCGACGTCGGCGACCCGCAGCCCGCATGCCTCGGCGCAGGGCAATCCGCGAACGCGCCGACCAGGATCGCCGCCCCGCAGCCGGGCCGGCATCACGTCGAGCAGCGCCCACACGTGCTCCGTGGTCGCGACATAGGCGCGCTGCTTCGCGGCGCCCGACGAGGTCCGCCGCGAGCACGGTGAGCGCGGGATCAGCCCGTCGTGCACCGCATCACCATGATCTGCGCCAGGCGGCCGTGCAGCGCGTAGACGTAGGACACCGCCGCATCCTCGCCGCGTAGGCGCGAGGTCCAAGCCTTGACGTTGGACGGCCGCACCACGCCGAGCGGCAGGGGCCCGAAGTCGGCGGTGATCTGCTTCACGTGCACCCGGGCCCGGCGGACCGTGGACGGCCCCGCGTCTCGTACCCGGCAAGCCACGTCTCGTACCACTGCTCGACCGTGATCCGGGCCGACTTCGGGTCAATGTAGGTCCCGCGGGCCGCGTCGGTCTCCCGCGCGGCGCTGTGCAGGTCCGCGT
>DASWFT010000260.1:0-8461 GCA_036394075.1 Streptosporangiaceae bacterium
CGACGCAGAACAACGCCCGCACACACCGATCTGCTACCCAACGCGCTACCCGCAGGCCAGAACAATCGAACCCCCTCCCCCGCGCCGAACCGATCCGCCATGGCCAGACCATACAACTCCGCCACGCTGCGCGCCCGGGACGACCACACTGGCCGAGCGACCTCGCAGCCAGTCACTTAGACGGCCTACCTGGGCCCACCCCGCCGGATCCTGACACGCCCGGATCTGCCTGTTGAGCGCGCGTGCTGGATAAGCCCCTTTGTCCCCTTTGTCACGTCGCGTTGAGTGTCGCAGTGCGTGCCAGCGCCGTTGACGTCGTGCTGTGCTGGCGAGAGCATGTGATCGACGTCACAGTTC
Organism: Streptosporangiaceae bacterium; assembly: GCA_036394075.1. Classification (GTDB taxonomy): domain Bacteria; phylum Actinomycetota; class Actinomycetes; order Streptosporangiales; family Streptosporangiaceae; genus JAWWPY01. The sequence goes on from DASWFT010000260.1 coordinate 358, forward strand.
GGCAGTCGTAAATGGGGGTTAGGGCCATGACCAGGAAAATTGATGAGGTGCTGCAGTCCGCTGTGGCCAGAGGTGATGTCCCGGGTGTGGTCGCCCTGGCGGCCAGCGATGACGGTGTGATCTACGAGGGCGCGGCCGGCCAGCGGGCCGCCGATGCCGGCGATCCGATCACCCCGGATACCATGCTGCGGATCGCCTCGATGACCAAGATGGTGACCACAACGGCCGCCCTGCAGCTGTCTGAGCGGGGCAGCCTGGAGCTGGACGCGCGGGTGGAGAGCTACCGGCCGGAGTTCGCTGATCTGCAGGTGCTCGAGGGATTCGACGGCGACACCCCTGTACTTCGGGCGCCCGGCACCCGCGCCACTGTCCGGCAGCTGATTACACACACGGCAGGGCTGTCGTACTGGTTCTGGAACCGCGACATCGACCGCTATGAGCAGATCACCGGCACGCCGAACATCCTGCCCGGCAGCGTGGCCGTGTTCACCTCACCGCTGCTGTTCGACCCGGGGACGCGCTTCGAGTACGGGATCAACGTCGACTGGCTTGGCCGTGTCGTCGAGGCGGCCAGCGGGCAGTCGCTGGACGCCTACTTCCAGGCCAACATCACCGGGCCGCTCGGCATGACCAGCACCACGGCAACAATGACCGAGGCGCAGCGGGCCAACTCTGCGCCTGTCCATGTCCGCGGCGAGGACGGCTCCTGGGTGGTGACCGCCATCGACTGGGCACAGCAGCCGGGCTACTGGGGCGGCGGCCACTTCCTGTACTCCACGCCCCGCGACTACCTGGCCTTCCAGCGCATGCTGCTCGGCGGCGGCGCGCTCGGCGACGTCCGGATCCTCAGCAAGGCCACCGTTGACGAGGCGTTCACCAACCAGATCGGCAGGCTGGACTTCCCTGCAGCGATCTCCACCGCGCACCCGGAGCTGAGCGCCGACGTCAACCTCGGCCCCGACCTCAAGTGGGGCCTGGGGCTGCTGCTCAACGAGACCGGGCAGCCGGGTATGCGAGCGGCCGGCAGCGGCGCCTGGGCCGGCCTGTTCAACACCCATTTCTGGGTCGACCCTGCAAGCCGGGTGACGGGCTCGATCTTCTCCCAGACGCTGCCGTTCGGCGAACCGGCGGCATTCCAGCTGTACGCCGACTTCGAGCAGGCGCTGTACGCCACGCTGTAAACATCGCCAGGCCCTGCCCGGCGCCGCGCCGCCAGCGTCCGTTACGCTCCCGCCGCGGTACCGGGCCGGCACGGTCCAAACGGCGCGCCTGCCAGTTTCTAGCAGCGCGACTAGCTGGCCGACGTCGAGGTAGGCGCCGGAGGCGAGCGCGGTTAACAGCGCGGACGGATTGGCCAGCAGCCGCGACCGCGAGCCGGGCCAGCATGAGGGCCGCGACCTGGTCCTGGAAAGCGACCTGGCCTGGGTCAGCGCGGTGTGGATGCCGCCCAGCCGCCGACGGCGCCTGGTCCGGCGAGGCTGCCACCGTAGTGATCGAGGCCATCAGCATCGAGCTGCTCATGGCCGTCGCGCTCACCGCCTTGGGCGCCTTCGTCGCTAGCCACATCCAGCGGATGGGGGGATTCTCGGTCGTCACGCAGTTGCTGCTGTTCCCGATGCTGGTCATATCCGGCGCGCGCCACCGGTGTCACCCTGTTCGGCTACACCTGCCGATCGCAGTTGATGGCATTGTCTGGGTGTTCGCCGTTGTGTTCCTCGTCCTGGCCGTTGCCGGGCTCGGCATGGCCAGGTAACCGCTGCTGCTATCACGTGACCTGGGGACCGATCGGCCACCTGGTTGTATGGTCGGGGACGCAGAGGAGGTGCCATGGCGGTATCGCTCGACGTGGTCGCGCTGGAGAAGCCGGAGGACGTGAACGTCATCGTCGGCCAGGCGCATTTCATCAAGACGGTCGAGGATCTGCACGAGGCGCTGGCCGGGGTGAGCCAGCATCTTCGCTTCGGCATCGCATTCTGCGAGGCCTCGGCCGCCCGCCTGATCCGCAGGTCGGGGAATGACGCGGAGCTGACCCGCCTCGCCGTGGCTGCCGCCGAGGCGATCAGCGCCGGGCACGCGTTCGTGATCATGCTAAGCGGTGGCTTCCCGGTAAACGTTATGAACCCGGTCAAGGCGGTCCCCGAGGTCTGCACGATATTCTGCGCCACCGCCAACCAGGTCGAGATCCTCGTCGCGACCACCGACCGCGGCCGCGGCATCGTGGGGGTGGTCGACGGATCACCACCTGTCGGCGTCGAGACCGATGCCGACGCAACGAGCCGACACCGCCTGTTGCGCGAGATCGGCTACAAGCTCTGAGTTCCCGACTGGTGCAGGCTGGGCGCTGACCGGCGACGGGATGTTCGTCTCTACTGCCGCGACCCAGTCAGCCTGTCCCACCCAGTGCCACACCAGTACCACCCACAACCAGCGTCACGCCAGTGTCACTGCAGGTGCGGTGAGGATTGTCTATTCGTCTTTCAAGGGCACGCCTTCGGCGCGCCGGGCTCTCCGGCCCCGGCCGAGCTCCGGGTCGGCTCGTGCTTGAAGAACACGACCAGCGTGGAATGCTTGCCGCGGCGGACCTGCCCGCCGTGGTCGCTGATCTGCCGGTAGGTGCCCCAGAACGGGCTGGAGTAGCCTCCTCCATCGCCGTCAGCGCAGCAGCGTCTCGCTGCAGGGCACGGCAGCGACCTCGCCGTCGCGGACACCAGGATTGCCGCGGCACGGCAGCAACTGCTGACGATGCACCAGGTGATCAAGACCGCTGTCAACGTCCGGGACAACGCCCGACAAGGTTGCGGCACGCAGGCACCCGCCGACACTATGTCCTGCACGGTCCTACGGCATGATCCCGGCGCTGCGCATATACACACATCTGAAAGCGGCTCCCCAGCCCCTGACCGCGCCACTGGGCATCAGCACGCCCGGCGCCGAACAGCATGACCACTCCAGCCCCGGCCTTGCGCACCGGCGGCAAATGTCACCCGGCAAACCCGCGCCGCCGCGGAGCCAGCCGGGCCGCGCGCTGCCAGCAGGGCAAGTGTCAAAGGAGTGACGATAGGAGCACTCTTCCTGGTCAGGGGGGCTCCAAGCCGTCTTGGCTTCCGGCCTCAGCAGGCCATGCCGGCAGCTCTCGCTGGGAACGAACTGATCGCGCAACTCCCCCCGGCCGACCGGGAGCGCTACGCCGCCCAGATCACCGAGACCCAGGCGACCGCCGCACGGTCCGCTGTGCGCGGCCTGCCACCCCGGCGCGCAGCGCAGGTCATCGTCAAAGCGCTGACCGCCCGCAACCCACGCCCGCGCTACCTCGTAGGCACCGACGCGCACGCCGCCGCCCTAATCGCCCGGCTGCCCTATCGGCTCACCGCTGCCAAGCGCTGAAAAGCCGGCAGGACGCCAGTATGCACAACGGCCGGCAACGCCCAAGACCACACTCCGAGTCTTCGGGCGAGGCCGGACAAAGGGCGCCCGCTTCTTCCACATGGTGAGCGGTTGACCGTCGACAGGACTGATCGCCGCAGCCACGCTTCAGTGTGTATAGTTAGGCGTATGCCACGGATGCAGGTGTACCTCCCCGACGATCTCTACGAGCAGGTGAAGACACGGCACTTGCCGGCGTCAGAACTTCTCCAGGAAGCGGTCCGTGCCGAGGTACGCCGCCAGGATCTGCTCGGCGAGACCGACGCCTACCTGGCCGGGCTGCTCGCCGAGGTAGGCGAGCCATCACCGCAGGAGCGGGCCCGCGCCGAGGCCATCGCCCGGCGGATCGCCTCTCGGCGGACGCCGCAGGCCAGCTGACTTCGGAGCAACCCTGATGCTGGTCCTGGATTCCGGCGCGGTCACGCGCCTGGCGGAACGCTCGGGCCGTGCGGCCACGCTGATGGCGGCTTTCCGCGCAGAGGGCCTGTGGCCGCCGGTGGTTCCCTCAGTGGTTCTGGTCGAATGCCTCACCGGAGAGGGATCACGCGATGCCGCGCAACACCGCTTCCTGCGCACGTGCGATGTCACTGTGACCGTTCCTGTCCCGCTCGCCCGCCGGGCTGCCTGGCTGCGAGCCAGGGCACGTAAAGGATCAGCGGTCGACGCACTCGTCACTGCGGTTGCCGAGCCCGGCGGGACGGTCCTCACCGGAGATCTCGCGGACCTGCGGGCTCTCGCCGGGTATGCCTCGGACGTCACCATCGAGCCGATCTGAATCCGCCAGCCACCACCAGCATCACCTCATGCCGCGGCCGTCTGCCGCTCCGTGCAGGCAACCGCAGCCGGGCGGGAACACACGCTCATGGCCGCCACGGTCTTTCACTAGCTGGTCACGGAGCGTGGTCAAGTCCTGGCACCGACAAGCACGCATACCCGCCGTTCGGTACGCCGTCGTCAAGCTGCGGCTCGGTCGCAGTGACGCCCCAAATCGGACAATCTGTCGCGCCGGCGACTGGGGTGCGAAAGCCTCGGGACCATCGGCTCGGCAACGGGGCGTTGACAGCACGCTGGCAGGCTGGCCGGACGTTCGGTCAGGGGGCTGGCCGGCGCCCAGGCGATGCTGGCCGGGGTGTGTGGCAAGTCAACCTCAACGCCGTTCGCGTTGAGTGTTTGTGAGCCTGCCGGGACCGCGGTTGGGAAGAGCGCGTTCCGCAGCAGCCAGATGTCGCCGGACCGCGGGCTCGCCGTTTGGATCGCGCTGTGCTGCGAGGACGTCCGGCGTGACCTCGGACAGGTGGCCTGAGACCAGCTCGCAGAAGTAGTGGGCAGGGCGCCAGCGCCACGCGCGCCATCCGGCCCAGTGGCGAGCGGCCAGTGACCACCCCGAAGGGGTTGATGCCTGGCGAGGGGGCGGGAAAGTGCGCTTGTTCTCGGTGCCGAGGCTTGCCGTGATCAGCTGCGATGAGCAGGCGGCCGATCTCATCCAGCGGCGTCGGCGCCGCGCGGCCGCGCATGATGGCGGGCGTGGCTCACCCATCCAGGGTGATGCCCCCGGTCAGTAGCAACGATGTAGTGCTGGTATATCCAGCGAAGCCAGCAGCCGCGCGTTCCGCAGTAGCCGGGAGGGCTCCGTGACTGCCGAAACACCCGTCCTTGACACACTCGCCGACATCACCGCCGCGTCGGTGGAGCACAATTCTCTTGCGCCGCGCGAGTTCATGCTCGCGCGGATGGCCGCCCTGATCGCGGTGGATGCACCGCCCGCCTCCTACCTCGCTAACGCCGGGGCCGCCGCGGACAGTGGGGTCCCCGCCGGCGACCTCCAGGGAGTCATGATCGCGGTTGCCCCGGTTGTGGGCACGGCACGGGTGGTCTCGGCAGGCGGGAAAATCCTCAGGGCCCTGGGCTTGGCGATCGCTGTGGCCAACTCCGAGATGGCCGACGACGGCGACGCTGGGCAGTAGTAGCAACCGGGCCCATCACCCGCATGGCGGTGCGTGGGCCAGGACAACCGGGTCCGCGAATTAGAGGTGATCGCTGTGAAAATCGGAGCCGGGCAGGAAGCGTTCCTGCTGGTGATGCACGTCAGGCCGGCCAGCCTCCGGAAGAGGGGTGATTCCGGTGCCTGAGGACCCGCCGCCACGTGTCACTCCCGATACGCCTATCGGCCCGGACGTTGACCTCAACCGCGACGACGTCGGGCTTGCCGATGGGACGCGCCTTACCGACACCATCGTCGGCCACATCGCTGACCAGGCGCGCCGTACGGCCAACGCCGCGAAGGCTGGACGGGTGGTGAATAGCGACGGCGAGCCGGGAGTGCTTGACCTGACGCCGTTGCGCGAGCTGCTCTCCGAGCTGGTGGAGGAGCTTCGGAAGCTGAGGCCGCGGGACCGGATAGCCAGCGCGCTGCGGCAGGCAGCCGACATCATCGATTCGCAAACGCCGAGCCACTGAGATCAGCTCGATCGAATCCCGCTGGCAGGCGACGCCTTTCGGTGTTAGCTCATCCCCAGCTTTGCGCTGCATGCCCGCGGCGGTCTTTGCTGTAGTCCAGCGCCCCCGGCTGTCGCCTGCCAGGAGCATGGGACCACCCGGTTGCCAGTGATGGGACCACCGGGCGTGTCGGCTTGGGGTCTTGATCACTTCCGGTATCTGGTGCCTTCAGGTCATTCGACTTGGGGGTTCGGGGATGGCATTGCGGGAGGCTGCCGAGACTGAGATCCGTGAGGTGCTGCGTGCGTGGCTGTTGGGCGCGGGTTTGCGCCAGGTGGCCGCGCAGGCGGGGGTAGACCGTAAGGCCGCCCGCCGGTATGTGCAGGCGGCGGTGGAGGCGGGTGAACGCCAGCCACCGGAACCTCAGCGCGCTCGGGTACCTGGTGGGACCATCTCAGGGAGCGGGCCAGCAACGGCCGGATCCCCCGGAGAGCCGATCATGGCGCGAGAACCTGAGTTCAAGATCCTTAAGAACACCGAAGGCGAGTATTACTGGCACCTTGAGGCCGCCGACAGCCGGGTGGTCGCCTGGGCGGGGCAGGCCTACGTGATCAAGCAGGCGTGCGTGAACGACGTGTACTGGATCAAGGACAACGCATCGCTGATTATGATCTACGACTGCACCGGAGAGTAGCCGCACGACGGGCACACAAACCCAGTGATCGGGGATGCCGCCCGGCGACCCGAGCGGGCGCGTGGCATAGCTGCCCCGGAGGCTGAAGGGCCGGTCACAGTCCATGCAGACCGCCCCGCTCTGCACGTCAAAGGGAGGGATCACTGGGTGATCAAGACACTCAGGCAAGGTGTGCAAGCCCTCTCCAAGCCAGGTGGATCCGGTTTATCGCGGTGCCCGTACGCGGTTGTGCAGCTTGCGGTTGATGAGACCGGACTACGGCGTCACCGAGCCGGGCAAGTACCGAAATGCAGAAGCGGCGCGCCGGAGGCGAGAGGGACGGCAGCGGGCAGCCCGGAGTTAGCGGTCGCCCTCCTGGCGACGCCGCCAGCGCTCCTCCAGCCGCTCGATCAGCCCCGATCCCGCCTGCTTGCCAGCCCGCCGGCCCTTGGCGGCGCGCCGCTTCTTGCCAGAGCGCCTGGCCTGGGCGGGGACGCGTCCGGTGGTGATGCCGGTCATGCGCCGGTAGCTGCCCACCGCCCACAGGCTGCAGGCGAGCATGACCACAAAGCCCGCCACTGCGATCAGGATGACATTGATCACGACCCCGGCGAGCAGCAGCCCGGCGCCGATCAGGAACCCGAGCGCCACCTCGATGACCCGGCGCTTGTAGTGCACCCGCGGGCCGGTCGCGTGTGCGGCGTCAGCAAACCGCGGGTCACCGGCGCGGAGCGCCTGCTCGATCTGCTCGAACTGGCGCTGCTCGTGCTCAGAGAGCGGCACGATGCCCTCCGATCGAACTCAGGCGGGGCGGGACGCTCTTGTGGGCGTTCGCCTGACGGCCTGGCTTATGTCCAGGGTACGCGCGCGAGCGCGTGCCTGCGGAAAAGCACACTGTGGCTGGGCGCGGGAGCCGCACGCCGCTCAGGCCTGTGGCGTCACTCCGGTCACTCCCACATCTCACGAACAGCCCTGCACATCTACTGAGTAAATCACCTCGGCGTGTCCGGAGGCTCTGAGGTGCCCCGGGTTCGGCGGAGCCGGGGCACATCACAAGCTCCGAGAGCTCCGGCAGGCATCCCTGACTGGTCAGACGCGCCAGACCGAGGCCGAGCTGGCCGGCCCTTCGTGTGCGTGCAGCCGCTGATGTCGTCGTTGGCGCGGCGGGGCGGAGAGGTCAGCGAACGCTCCGGTGGTCCAGGTCTGCGCGGCGGAATCTGGCGCTGACCACCAGTAAGCGCCGATCCTGGTTCCCTGCCGTTCGCAGGGAAGACGCTCGCTACCTTCCTGCCTCTTTGCCTCAAACGCTGACTAGCTCCCAGACGCACGCCGCAGCCGCTCGGGGTCGAGGTCGGCGGCGAACACCTTCTGCAGCATGTGCCAGTCCTGCGGATGGGCCCTGATACCTGCCTCGAGGAGGCGCGCGACCTGCTGCATCATCGCCGCCGCCTTCTGCTTCTTGTCCCCTTCGGCGGGCACCGGGATCTCCTCATGGATATGCACGCCCCAGCCATCGCCCTCGAACCACAAGATCGCAGGCATCAGCGCCGCGCCGGTCTGCACGGCGAGCGC
>DASWFT010000261.1:0-1755 GCA_036394075.1 Streptosporangiaceae bacterium
GGCGTGCCGCTGGAACCGCCGAACAACGCCTCAGCCCTGCAGCTCGGCCACGTCGAGGACAAGCAGTGGATCGCGGTCAACGACATCCCCGGAAGCCCGTTCCAGGATCACGTCTACTCCACGTGGGACGTGATCAACGGGAAGACGACGAAGATCCGGGTCGCGGTGTCTCGTGATCGTGGGCTGTCCTTCTCCAGGGCCATCACGCTGACGTCGCCGTCGCAGTCGGGACCGGTGAACAGCAGCAGCTATCCGTCCATCGATGCCGCCGGGAACGTCTACCTCGGCTACGAGTCGGACCCGGTGAATGGCAGTGGGCCGTCGAGCGTCTTTGTCACCCGTTCCACCGACGACGGTGTTAACTGGGGTCCCTTTGTTCGCGCCGCGGCCTTCACGGTTCACCGCCTGCCCAACACCACCTTCCGGCTGGGGATCCCCGAGAGCTTTGCCGCGAGCCCGACCTACCCGGGGCACCTGTATGTGGCCTACGAGGACTGGGACGGCACCCAGATGGACGTCAAGTTCACGCAGTCCACGGACGGCGGGCTGACCTGGTCGGCGCCGGTTAAGGTCAATGACAACGTGGACGTGCCGGGGCAGCCGGCCGATCAATTCCAGCCGGAGGTCGCGGCCGGGCCGAACGGGGCCGTCGCCGTGGCCTTTTACGATCGCCGTGCCTCCTGCCCCAGCGACCCGAGCGTCCTGCCCGCCGACGTCGGAAGGGCGAACTTCTGCATCGACACCTCGCTGCAGGCCTACAAGGACCCGGGAAGCGGCGCGGTGCCGGCCGGCGGCAACGCGCGGATCACCAATTTCGGCTGGGATCCCGAGCAGCCGGGCCAGTCGGTCGGCGGCCTGAGCCAGCGTGTATGCGCCGACGCCAACTGTGCGGTGGGATTCATCGGCGACTACTTCGGCCTGGCGGTCTCCGGCGGCAACATCTACGCGCTGTTCGTCTCCACGCACTACCCATCCGATGTGACCGCCGACGGCGGCGGGCCGGTGTACTACCAGCAGCAGGTGCTCGCGACCGTGCCACGCTCGGACTTCGGCGCCGGGTTCTGAGCACGGCCCGCGCCGAACGCGGTGCTTCGGCATTTGCGCCTGCCCGAAGGTCAGCGATACCCGGCTGCCCGCGCGTATGATCCCGGGCTTCAATGATCGCCCGGCGGCCACGAGCTTGCCGTGCGCGTGGGTGGGGGCAAAAGGTCGCCCTGAACGCGGTAGCGCAGAAAGACCAAATCTGCCCGGCTTCGCCAGGCCACCGGACCAGCCGCCCTGACATGCAGATCGGCGGGTCGGCGCACGCTTATTTGACGCCTATCACATCGTCGGCGTTCCTGCTGTCATGGACGTTCACGGCGCGATGGCGGGCATGGCCTGCATAATTATGCATCGCCACCTTCCACCGAGAACGCCCGCTCATGCCGCCGCACCGGGCGATCCATCAGAGGTCTCTGGCGTCCAGCATGCCTTGCTCGGGTGGCTTCTGTCGGCCGCCGTCAAGATTCGTGGGCTGTGGCTGCGCGGCGGCCAGCCTGTCGCGGCATGTACGTGCTGGCGGGGAGCGCTGACCCGCATCCATGGATGAACAGCTGCTCGGTGCTCGGCCAACAGCACGGTCGGCACATCAGCAGGTCCACAGCCAGCCACTGCCGCGGTGCTGGTCACGCGGGACTGGCCCGAAGCAGCGGCGCGGGCCTTATGCCTCGCCTTCAGGCTCTCTGGCGAGGCCACAGCTCTAGCAGCTGCGCC
>DASWFT010000262.1:0-14022 GCA_036394075.1 Streptosporangiaceae bacterium
CGTATCCGGCCCGCTACCCGTCACTGCCGGGGGTGTCCCAGCAACTTACGGTATTGCCGCAGCTCACCCACCGCTCCTGGTCGCCTCCCGCCAGGGGTGGCTGAGCATTGCTCATGGGTACAGCTCAGTTTCCGGTCAGGAGCGCCCGGGCGCAACGCCGCGATAGTGCTCCTGCACGATCTCGGCCACGACCCGGACGAGGTGATGAGCGCGCCGCCAGGTGCCGCGGTGTCCCAGCCGTCGGTCACCGGCTGAGCCACCAGGGACGGAACTCGCCGTGATCGTGGACGCGCACGTGCCTGGCAGCAGCCGGGCGCGCGCCGCTATGACCGCGCGGTCAGCCCAGTCCGGCTTCGGCCGGCCCACCTGGCGCAGGAGCACCGTGACTTCATGACGGAGCACCATGATCTTGGCATTTTTGGACGCGTGGCTGCGGCCCAGTAGCAGCCAGCCAAAGACCCGGATCATGATCAGGTAAAGGAGGCGGAGAGACACAAAGCCGCGATCCTGCCCCAGCCTGCCGGTCGAGCCAAAACCGCAGCTCACAGATGCTGTGCCGAGTTCTGAAGCGGTACAGGGCGGCCTGGGCGCGCGCAGCGGAACGCTCCTTGCCGCCGCTGCCGCCGCATTGGCCGTGCGCGTGTAACGGGCCAGGACTGCCCGGCGTTTCCTGGTATAGGGCTTCTTCACCCCGTGGGGTCCGGCCTGGCCCCGCAGACCGGGCCTAGCTTGTGCGCTTGCGCAACCGTTCTCGGCGGCGTATCTGGCCTGGACATGTGGATGACCATTGCTCGCCATCAGCGTGGATGGAGGACAGCATGTTCCATCAGCACATGCGTCGGACGGCTCGCCGGGTTGTAACGTTCGCCTTCGCCGGTGCGGCGGCGCTGGGGCTTGGGCCGGCAGGCGCCGGTATCGCTGGCGCCGGCCATCTGCCACGGCCCACGCCCAGCATTGTGGAGTATCAGTTCCTCAATGGCAGCACGACACCGCCAAGTGAGGCGAACTGCTTCTCGATCGGCCGGCGCTGCTTCACCCCGACGTCCATGCAGAACTCCTACAACCTGCCCCCGCTTTACGCGGCGAAGGATGAGGGCCAGGGCGTGACCATCGCCATCATCGACTCGTTCGGCAACCCAAACATGGCGTCTGACCTGGCGAATTTCAACACGCAGATGAGCCTGCCGCACATGTGCGGTGAGCCGGGCGTGACCTGTAGCCCGGACATGCCGACGTTCCAGCACGTCTTCTGGAACGGCGTGACCCAGGTCAAGGCGCCGCCGCCGGGCAGCAACGGCACAGGCCAACAGACACGCAACATCTGGGCGCTGGAGACCAGCCTCGATGTCGAGTGGGCGCACACCATCGCCCCGGGGGCCAACATCCTGCTCGTGACGACCAACCCCGCCGAGACACTTGGGGTGCAGGGGTTCCCGGCAATGATGGACGCCGAGCAGTTCGTCGTGGACCATCACGAGGCGACAGTCATCTCACAGAGTTTCGCCGCCGCCGAGGAGACCTTCGGGAGCACCCAATCGCTGCTGAATCTTCGGCACGCGTACATCTCGGCCGCCAGCAGCGGCGTCACCGTGCTGGGGAGCTCCGGTGACTCCGGCACGGCGAACATCCTGAAAGAGCCCGTCAAGCACCCACCGACAATACCGTTCCCGACGGTCGAATGGCCGGCCTCCGATCCGCTGGTGACCGGGGTGGGCGGTACCTACCTGTGCACCGACCCCACGACAGGCACCAGCGTCGACTCGACCGACCCGCCGGTGAACTGCCAGAACAATCCCGGTGTCCGCGAGGTCGGCTGGATCGACTCAGGCGGCGGCTTCAGCCACGTGTTCTCCCGGCCCTCCTACCAGAACACCCTGCCGGCCGGCTCGACCCCGATCGGCGCAATGCGCGGCGTGCCCGACGTCGGGTACCAGGCAAGTTCCCGCACCGGAGTGCTTGTCTACGACACCGCGCCCGGGTTCGCCCAGAACGGCACGCACTGCCCGGCCGGCAACCCGTGCAGTGCCGGCTGGTACGTGGTCGGCGGGACATCCTCGTCCTGCCCGCAGTGGGCCGGACTGATCGCGATAGCGGACCAGATCGCCGGACATGGGCTCGGCCTGATCAACCCGGCCCTCTACGCGCTCGCGTCGGGGGCTAACTATGGCACGTACTTCTACGACGTCACGACCGGCAACAACCGGGCCGACCCTAGCGTTCCCGGCTACCCGGCGACCACCGGCTGGGACCCCGTTACCGGCCTTGGCACTCCGAACGCCGCCGCTTTGGTACCGGCCCTCGCCGGTCACTGACCACCCAGCTTGAGGGGATCCCACTGTGGATCCCCCAGTCGGGGCACGGCCAGGAACTCATGTTCCAGCCGCCGTGCACAAAAATGGATGTGATCTGGCCGCAGTCACCGTCGGCATAGCATCCCGGACGAGTCGTTGATGAGGCCAGGTCCGGGGAGCATGTACTCATCCCAGATGACGTCGGTGCTCGCCAGCACGTCGTCCGTGGTGGAGCCCGCACGGGACCCAGTTCACGGCTTCACCCAGGTTCATGTCGTGCTGCCCGTGTCGCGGACCGCGCCGCGAGCGGGCGGGGTGAAGATGCTGCCGGCCTGTTCCACCAGCATCGTCATCTCGTACGCGACTAGGTCGAGGTCGGCTGCGGCGGTGGTGAGCACGGCGAGGCTAGATCCGTCATCGATCGTCATGATCACGAGGGTGGCCCGTTCCATGGTGACCAGGGCCTGGGTGACGGCACCGCCGTCGAATATCCGGGCTGCGCCACAGGCCAAGCTGATCAAACCGGAGGTGATCGCGGAGAGCTGCTCCAGATGATCGGGCTGTATCCGGTCGGACACTGCCACCGGGACGCCGTCCGAGGACACCACGAGGGCATGCAGCACTTTGGGAACACGCTCGGTGAAGTCGGTGATGAGCCGGTCGAGGTCCTGCGGATGGAGGGCCGGATCCACGTGCTCCCCTCTCAGTCGTCCTGGGCCGGCTGCTTCGCGTCGCGGTCCATCCGGGCCATCGCCCGGGCCCGGCGGGAGCCTCGCTGGAAGCTGGCCAGCCGTCCCCGCGTAATCTGCGCCGCTTCGGCCGCCGTGGGTTGCCGGGCCGCCTGGTCAACCGCGGCGCCGGGGACGAGGTTGGCCTGCGGAATCCGCTGCGGCAGCCGGGCGGAAGTCAGGCCACCAACCGCCGGGCTGTCGGCCGCCGCTGCGGCACGCCAGCCGTCGGCGGCGGAGGCCCAGGATGCGGAGGCCCCGGCCGGCTGCCCCGCCTGCGTCGGCTGGCCGGCTTGCGGCTCGCTGGGCCGGAGTAGGCCCCGGTCGAGAGTATGGGAATAGTCGGATTCGACGGATTCGAATATGGGCAGCGCGCCGCTCGGCTCCGCACCTAGCGGCTCCGGCACGGTCACGGCGAAGGAGGTGGCTCGGGCCGGGGATGGCAATGGCGCGCCCAGCGTCAGCGGGACGGCATCGGGCATGGCGATCTCCGGCCCTACGGGAAACTCTGGCCGGGCGGCGAACCGGGGAGCTGAAGGCCGCGGATCCGCGGCCGCAGCCACGGCGTCGGCTCCCTCGCCGGCCCCGGCCCGGAGAACTTCGCCAGCCTGTCCCGGCCAGCCGCCGGGCTCGGCGTCCTGCGAGATCAGCGCGGCAGGAAGGTGCACCTCGGCGGTGGTTCCGCCGTCCGGCGGCTGCCCCAGCGCCACCTTTATGCCGTGTCGCGCCGCTAGGTGCGCAACCGCGAACAAGCCCATGTGCCGGTCGACCGCTGCGTCCGGGAGGGGCGGGTGGGCCAGCTGCCAGTTGAGCTGCCTCAGATGCTCCTCGGGCAAGCCCATTCCGCCATCGGTAATGTTGATCAGCGAGCCGCCGCCGCGCACCGTGTGCCCGGACACGATTACCTGGGTCGTCCTGGGCGAAAACTCGGTGGCGTTCTCCAGCAGCTCGGCGAGCAGGTGCACGGTGTCGGCCACAGCGCTCCCGTTGACCGAGACACCCGGTTGGACGTCCAGAACGACCCGGCCGTACTGCTCGATCTCGGACACTGCGGCCCGAAGCACGTCCACCAGGGTGACCGGCTCAGCCCAGGGGCGGTGTGCCTCGTGGCCCGCGAGGACGAGCGCGCTGTCTGAGTTGCGCCGCATCCGGGTGGCCAGATGATCTATCTGGAACAGGCTGGCCAGCCGTCCCGGGTCATCCTCACTGAGCTCCAGGCTGTCGATCAGCCGCAGCAACCGTTCCAGCAGGGAATGACTGCGCCGGAAGAAACTGGCGGATATGGCACCAACGCTGCCGCGGAGCCGGGGCTCTTCCCCGGCCGGCCGCACCGCCTCCCGGTGTGCCCGGTCGAAGGCGCGGGCGACCCGGCCGATCTCGTCGGTGGACCACATGTCGATCGGCGTGACCGGGACAACATGCCCGGAGTTCCCGGCCACGTCCAGCGCGCGGATTTCCGCGGGCAGGCGTGCCCCGGCCACGTCCGGGGCCGCCGCTTCAGGCCGTCGCAGCGGGCGCACCAGAGATCTGGCCACGATCATGGTGGCCAGCAAGACAACTGCCAGGACGGCCAGCGCCACGCCGCCGGTGATTATCGCGGACCGCATCGTGGACCGCTGCAGGGCCTGGGCGTAGGTGGTGATCCAGGCCGCCAGTTGCTGCTCGGCATGGCGCGTCCAGCTGACCGTGAAGGACATCCCGGCCGCCCACTGCTGGCTGGCCTGCGCACCGAGGGCCAGCGCACCAGGCCCGGCCGTTGTCGCGCGCTGTTCCACCGCCCGGGCCTGCCCGGCCAGCGGGCCGGCCAAGGTGGCGGCGAGGGCCCAGCTCTCCTCGGGGGTCGCCGAACTGCGGAACGATGCGAGGTCACTGGCCTGCTGCGCCTGGGCGGTGATCAGCGCGGTGCGCGCCCCCGGTGCGAAGCTGCCCTCGGCGAGCGCCACACCGAGGATGACCTGCTGCTGCGAGGCTTGGTCCTTCATCCTGGACAGCGAGCCAAGTGCACGCACGCTACTGATCAGCGTGGGCTTACCGCTCAGATCGGCGATGCCGTCGTTGATCGGGAACAGGCCAGCTGTCGCCACTGAATAGCCGTTGATCACGGCCAGCACTGGAGCCTGGCTCTGCGCCGCGTGCCTGCGCAGGCCAGGCAGTTCGGCGATGCTGGCCAGGACCGTGGCCGCGCCGGCCCGCGTCCGGGCCGGGTAGCCGCGGTCAAGCTGGTGAACCAGCCGACGCACTCTGGCCCCCCAGCCGTCGGTGATCACATACTGCCGGTGCAGCGCCACGAGGCCCGCGGCCGGGCGCCGGGCCTCGATGAACGCGGCCGTGCCAGCCCGCTCGTCCTCCATAGCCTGCGCTAAGCCGGTAACCTGCTGGCCGAGCACCGCGAGTCGGCCGACCTGGCCGTACACCTCCGCGCTGCGCGTCGCGTCAGTAACCTGCAGCCCGGTGAGCGCCAGGCCCAGCACCGCCGGAATGGCCACCAGGACGATCAGTCGGCAGGCCACCCGCCAGTTCCGCGGGGCCAGTACCGAGCCCGCGCCCCGCTGGGCGGGCAAAGCGCCGGGAGGGGCGGCATCGGCAGAACGGGACTGGCTCATTGCGCGTCCTCGCTAATCTCGGAAACTGCTTTGGAGGCAACGGCCAACTCTCTAGGCCACCTTTGACAAGAGGAGCGAGAAGATCACCTTTCCCCCCGTTCTTCCCCAAGACGATACCTCTGGGCATGTCTGCCGGGATACGGTCCCTCTAGGGCGTCCGTAACTGGCCAGTGTGATTTGAGCCCGGAGTCCTGTTGGTGAGCATTCACCCGTTATGGGGGGCTAGAACTCGGCCACTGGCCTTGACCTGGGATTCTATGCCGCTCGCTCGTATTCGTTGATGAGGCCACCGAGCACGGGTCGACGCTTGATCTCCCGCTGGGAAAAGTCGGCGGCGAGCATCGTCGTGGCCTGGGCGTGCAGGAACTGCCGCCAGGTCGTGTCAGTGTGCCGCTTCAACCATCCTGCCGGAAGAGCCGATGGAACGATGCTGCCGTGCGCTCGCGGGGTGATCACAACGCCCGAAGGTGCGCAGGTAATGTTCGACCTCTCTGGGCGCACAGTCTTCGTCGGGGAAGGCACGGCGACGGTAGGACGCCAACTGCTGATGACACTCTTCGAGTCCGAGCACGAGCTGTATCCGAGCACGAGCGGTATCGGTGGCTGAACAACACCGTCTGCCTCACCGAAGGCAGGATCGAGCCGCTACCGGACCGGGAACCCCGGACTGACACGTCGTCATGCCTTGGCGTAGGTGAGGTGCACGACGCCTGTGCCGAAGGTCGCCGAGTCGACGAGCTTCAGCGGCAGTTTGTCGCCGGGCTCGGCAAACAGGCGCTTGCCTGAGCCGAGCACGACCGGGAAGACGAACAGGTGCAGTTCGTCCAGCAGGCCCTCCCGCAGCAGCCAGCTGACCAGGGTCGCGCTGCCGGTCATGCCGATGTTCTGGCCAGGCTGCTGCTTGAGCTCGGCGATCTCGGCGGCGGCGCGGTCGGCCGGGATCAGGGTCGAGTTCTGCCAGTCCGCCGACTTGAGCGTGCCGGAGACGACGTACTTGGCGGTGCCGTTCATCGTGTCGGCCATCTCGCCTTCCTGCTGCGGCCAGTGCGCGGCGAACTCGGAGTAGGTCACCCGGCCGAGCAGCATCGCGTCCTGCGCTCCCATCAGGGATCCGATGGCCTGCCCGAGTTCCGGGCTGAACCACTGGCCCATCCAGTCGTTGGGTAGTTCAATGACGCCATCCACCGAGATGAACAGGCCCGATACGATCTTCCTCATGACCGTCTCCTTCGAATCGCTTGCTTAGGTCGGCTAGTCCGGCCTGCTGCTGACGCTTCGAACGGGGACCGGCTGGATGGACACGGCAGCAGAGTTTCTTTCCGGAGGTCTGGCGATGCGGTTCCTGGTGACGGTCAACGGCGGCGGGGCGCCGCCGGACGAGCAGCTCTTCGCCGAGATGGGGCGCTTCGTCGAGGAGCTAACCAGGGCCGGGGTGCTGCTCGCGACGGGCGGCCTGGACCGCGGTACCCACGTCACGTCTTCCGGCGGGAACATCACGCTCACTGACGGGCCGTTCACCGAATCCAAGGAGGTGATCGTCAGCTTCGCGCTGATCGAGGTTCGGTCGAAGGAGGAGGCGCTGGAGCTGGCCCGGCGGTTCTGGAAGATGGTCGGGGACGGCGAGGGCGACATCCGCCAGGTGTTCGGCCCCGAGAGTTAATGACATCGGAGGCCGGCACCGCGGCCGCGCATCGCGCGATCGAGGCGGTGTGGCGGATCGAGTCGGCCCGGATCACCGCGGGCCTGGCCGGGCTGGTCCGGGACGTCGGCCTGGCCGAGGAACTAGCCCAGGACGCCCTCGTCGCCGCGCTTGAGCAATGGCCGGCCGAAGGCATCCCGCCCAACCCCGGCGCCTGGCTCATGCTCACCGCCAAGCATCGCGCCATCGACCGGATCCGCCGGAACGAGCGGCTCGGCGCCAGACTGAGCCTGCTCGGCCGCGAGCTGGAAACCGAGCAGCAAAGCGTCCCCACAGAATTTGACGACGTCGTGGACAGCGACGAGAAGATGGGCGACGACCTGCTACGGCTGATGTTCATCTCCTGCCATCCAGTGCTGTCTACCGAAGCCCGGATCGCGCTGACCCTCCGCCTGCTCGGCGGCCTGACCACCGAGGAGATCGCGCGCGGGTTCCTGGCGGCGGAGCCGACGATCGCGAAGCGCATCGTGCGGGCCAAGCAGACGCTGGCCAGCAAGCAGGTCCCGTTCGAGGTTCCGCCACCTGCCGAGCGCCCGGCCCGGCTGGCCTCCGTGCTTGAGGTGCTCTACCTGGTGTTCAACGAGGGCTACTCGGCGATGGCCGGGGACGACTGGATGCGGCCCGCGCTCTGCGCCGAAGCGCTCCGGCTTGGCCGGGTGCTGGCCGAGCTGATGCCGGCCGAGCCCGAGGTGCACGGCCTGGTCGCGCTGATGGAGATCCAGGCGTCGCGCGTCCATGCCCGGCTCAGCCCGGCCGGGCTGCCCGTCCCGCTGCTGGAGCAGAACCGCGGCCGCTGGGACCAGCTACTGATCAGGCGCGGCTTCAGCGCGCTGCTCCGGGCCGAGCGGGTCGGCGGCCCGCCCGGCCCGTACGTGCTGCAGGCCGCGATCGCGGCGTGTCATGCCCAGGCGCATGCGCCGGAGCAGACCGGCTGGGCCCGCATCGCCGCGCTGTATCAGGCGCTGGCCCTGCTGACGCCCTCCCCCGTGGTGGAACTGAACCGCGCCGTCGCGGTGGCGATGGCATCGGGCCCCGAGCGCGGCCTGGAAATCGTCGACCGCCTCGCCGCGGAATCCGCGCTGGCCGGCTACCACCACCTGCCCAGCGTCCGCGGTGACCTGCTGTCCAAGCTCGGCCGCCACGAAGAGGCAGCTGAGGAGTTCCGCCGCGCCGCCGCCCTCACCCGCAACATTCCAGAACGCACCGTCCTGCTTCAGCGCGCCGCCGCCAGTGCCGAACGCATTCAGCCGACCACCCGGTAAGCTCACCGCGGCCGGGCCGAGGATAGGGAGCGTGTCGACTGCGGCCCGGCGGGCTTGGCTATCCCAGCGGCGCGGGCTACACGGCGGACGCTCCTCCCGGCGCTGTGCCGGTCCAGCCGCGGCCGTCCGGGGCGGTCATCCGGCGTCACCGAAAAGGTCTGCGTGAGCGTGCGCCCAGTGATCGAAGGTGCGGGGTGGGTGGCCGGTGATCTCGTGCACTGTGGTGGTGACGGCCGAGTCGTCAAACTCGCCGGCGCTGAAGAAGCGGAAGAACGCGTCGATGAGGCTGGCCGGGGTACCGTCGTCCGCCATGCTCGCACGGGCCTCGTCGTCGGACAGCGGCTCGTAGCGCAGCGGGCGCCTGAGCGCGTGGCCAAGCGCCGCCACTTGTTCGCCGGGCGTCAGCGGCTCGGGGCCGCTGAGCGTCAGCGCCGCGCCCTCGTGGCCGGGCCTGGTGAGCACCACCGAGGCGACGGCCGCGATGTCGGCGGGGTCGATGGCCGCGATGGGCACGGCAGGCCACGGCGCTCGCACGACGTCGCCCTCGCGCAGCTGGGGGAGCCAGCGGAGGGCGTTCGACTGGAAGCCGCTTGGCCGCAGGATCGTCCATCCCACGCCGGAGTCACGGATGGCGGCTTCGGCGTCCAGCCACATCCGCGTAACCGCGTTCTGCGGGTTCCCGCCGATGACGCACCGGGAGGTGAGCAGCACGACCTGCCCGGCACCCGCAGCGCGGATGCGCCGCAGGACGTCGGCGGCGGCGAAGCCGCCGAGCAGGAAGACCTTGCCGACGCCGTCGAGCGCCGGGGCGAGGGATCGGGGGTCTTCGAGGTCGCCCATTGCGACCTGCACGCCTGCGGGAAACGATGCCTGGTCCGGTTTGCGGGCCAGGACCCGCACAGATTCGCCGCGCGCGGCGAGCGCGCGGGTGAGTTCGCTGCCGACGTTTCCTGTGGCGCCGGTGACGAGGATCATGGCTGTCACTCCAGGGTGTTGATGAGGGTTTCGCCGCCGGTCACTTCGAGCACCGTGCCTGTCACCTGGGGGTTGGTCATCAAGAAGACGGCGGCGTGGGCGACATCCTCTGGCGTGCCCATCCTCCTGACCGGCAGCGCGTCCGCGACGCGCCGGCGCAGGTCGTCGCGCTGGCCGTCGGACAGGAACTGCCACATCTCGCTGTCGGTGTAGCCGGGGCGGATCGTGTTCACCCGCTGCGGGCCGAGCTCGACCGCCAGCGCCCGGGTGAGCGCCTCGATGGCTGCGAAGGCTGCCGCGATCATGGAACCGTGGGCTGGTGGCCGGACGACCGCTCCGCCGGTTACAAGGGTGATGGACCCGCGGGCCCGGATGCGAGGTGCCGCGAAACGGGCGCAGGTCCAGCTACCGAAGAACTTGCCGTCCATGTACGTGCGCGCGCTGGCCAGGTCCTGCTCCAGGAACGCGCCCGGGCTTCCGGGCGAGGCGGTCACGAGGAGGTGATCGAGCTCGCCCACGTTCTGGAACAGTTCCCGGACTGATTCCTCGCTGGTGACGTCGACCACCTCCTGCCGCGCCCCTGTAGCAGGCTCGCGCCGCGCAAACGGGCGCCGTCCGGCAGCGACCACGTCAGCGCCCTGCGCGAGGGCCGCCCGCACGGTGGCCAGCCCCATCCCGCTGGTTCCGCCGACCACGACGACGCGCTGGCCCGCCAGGGCGGTCACGATGACACCTCCAGCACTGCCTTTCCTTGCACCTTCCGGTCCATCAGCGCGGCCGCCGCGTCGGCGGCCTTGTGCCACGGGCCACGCCAGCCGACCTGTGGGTCGAGCTCGCCGGCGGCCACGAGGCCAATGAGGTAGGCCAGGTCGGGGCCGAAGTGATCGCCCACGGTGAATGCCTCGATGCGGCCGCCGCCGCGCAGCCTGGCCTGCTCGAAGTCGATCGAGGTCGGCTCCAGGGACGCCATCCCCACGCTCTGCACGCATCCGCCCGCCTCGAGCAGCGCGTAGGCCTGGCTGAGGGTGCGGCCGCCCACAGTGTCCAGTGCCGCGTACACAGGCTGCGTTACGCCGTCCAGGCCGGTGACGACTTCGGCGGCGCCGAGCGCGGCCAGTCCTTCACCGCGCTGCGGGCTGCCGGCCGATGCCACGACGTAAGCGCCCGCTCTCGCCGCGAGCTGCACGGCGAACCTCCCGACGCCGCCCGACGCGCCGGTGATGACCACCCGCCGCCCCACCAGTGAGCCGAGCCGCCGCAAGGCCCGCAGTGCCGTCACGCCGGCCACGGGTATCGCCGCCGCGAGGCCGGTATCCACCCCCTCTGGCACGACGGCGACTTCGGTGGTTTCCACGGCCCGCAGCTCGGCCCAGCCGCCCGACCAGCCGAAGGTAACCACCCGGGCGCCGGCCGGGGGCCCGGACCCGTCACCGGCTGCGGAGACGACCACGCCAGCCGCGTCGAATCCAGGTACGGCGCCCGGGGCCTTGCGGTCGTGCAAGAAGGCCACGTCGGCGAAGTTCAGGGATATGGCTCCGACGCGGACCAGGGCTTGCGACGGACCGGGCACGGGATCCTGGGTGTCACCGAGGCGCAGGCCGGCCGGTGCGCCCGGGTCGAAGACAAGGGCTCGCACCGGCGGTCACACCCGGGTCGCGGCGCTTGATATGAGCTGGAGCTTCATCATGTCTCCCTGGCGCGTAAATGATTCGGACCGATCGGTCCAGGACTGATCGGTCCCCATAATACGACGACGGGTAGCCGCGACGTCAAGAGGGCCCCCGGGCCCTGCGGGGCGACCACTGCGCGACGCGACGCGCACCGGAACTCGCGTCACGGTCGCGCCACCCTGAGCGCCGGCATGGAAGGGACCGATCGGTCCACTATAATGACCGGGGAGGTGGAGATGGCGCGAAAGCCCGCACCCGGAGCGCGCGACCGGATCTTGGACACGGCGTCGCGCCTCTTCCGCGAGCAGGGCGTGCACCCGGTCGGCCTGCAGCAGATCGTTGACGAGTGCGGTTGCGGCAAGAACCTGCTGTACCGGAATTTCGCCAGCAAGGACGACCTCGTCGTCGCTTACCTGAGGCGGTGCCGCACGGAATGGGAAGGCATCATCGATCGCGCGATCGAGCAGGCCGGGCGAGACCCGGCCGGCCAACTCGTCGCCGTCGTCCGTGCCGTGGCCGGCCAGGTCCGCGACGCTGACTACCACGGCTGCCCGTTCCTGAACACACATAGCGAGTTCCGTGACCCTGGCCACCCGGCCCACCAGGTGTCCGTCGGGCACTTCGACGCGCTGCGCCGGCAACTCCACGCCATTGCCGCACAAGGCGGGTTGCAGGATCCGCACGGCGTGGCCGAACGGATCCTGCTAATTATCTACGGCTTGTACGCCACCGGCGCCGTACTCGGCGCCCACGACACGGCCCCTAACGCCGTCGCGCTCGCCGAGGAAACCGTCCGGACGCGGATGCCCCCTGCCGCGGTCGGCTGACCCGTATCTGGCTGGCCGCCCATGGCTGCCACGCTGATGATGTGATCGCTACTGGACAAGGTGTGTGGTAGTCCGCGAATGTCAGCTGTGCGGCAGCGTGCGTCCCTGACGCGGCCGTACAGGTGCCGCATTGCTTGGCTGATGTCAGTCCAGGAACCGGGCCAGCATCGGCAGGAGCAGATCGGCGCGCCTGGTCACCTGCATGTGCGTGGTGCCGGGCAGCACGGCGAGCTGCGAGCCGGGGATCAGCTGCTGCATCAGGGCGCCGTGCTCGACCGTAGTGAAGTCGCGGTCGCCGAGCACGAGCAGGGTCGGCGCGGTGATGGCGGCCAGCTGCTCGTCGGACCACCCCCGCGTGTCGGCCGTCGACTGCGACAGCGTCGTGAGGAAGTCATTGAAGTGGTCCGGATGCGGGGACAGCCGCTGGTAGGCCTCCTGGAAGTCGAGAAAGTCCTGCTGGGTCGGCATACGCGCCGAGGTGGCCTGCCTGGCCGGGTCGGTAAGGTCCTCGTGCAGCCCGTCCGGCCGCACAGCAGCTGAGGCCGGCACCAGCGAGCGCACCCGGTCCGGATGGTTCACGCCGAGCTCCAGCGTCACCGCGCCGCCCATGCTATGGCCGAAGACGTGCGCGCGGTCGATGCCGAGCTGGTCGAGTAGGCCGACGACGTCGCTGGCGAGCGCCGCCGGCGTGATCTCCCGGTCGATGTCCGCGGTGCGGCCGTGTCCCTGCATTTCAACGCCGATCAGCTGATGCTCGCCGGCCAGGGCCGGGATGAGCGTGGCGAAGCTGAGGTCGATGGTCAGCATGCCGCCGTGCAGCAGGACCAGCGGTGACCCTTCGCCGTACACCTCGTAGTACATGTGCAGGCCGTTGACATCGGCGTATCCGCTCAGGCGGGGCTCAAGGCGCTCTGTCGTGGTCTCCATACGCACTCAGACTCCCTTGTCCAGGAAAAAGTAAGCCCGCTACCCGAAAGTATCGGGCAGCACCGCGACCCAGGTGACCTGGCGGTGCGTCGGCCGGGCAGCATGACCAGCTGCGTTCGGGGTCAAGCTGCTGCATCCGCGGCGCCACATCTCACGTTCTGGCTGCTCCCAGCGTCTCCCTAGTGTGACCAAGCGAACTTGTGAGCAGAACGTGGCTGGAACTCCGGCCGGAGGCAGGCTCATCTTCGAGCCGATCCCGCCGGCCACACTGCAGGAGATCAGGGCGGCCGGGGCGGACGAGGCCGGCAACCGGCTGGCCGCGCAGGCTGATACTACGGGCGGTAGTCCGCTGCGGTGCTGCCTGCGTGAATCCGCCCCCGGCGAGCGGGTGCTGCTCATCGCCTACACGCCGCCCGGCACCCGTGGCGCCTACGCCGAACGCGGCCCGGTATTCATCCACGCCGAGCCCTGCAGCGGCTACCTGACCCCAGACCGGTACCCGCCCGCCCTGAGCCACCGCCAGCAGGTCGTCCGCGCCTACGATCAGGACGGCCAGATCGCCGGCGGCGTCCTGGTACACGACGGCGAGCACGCCATGACCGTGATCCGCGGGCTGCTAGCCCGGCCGGACGTCCCGCTTGTGCACCTGCGCAACGTGGGCTACGGCTGCTATAACTTCGCCGTCCGGCGCGGCCGAAGCTCACCACCGGCGCCGGAGAGTGCTGATAGCTGACGCCTCCCTTCGGGTGCGACCGGGGCGGGCGGCGAGCCATCTGCCACACGGCGGATCCGCCGGGGCCGGCCACGGCGTAACAGTGCGCCCCGATTATCCGGTTCAGCGCTCATCAAAGGCGCCAGCAATACCCGGCGACATCGGCGGAGAGTTCACACCGAGGTCGAACACCGTCCTGACGACCACTCTGCAGCCTGGTTCCGGTCCGGCGGAAAGCGTGCTTTTACCTGTAGTTTCCGTGTGACCAGCCGCCGGGGTGAGGACGACAGGTCGGCGGGTCGTCTTCCGGTGGACGGCCGAGTCGTTG
>DASWFT010000263.1:0-2094 GCA_036394075.1 Streptosporangiaceae bacterium
TTCCGTGACCGCTCACCACGAACCGCCGTTAACGGCCGCAGCGCACGGTGGTTTGACGGCTCCCCCCGCAGGGCGCCGCCGGAGGGCCAGACAACCTCCATCTCTCGTACAGCACCGCGGTCAGCGGATCCGCCATCAACGTTCAATCGATCCACCTCCCACGTTCGTGTTCGCAATAGCCCGAGTTTCCGGGATAAGTTGATCTTCGGCTTGTTTCCGCTGGTCAGTAGGTATGCCAGGCGTGGTTGGGTGTATTACCCATGTCAGCGCCTGGGCGCGTAGCGGGCAAGGCCGAAGATGTCGCTGAGCTTGTCCTGGACGGGGATGGTGCCGGTGAGCATGCGGTGGGCCCGGGGCCGGCCCCGTCCGGCCTGGTAGAGCAGGACGGTCTCGCCGATCCCGGCGAGTTCGGCGAGCAGCTCCCGTACCGGGAGATCCAGCCCGCCCCGGCGGGCTTTGAGGCGCATCAGGTGAGCGATCTGGAGGGCGAGCACGCAGGTGAAGACGTGCACGCGGATATTGCGCTCGGTCCAGTGGAACATCGGGGAGAACGACACCACGTGCGGGTCTTTGAGCTGCCGGAAGGAGAACTCGGCCTCGGACTGGGACCGGTAGCCGGCGATCACCTCGGCGGCCGGCCAGTCGTCGTGGCCGGTGATCAGCACGTGCTTGCCGAAGATTTCTTCTTCCAGGGCGGCGCGGGCGGCGGGGTCGATGCTCCAGGCAAGGCGCAGGTCGCGCGGCTGCTCGCCGGATAGCTGCCAGGTGATAACGCGGCGGATCCAGGGCTTGCGGGTGATCGCGGCGATCTCAGCTTCCACCTTGTCCCTGCTGCGGCGGGTCTTGCCGCGGGCCAGGGTGGCGGCCAGGTCACCGAGTTTCTTGCCGGCCTTGGCCAAGGTGGTGCCGTCGAAGCCGCGGGCCTGGGCGGCGTGCAGTTCCGGGGAGTGGGTCAAGATGGTGCGCCGCTCGGTCCCGTAAACCCCACGGCGGGTGCCGAACGCGGTCAGCCCGCCGAACCGCTGCTGGTCAACCACGGTTCTGGCTGAGGCAGGCAGGGTGGTCAGGTCCGGGCAGTCCGAGGCGGGCACCGACCCGATGTAATGCAGGTGCGTGCCGGCGAGGTGGGCGAAGTTGCCCTCGGAGTTCTGCCCGGCGCCGGACACGACGGTCATGTCAGCGGCGGGCGCGGTTGCGGCGGCAGCGCAGATCGCCTCGTACTGGCCGCGCAGCTGATCGACCATGGCGGGAAACTGGGTGACGCCGGGCTTGTCGCCGGGGTAGGCGTGCCAGGTCAGCGGGATTCCGCCCTCGCGGGTGACCACCAGGCCCAGCCCGGCCAGGCGCAGGTCAGAGCGTTTCTGCTTGGCCTTGCCCCGCTGCGCGATCGGCGCCTTGCCGTTGGCCGTGTCGATGAAGGTGGCGAAGTTGGTCATGTCCAGCGCCACCGACGAGCAGTCCAGCCCGAACGCTTCCACAGCCCGCAGCGCGATGCGGCGGCTGATCTCCTGCAACTGCTCCGCGGTGACGGCGTGCATCGCGTCCCAGAACCGCCGGTGATCCAGCACGCTGGCGGGGATCCTCGTGAACCGCGGCGCAGCCGTCTTGGCCCACCAGTGAGCGAACATCCGCTTGGAACAGGGGTCGGCCAGCCGGTTCAGCGCCGCCAGCACCAGGTAGGCGCCCACGGACGCACCCGCGTCAGACCGCCGCGCCCCGGCTACCTCGTCGATGATGCCGGCCACGCCGAGGTCCTCCAGCACGCCCCAGGCGGCGGCGGCCGCGCCGAAATCCTTGTGCTGGATCCGGTCCGGCAGCCCCAGGCCGCCACCCCGCATCGCCGCGGCCAGTTCCTCCGCGGTCCCCAGGTACTCCTGGGACACGATCCGGGGCTTGCCGCCGACCCGGGCGGACTCCACCAGATAGTAATAGGTGGCCTCGCCGCGCTTCTTCCCGACGATCGACGCCATATATGGGTAATACACCACCGGCCGCCCGAACACCAGCACTGACACGCTGTTTGCCCAGGCCGGCCTGCTGATGTCTGCTGCTTCAGCAGCTCAAGATCAACTTATCCCGGAAACTCGGGCTAGC
>DASWFT010000264.1:0-8743 GCA_036394075.1 Streptosporangiaceae bacterium
AGAAGGGACGGTTGAGATGCAATCCAGCCCACGTTTCATGCAGGGAGTGTTTGCGTTCGAGGGGAAGGGCATCGAGTCGCCGTTCCCGCTGAGCCCCGCGTTGAGCTACACCGTTCCCGCCGGAACCACCACCCAGACGGTGTACTTCCGCGGCGGCAACACCACCGGCGAGCTGATCTACGTCCTGCTGGTACGTGACGGAACGCCGATGCGGTACTTCCCGATCGGCGCGAAGAACCACGTTCACGTGCCGCTGCGAGTGGTGGAGGACCTCGACGGCGGCACCGTCATCGAGCTGTTCCTTGCCGCGCCGGAGGGGGTCGCCGGCGCCGTCGTGGTCGACCTAGGCCTGGTGGAGGTGTGAGCTCGTGACTGAACGGCTGGTGGTCATCGGCAACGGTATGGCCGGCGCCCGTACCGTCGAGGAAATCCTGGAGCGCGGCGGCCCGGACCGCTTTGCCATCACCGTGTTCGGCGAGGAGCCGTACGGCAACTACAACCGGATCCTGCTGTCCAACGTGCTTTCTGGAACCGAGGACGAGGCCGGCATCTTCCTCAACAGCCTGTCCTGGTATGCCGAGAACGGCATTGAGCTGCGAGCCAGCGTACGTGTCGTCCGGATCGACCGCTTCGCCAAGGTGGTACACGCCGACGACGGTTCGGTCACCTCCTACGACAAGTTGGTCATCGCCACCGGGAGCCGCCCATTCGTACCGCCCATTGACGGCTTGTACAACGCGAGGCGCGGCTTCCACCAGGGCGTATTCACATTCCGGACGATCGATGACACCCGCCGGATGGTTCGGTACGCCCGCGACCACGAGCGTGCCGTGGTCATCGGCGGCGGCCTGCTGGGCCTGGAGGCCGCACGCGGGCTACAGGGCCACGGGGTCCGGGTCACGCTCGTGCACGCCGCGAGCCATCTCATGAACGCCCAGCTCGACGCGCAGGGCGGTGCGGTTCTCAAGCGCAACGTGGAAAGACTCGGCATCGCTGTCGAGCTGGACGCGAGGACCGAAGCCGTCCTGGGCAAAGACGGGGTCACCGGTGTGCGGTTCGCCGACGGCCGGGCCATCCCGTGCGACATGGTGGTGGTCGCCGCGGGCGTCCGGCCCCGCACCGAACTGGCCCAGCTGAGCGGGCTGCCGGTGGAACGGGCGATCGTCGTGGACGACCAGCTGCGGATACTCGACGAGCCCGACATCTACGCGGTCGGGGAGTGCGTACAGCACCGCGGGCAGACGTACGGCCTGGTTGCCCCGCTGTGGGAGCAGGCAAAGGTGCTCGCCGACCACGTGACCGGGAAGAACCGGAAGGCGGCGTACCACGGCTCGCGGACGGCCACGAAGCTGAAGGTGGCCGGGGTTGACGTCGCGGCGATGGGCGTCACCGCGCCGGAACGTGAGGATGACGAGTTCGTCGTGTTCTCCGAGCCGGGCCATGGCGTCTATAAGAGCGTCATCATCCGTGACGACCGGCTCATCGGCGCGACCCTGCTCGGCGACGTCGGCAGGGTCGGCTTCCTCATGCAGGCATTCGACCGGGGGCTGCCGCTGCCCGAGGAACGGGTCCGGCTGCTCTTCGATCTGGGCGGGCCGCCGGTGGAGGTTTCCGCCGCCGAGTTGGACGACGGGGCACAGGTCTGCAACTGCAACGGGGTCAGTAAGTCCACGCTCGTTTCGGCTGTCCATGACGGCATCAAAACGGTCACCGGCGTGATGGACGCGACGCGCGCCGGTAAGGGCTGCGGTTCCTGCAAGTCCCTCGTCGCGCAGATCGTGGAGTGGGCCGCCGACGGTGCGGCCGAAGAGGACCCGTCAGCGACCTGGTACGTGCCGGGCGTGCCGATGGGCAAGCCGGAGCTGATGGCGGCGATCCACGCGCGGCAACTCAAGAGCGTGTCTGCCGTCTTCGACGCGCTCGCTGGCGGCCGTGAGGATGCCAAGAGCAAGATGGGCCTCGTCTCGCTGCTGCGGATGATGTGGGGCGACGAGTACGTCGACGAGCGCGGCGCGCGGTTCATCAACGACCGGGTTCACGCGAACGTCCAGAAGGACGGGACGTTCTCCGTCGTCCCGCAGATGAAGGGCGGCTGCACCACACCGGCGCAGTTGCGCCGCATCGCCGACGTGGCCGACAAGTACGCGGTGCCGCTGGTGAAGCTCACCGGCGGCCAGCGGATCGACCTGCTCGGCGTCCGCAAGGAGGACCTGCCGCAGGTCTGGGCCGACCTGGATATGCCCTCCGGGTACGCGTACGGCAAGAGCTTCCGGACGGTGAAGACCTGTGTCGGCAGCGACTACTGCCGTTTCGGCGTGGGGGACTCCACCACGCTGGGCATCGCCATCGAGACCCGGTTTCAGGGCCTGGAGAGCCCGGGCAAGATGAAGCTGGCGGTCAGTGGCTGCCCGCGCAACTGTGCCGAGGCGTATGTGAAAGACCTCGGCGTCGTGGCCATCGACGGCGGCCGGTGGGAAATCTACATCGGTGGTGCGGCCGGCGCCCACGTGCGCAAGGGCGATCTTCTGGCCACTGTGGACACTCCCGACGAGGTCGTCAGGCTCACCGGGCGCTTCCTGCAGTATTACCGGGAGAACGCCAACTGGCTGGAACGGACGTACGCGTTCGTACCCCGCATCGGGATTGAGCGGATCCGCGCGATCATCCTCGACGATCGTGACGGCATCGCGGCGGCACTAGACGCCCGGATGCAGGCGTCGGTCGACGGATACCGCGACCCCTGGCTGGAGGGCGGGGAACCGGCCACCCCCGGCCAGTTCCGCCCCGCGCTGCCACTGATCCCGCTGCCGTTGGTCCCGGTGCGTGAGCCATGACCGCGGAAATGACCGAGTACCGGATCGGCCCGGCCGATGAACTGCCCGTCGGGGAGGGCCGGGCATACGCGGCAGGCGACGACATGGTGGCCGTCTTCCGGCTGCGCCGCGGCGGGCTGCGCGCGGTTTCCGCGGTATGCCCGCACGCGGGCGGCCCGATCGCGGACGGCCTGGCTGACGCGGAGATCGTGGTGTGCCCCCTGCACCAGCACGTCTACGAGCTGGCGACCGGCTGCTCACGGACCGGCCAGGCCTCGCTGCGGGTGTACCCGGTCCGGGTCGACGACGGGGATCTGGTCGTCAGCGTGCCCGCCCCGACATGACTGCCCACCTGCCATTAGGAGCAACCCCAGTGACCACGACGATCAAGAACGAGGACGGGCTGCCGCCAGCCCTCGAATACAGCCGACACGGCCGCACCGGCCGCTGGATCGATGACTGGCGCCCGGAGGAGCCCGGGTTCTGGACCACCATCGGATCGGCGGTGGCGCGCCGCAACCTCAGCTTCTCCATCTTCTCCGAGCACATCGGCTTCTCGGTGTGGACGATGTGGTCGGTGCTCGTACTCTTCCTCGGCCCGAAATACGGCATCGACCCGGCCGGAAAATTCGTCCTGACCGCCGTGCCGGCGCTCGTCGGCTCGGTGCTGCGGCTGCCCTACACGTTCGCGGTCGCGAAGTTCGGCGGGCGCAACTGGACGGCCTTCAGCGCGGCACTGCTGATCGCGCCGTGTGTCCTCGCGGCGATCGTGCTCCAACCGGGCGTCTCCTACAGCACGCTACTCATCGTCGCGGCGATCGCCGGCGTCGGCGGTGGCAACTTCGCCTCCTCGATGGCGAACATCAACGCGTACTACCCGGAGCGGTATAAGGGGCGGGCACTGGGCATCAACGCGGGCGGCGGGAACATCGGCGTGGCCGCCGTTCAGCTGGTCGCGCTGCTCGTGCTCGCCACGGCCGGGGCGCGCCACCCGCGGCTGGTGCCCGGGATCTACATCCCGCTCGTCGTGGCTGCCGCGCTGGGCTCCTGGCTGTACATGGACAACCTGTCGTCGGCGCGCAACGACAAGCGGGCCATGCGGAACGTCGGCAGGGACCCGCACACGTGGGTGATATCCGTGCTCTACATCGGCACGTTCGGCTCGTTCATCGGCTTCGGCTTCGCGTTCGGCCAGGTATTGCAGGTGCAGTTTCACGCCGACTTCGGCACCGCGATCAAGGCGGCGTACCTGACGTTCCTCGGTCCGCTGCTCGGCTCACTCGTCCGCCCGCTGGGCGGCGCGCTAGCGGACAAGCTGGGCGGCGCGCTGGTGACGTTCTGGAACTTCGTGGCGATGACGCTCGGCGCGGCAACGGTACTGATCGCCTCAATGCAGAAATCGCTGCCGCTGTTCCTGACCGGCTTCATCCTGTTGTTCGTGTTCTCCGGCATCGGCAACGGCTCGACCTACAAGATGATCCCTGCGATCTTCCGGGCGAAGTCGCGGCTGAAGGCCGAGGCGGGTGCCGACGCCGACACCGCCAGCCGTGACGCACGGCGGCTGTCGAGCGCGCTCATCGGTGTCGCCGGCGCCGTCGGCGCCTTCGGCGGCGTACTGGTGAACCTCGCATTCCGGCAGTCGTTTCTGCAGTACAAGACCGGCAACGCAGCGTACATCGCGTTCATCGCCTACTACGCCATCTGCTTCGCCGTCACCTGGTGGGTCTACCTCCGCCCCTCCGAACAGCGGCTGTCAGGGATATAGCCGGAGTTACCCGGCGAGGCCGAGGGCATGCTCGATGAAGAGGCCGATCGTGTGCCGCTTGAATACTCGCTCCGAGCTGTGATGCTGGTGGAGTGATCGCACCGGGCTCACCCCGCAGCGGAGAAGTAGCCGTTTCGCGAATGTAACGCGGCTGAAGGCTGTGGATAACAGACGCCGCCGAGGGTTTAGCTGTGCCAGTGGCCACGGTTTTGACGCACTGCCCGTGCGGCATGTCGCCGCGCGAGGCCGAGGGGCGTATGGAGGTGGAGAGCCGGGATTTCCCCGATGACCCGGGGAGGTCTGTGCCAGAAGGGATGGACGTCGGCGGAGCTACGGACTTCTGCCGACAGGTTGACAACGCCGATGGTCAGGGCGGCAAGGTAGTGGCGCGGTGAGCGGTGGCACGCCGGGGATCGAGCCGCTAGCGGGGTACACGATCGGCATTACCGCCGCCCGCCGCCGTGAGGAGTTCGGCGCGGCGCTGGAACGCCGTGGCGCGAAGGTAATCTACGCGCCCGCGATCAGGATCGTGCCGCTGGCCGACGACAGCCAGCTGCGTGCCGCGACGGAGCGCTGCCTCGCCGCTCCGCTGGACATCGTTGTTGCCACGACAGGCATCGGGTTCCGCGGGTGGATCGATGCCGCCGACACCTGGGGCCTTGCCGAGAAGCTGACTGCGGCTATCGACCGCTCCACCGTGCTGGCGCGCGGGCCGAAGGCCCGCGGCGCGATCCGGGCATCCGGCCTGCGCGAGGCGTGGTCACCACAGTCTGAGTCCTCCAGCGAGGTCCTGGCCTACCTGATCGCCTCGGGCGACCTCGAAGGGGAAAGGATCGCGGTCCAGTTGCACGGTGAGCCGCTGCCTGATTTGGTGCAGACACTGCGGCTCGCTGGTGCCGAGGTGATCGAGGTGCCGGTGTATCGCTGGGTGCCGCCGGAGGACACCGTGCCGCTGCGGCGGCTGATCCAGGCTGTCGGCGTCGCCGGCCTCGACGCGGTGGCGTTCACCAGCGCGCCAGCCGCGGCGAGCTTCCTGCGTGCCGCCGACGAGCAGGGTCGCGGCAGCGCCGTGCGCACCGCGCTGCGGGGACCGGTCGTACCGGCCTGCGTCGGCCCGGTGACCGCCGGACCCTTCCAGCGGGAGGACATCCCGGTCATCCAGCCCGCTCGCGCCCGGCTGGGCGCTCTGGTCCGGGAAATCGTCGAGCAGGTCCCGGTCCGCCGTGGACGGCTGCTGCCCGTGGCGGGACACACGGTGGAGGTGCGCGGGCAGGCCGTCGTAGTGGACGACCGGCTGGTGCCGCTCAGCCGCGCGAGCATGACCCTACTGCGCGGACTGATCGGCAGGCCAGGTCATGTTGTCTCTCGCTCCGATCTGTTGAAGGTAACACCCGGCGAAGGCGGCGAGGAGCATGCCGTCGAGGTCGCGGTGGCGAGGCTCCGGACCGCCCTTGGCGACCCGCGCATCATCCAGACCGTCGTGAAGCGTGGATACCGGCTTGCCTATGAACCCGAGCGAGCCAGCAACCACGGCACGCGGCGGTACTAACTGGCGAGCTTCCGCAGAGCGGTCACGATCTCACCGCAACCGCGCGAGCACGCTGCGGCGGATACCACGACTAATTGGCATTGGCTCAGGACCGGCCGAAGGTCAGCAGGAATTCCAGCACACCGTGGTTGGCGGTGGTGACGAAGCCGGTGAAGCTGGGGTTCGGGATGCCCCAATTCGCGAAGGTCACCGGAATGGACCCGGACACCTTGATCGCGGTCGAGGTGCGCTCCGCGGACAGCGTGAAGGTCACCGGCCGGGTGTGGCCATGCAGCGTGAGGTTCCCGGTGGCGGAGTATGTCTTGACGGTGCCGACGGCGGGCAGCGGCGCCAGGCTGATGGGACTGGTCAGCGTGAACGTGCCCGTCGGATAGCTGGTCACGTCCATGATCCGGCCGTCGAACTGCCCGTCACGCTGGCTCTGGTCGCTCTTGATCGTGGACATCGGGACGGTGAAGGTGCCCGCGGTCACGCTCGTGCCCTTGATGGTCAGGTGGCCGGTGACGGACTTGGTGCGGCCGACAGCGATGTTGTTCTGGCCGGCCAGGACTTCGTTGACCCGGTAGCCCACCTGGGAACCGCTCCCGATCGTCCAGGTGCCAGCGACCGGCCCGGCCGAAGCAGTCTGACCTGCCGAGGTGGACTGGCCGGTGGCGCTGCCCGAGGGGCTCGCGCTGCTCTTCAGGCTCAGCGGGGCCGGGGCCTGGCCTTCGACGAAGTGGATGTAGACGAAGGGCCCGCCGACGACGACAGCTCCGACCACCACCACGCCGGCAATAATCCACCGCAGCCAATGCCGCGATCCAGACGACGACATGAGTGGCACTCCCTATTCCTGACCAAGCGGCCGCGCCGAGTCCCGGCCCGCCGCTGACGAGATTGAGCATGCGGGAATGAGAATCCTCCGGCACCCTGCTCGCCCGCTGCATGTCTTTTCTGTGCCGCCTCTGAGAAACCCGCCCCCGGGCGGACGAGAAGATGACATGCGCGGCGCGGCGCCAGGGTACAACGCTCCACGATGCCAGATCTGGTTGCGCCCACCGCCCTGGTCCGGGTCTCGTTCGTCGCAGCCATGGCCGAACTCCGCGCCGAGGGGCGCGGCACACCCGGCGACGACAGCACGGTGGGGCGCGAGATCCAGGCCTACGGCCGGATGTGGGCCGACCCGGAGGGCTTCGAGAAGTATGCCCGGCACCTGCGCGACCAGGCGCTGGAGAACTCCCCGCGGCCCGATGGCCTCGTCCCGGCGACCACCCGGTGGTGGATCGACGGCAACGACTACCTTGGCCGGATCGCCATCCGGCACCGGCTCACCCAGGATCTGCTGGACTATGCCGGACACATCGGCTACGACGTCAGGCCCTCCGCGCGGCGACGGGGGCACGCGACCGCCATGCTCGCGCGGGCACTGCCGGTCGCCGCCGCGCTCGGCATCGACCCGGTCCTGATCACCTGCGATGAGGACAACATCGGCTCGCGGAAGGTGATCGAGTCGAACGGGGGGCGCTTCGCCGACCAACGGGGCATCAAGCTGCGCTTCTGGGTACCGACCTCCTGAGTCAGCGGACCTGGGGCAGCACCTCGGAGGCCATCAGTTCCAGGTGGTCCAGGTCGTGCAGGTCAAGAACCTGCAGGTAAATCCGCCCGGTGCCCTCCTCGGCGAACCGCCCGATCTTGTCCACCACCTCGGCGGGCGTTCCGGCCAACTCGTTGGCCCGCAGGTCGCTCACGTCACGGCCGATCGCTGCGGCGCGCCGGGCCACCTCTGCCTCGTCCCGTCCGCAGCACACGACCTGCGCCGCCGAGTACACCAGCGAGCCTGCCTCCCGGCCCGCCGCCGCGCACGCCTCCCGGACGCGGCCGTAGGCGGCCGCGGTCTGCGCGAGGTTCGCGAACGCGACGTTGTACTCGTCGGCGTACTTCGCGGCGAGCCGCGGCGTCCGGCGCGGCCCCTGGCCGCCGATCAGGACCGGCGGGTGCGGCCGCTGGGCAGGCTTGGGCAGCGCGGGCGAGTCCACCAGCGTGTAGTAGGACCCCGCGAAGGAGAACGTCTTCCCCTCGGGGGTCGTCCACAGGCCGGTGATGATGGCCAGTTGCTCCTCGAACCGGTCGAAACGCTCCTGGGCATCGGGGAACGGGAGGCCGTATGCGACGTGCTCCTCCGCGTACCAGCCGGCCCCGAGGCCAAGCTCGACCCGGCCGCCGCTCATGTGATCGACCTGGGCCACCGAGATCGCCAGCGGCCCGGGAAGGCGGAACGTGGCCGGGCTCATCAGCGTGCCCAGCCGGATCCGGGACGTCTCGCGGGCCAGCCCGGCCAGCGTCACCCAGGCGTCCGTCGGCCCGGGTAGCCCGCTGACGTCGCCCATCTTCAGGTAGTGATCGGACCGGAAGAACGCGTCGAAACCCAGGTCCTCGGTGGCTCGCGCGACGGCGAGCAGCCTGCCGTAGTCGGCGCCCTGCTGTGGCTCGGTGAAGATCCTCAGTTGCATGTCACCATCCTGGCCTACGGCCCGCGGACACCGGACGGCGCGGTTGCCGGCGACGGCCGGAGGGCGCCGGTGCCCGCCGAAACCCGGGGTCTAGGGGTGGGCCGCAGAGCCCTCCGCGTCGGCG
>DASWFT010000265.1:0-8894 GCA_036394075.1 Streptosporangiaceae bacterium
CGCCTCATCTGCGAAGAAGATCTTCGCCCCCTCCGTCTCGGCGCGTTCCTTAATGGCCGGAAATGTTTCCTCCATCCATTTCCGCCGTTTTCCCTCATCACGCTCCAGCGCCTGGTACACCGGACGCTGCGGGGAGAAGCCGAGCATCTTCAGGATCCGGCCGACGTTCTGTTCCGAGTAATCGATCCCGAATCTCGTCCTGATCAGCTCGCGGACCAGCTTCCTGGTCCACAGGCCGAAATTGAACTCGAGCTGGCGAGGGTTCAGGCGGAGATACCTGGACAGCTCCAGCATCTGCTTATCGGTCAGCAGCCTTTTCCGGCCTGACGCTATCTTCGTCGATAGCGCTGCCAGTCCGCCTTCGCGGTACGCCTTCTGCCAGCCGTAAACCGACGACTCGGTGACATTGAAAATCCGGGCGACCTGCACCTTGGTATATCCTTGTTCCAGCAGGCGAATCGCATCGATGCGTTCATCTTTACTGGAGCGCCGTCCCTTGCGTGCCATACGGCTATTTTATCACAAATAACCAGAACCTCCAAAAACTTACGTTCTGATTGGTAACCTCGAAGACCCACTAATGAGCAGGGAGTCGAGGCCGCAGCTGAGGGGGTTCGGCGAGTCGGCCACGTCGATGTGCGCGGGGTGCCGCTGCCGTTTGGCGACCCGATCGTCACTCGGCTCGGATCGCCGAACACCTACATCGAGTTCCTCCTGGGTCCGGCAGATGCGGCGTTCTCGGGTCATCTCCTGCTTGGCATCCTCGACCCAGCAGATGAACTCGTTTCGGCCAGAGGCGTGATGTCCTTCCAAGCATCGAGTGCCGTCGGGTTGGCGATCAGCCCCTTGCGCAGGTCTGCGGGAAGCTTGTGCACTACCCCACCGGGCACTCGCTAGCTGCTCACAGGGCCACGGTAGCGGTCCAGGGGCCAGCCTGTTTCACCAACTCAGCGGCACCGATCGCCGAATACGGCGCTGCTCTCTTACCGCGAACTGGGTTATAGCTGAGCAGCGCAGAACGACCAGATCTGGCACCAGACGGGGCTAGCCGGGGGCGCTCCCGCCGGAATGCGAGGCAGCATAGGCGGTGGCGGGTGCCGCGATCATTGAACGGGCGACTTCGTCGAGGGCACGGATGCGCGGATTTTCCCGGCTGGTGCACCAGACCAGCCCGAGTGGTAGGGGGGGCAGGTCGTCGATGGGGATGAGGACGACGTCGTCGCGGTCGAAGATGGGGACGGCCGAGCTGGTCGGGTGAACGATGCGGCCGCGGGCCACCAGCGAGAGGATCTCGTTGATGGTCTGCACGGGCTGGGTGCGGCGGATTGGGCGTCCTGACGGCGTGCGCGGGGGGACGAGCAGGTCATAGACCCCCGGCGGGGTGGACGGGGGAAGCAGGGCCACCGCCTCGCCGGCCAGATCCTCAACGGACACCGTGCTGTTGCCGGCGAGGCGATGCGAGGGGGCGACGGCGAGTGCCCGCTCGTAGTGGGCGAATGCGGTGCCTGTGGTGAGATCAGGCTCGCCGGCGGCCAGCCAGTTGCACAGGACGTCGATGTCGCCGCGGCGCAGCGCCTGGTAGGCGTTGAAGGTCTCGACTTCCTGAGGCCGGACCTCGCAGGCGGGATAGCGGGTGTGGAAGGCCGCGATGAGCTGGCTGAGCGCTGGCCCCTCGGTGGTGAGGACGAAGCCGATGCGCAGGAGCCCGCGGACAGCGCGGGAAAGCTCGCTGGTCTCGGCCAGGGCCCGTTCCAAGGCGGCCAGCGCGGGCACGAGGCTCCGCTTGAGCTCTTCGCCCGCCGGCGTCAGTTGGACCCGGCGGCTTGTCCGGTCGAAGACCTTGATTCCGAGCCGGGACTCAAGGACCCGCACGGCCTCGCTTACCCCGGGCTGGGAGATGCCCAGGCGCTCGGCCGTCCGGCCGAAGTGCAGTTCGTCGGCGAGTACGAGGAAGATCCGCAGCTCGCGTAGTTCCACGTCCCGCCACATTAATCACCGATCCTAATCGGTCCGATCAGCGATCCTCCCTTGATCAGCCCGGCCCGCTGCCTCAGGGTTGTGATTAGGCAAAGGCACGCCGCGAACCGAACAGGAGGAGGGCGTTGATTCTTGTCATCGGAGGTCGCAGCAAGATCGGTGCCGCGCTGACCGGGGAGTTGCTGGGCCGGGGCCAGCAAGTCCGGGCCCTGGTGCGCGCCAGCGAGCCCACCGGCAGCCTCCCCGCGGCGGCCCAGATTGTCACCGGCGACCTCGCCGACGAGGGCTCGCTGGTGACGGCGATGGAGGGGATCGAGAAGGTGTTCTTGCTCTCCAGCCCCCACCCCGACGCGATCAGATGGCATCGCAACGCCATCGACGCCGCCCGCCGGACGGATGTGAAACTGCTGGTCCGCAGCTCGATTATCGGAGCCGGCCAGGAATCGGCAGCGGAGTTCATCAGCGCCCATACCTCCTGCGACCGCTACCTCGAGGACTCCGGCCTCCCCCACGTGATCGTGCGCCCCAACCTCTTCTTGCAGAACATCCCCGAATCGACGATCCCCTCCATCGACGCATCAGGGACCTTCTACGTCGACGCCGGCCAGGCACGCATCAGCATGGTCGACACCCGCGACGTCGCCGCCGTGGCCGCCCTCGCCCTGACCGAGCCCGGGCACGCCGGCGCCCACTACGACGTCACCGGGCCCGAGGCGCTCTCCTACACCGATGTCGCCGCCAGGCTCACCATCGCGATGGGACGCCAGATCACCTACGTCGACGCACCCGACGACGCGGTGCGCCAAGGGCTCCTCGGCGTCGGCCTGAATGAGTGGCTCGTGAACGCCCTGGTCGGCCTGTACCAGGACTACCGCCGCTCGGGGACCGACGGCTACGTCGCTCAGGTCACCGACACCGCCGAGCGGCTCACCGGCCGCCCGGCGCGGTCGCTGGACGACCTGCTCGGCGAGATCGCGCCCACCCATCCGCTCGGGAGCTGAGAGTGGGCGCCGGCGTGCTGGAGGCCAGCAAACGGCGGTACGCCGCCGCGGGCCCGGGCAACTGGAACGCCTGCGGCTGCTAGTGGCCATGCCAGGGCAGGCCGGTGGGGCGGACCGGCAGGAATTCAAGCGATGGGGTTCGAGTCCCTGGCGGCGCACCCGTTCTGACCTGGGCTTATGCCTATACCGGTTGGCCTCGTAAAGGGCGTTTCGGGGCCATGTTTGCTCGTCACTCGGTCGCGCTAGTCGGCCTCGCGCCCACCCGGTTCCGCCGCTAGGTGTGCCGTCCCGGCCGCAGCATCCGCTCCAAAGCGTGTACCGCTTCAAAACTAATCGCATGGCGTCTGACCTGGGTCTGCCCCGGGTCAGCCCGCTCGGAGCTGGCCCACGGCCCCGAACATGGCGGGCGTGTCAGCGGAGGCCGGCAGTCGGCCGTCCGGGCGCCAGTGTGAGACGAGGACCAGTCCCGGTTCGACCAGGTCCAGCCCCTCGAGGAACCGCTCGATCTGTGGCCGGGTCCGCAGGGTCACGCCAGAGGCGCGGTTGTAGATCCTGGTTCCCTCCGCCACCTGGCCGGGCGGCAGGGTGTCGCTGGTGGCGTGTGAGATGACCAGGTAGCTTCCCGGTGCCAGCGCGTCGCGCAACTGCGTCACTATGTCGTAGGGGTTTTCGTCGTCTGAGATGAAGTACAGGACTGCCAGCAGCAGTAACGCAACCGGCTGGCGGAGATCCAGCAGCCGGTCCACATCGGGCAGGGCAAGAATGCCCGCCGGCTGTCGTAAGTCTCCTCCGGCCATCGCGGCGTTGCTGTCGTTCGTGAGCAGCACCTGGCCGTGGGCGACGACGAATGGATCGTTGTCGACATAGAGGACCCGGGCGTCCGCCGCGGTTTGCTGTGCGATCTGGTGCACGTTGTTCTGTGTGGGCAGGCCGGCGCCGATGTCGAGGAAATGGTGGATGCCCTGCGCCGCGAGAAAGCGCACCGCCCGCCCGAGGAAGCGGCGGTTCTCGACCGCTGTCGCCCGCGTGATCGGGGACAGGGCGAGCAGTGCGTCCGCGACCTCCCGGTCGACCGGAAGGTTGTTATGCCCGCCGAGCAGGTAGTCGTAGATCCTGGCCTGGTTCGGCATGGCCGCGGACTCCGGGGGGATCTCCCGGTCAGCCATGTCTCATCTCCTCCATGCAGGGCCGAAAGCCTGGATCCCCGACGTTCTGGTCACCTGGAGCGTGCCGCACACCCGGCTTGGGTGTTTTTGCTGGCAGTGAGGGTGTTGCCGCATAATCACCAGCACACCACCGGGAGAATTGCCGGGATGATGCCTGCAGTATAACGGCTGGAATTGCCAGTTTCCATGATCACCGGGGCCGACAGGAACATGCGACAATATGGGCCGTAACCCGGCTTGTCGGTGCTCGCTGAGAACGGGCCTATTGCCGCG
Source organism: Streptosporangiaceae bacterium (assembly GCA_036394075.1). GTDB lineage: Bacteria > Actinomycetota > Actinomycetes > Streptosporangiales > Streptosporangiaceae > JAWWPY01. The sequence continues at coordinate 4,418 of DASWFT010000265.1, forward strand.
CCGGAATCCGGTGACTAGCGCACGGGCATCCAGACGTGGATCGCGGCTCCCGCCGGCGGATTCGCTGGTCCGCCGGCGGGAGCCACCGGAAACAGCTAGAACTGCGCTCCCGTGCCGGTCCGGTGCGGGGCGCCGTTGGCGGCGAGCCCGAGATCCTGCTGCAGGTCGTAATAGGCCGGCTTCGGCTGCAGGTTCACGTCGTAGAGCGTGGCGTATCCCTCGCCAGTGAAGAAGCCCGGAACCCAGGAGTCCGCGTCCCCGAAGCCCCAGACAGTGAACGAAATGCACCGCCGCACCGCGAGGCAGGACTTGAGCATTTGCGAGAACTCGTACGGCTGCGCGAACGTCGCCAGGTGATCCGTTGGCACCTGGTCGGTCGCGTTGTTGACGAACGTGCGAACGTCTGCCTCGGTAATGGCTACCTTCAGGCCGAGGCTGGCGAACCGCTGCAGATCCTGGGTCATTTGCGCGTGCGAGAACCCGTATTGGGTGTCAAGGTGTCCCTGGTCTCCGACGCCGTTGATCGGAACGCCCTCGGCCAGCATCTGCTTGAGCCACGCGTACGCCGCGTCGCTCTTGGCGTTTGTGCCGTCCTCCCCGGCGATGTTGTAGTCGTTGTAGAAGAGCAGCGCGTGGCGATCCGCTTCGTGCGCCCAGCGGAAGGCGTCGGCGATAATGCCTGGCCCGAGATGGGAAACCCAGAAGTCGTTCGGGTTGATCGTCGAGGGATTACTGTCGGTGAAGAACTCGTTAGCGACGTCCCATTGCCAGATCTTGCCCTTGAAGTGCGTGACCTCGTCGACGATGTGCTTGTGCAGCAGATCCTTTAGCTTGGCGTCGCTGATGGTGCCGTTCGCGACGCCCGTGGTGAGCCAGGCGGGTAGCTGATTGTGCCACAGGAGCGTATGGCCGCGCACCAGTTGCTGGTTTGCTTCCGCGAACGCGACCAAGCGGTCGCCGCCCGACCAGTCGTACGTGCCCTCGGTTGGCTCGACCACCTGCCACTTCATCTCATTGCCCGGAGTAACGACCGAGAACTGGTCCGCGGCGATAGCCGCGTAGCCGGGATGGTCCAGGTCGTACGGTATTACGGCCGTGCCGATGCGGAGGCCGACTTGCGCGGCCAGCGCTCGCAAGGAGTCGGGCGCGACAGCGCTGCTCGAACTGGCGCCGAGCGGTGCCGCCCCGGCAGCGGCACTGATACCTAGCACCGCTACTGCCCCGGCAGCACCCACCGCGAGAAGACGACGGAGTCTCATGGGATTGCCTCCTAGTCGCCCCGAAACTTTTCGCTCCTGCGCGAAAGTTTCGAAGCACATCCGTGGGGATCATGGCCAAGGTAGGCATCTCAGGATTGCGTGTCAATAGTCATGGTTTCATCGAGCCAGCAGCGTAGAGCGGTGCTTGCCGGCGAATCCAATCCTGTTGTACGGCCAAAACGACGCAGTGAAGAGCACCGATAGTTTCGGGAGCGCTCCAGGATTCCGGCATGTAGCACGTACGGCGCGAAGATCACCAGGCGCAGGAACGAGCCGCCGCGGAACTTGCGGTTCAGCAACAGGGCGATCCCCAGGCTGAGCGGGAGTTGGATGACCAGCGACAGCACCGTAATTATGACGTGGTGCTTGATCGCTTGCCGGGACACCCCAGCAGGATGGTCAGCTCGATCTTCTTGCGCAGCCTCTTGGCGCGCCAGGCCGGGGCGGACACCCCCGGACTTCGCTGCCGTGCTGCGCGCCGTCGTCAGGACGCGCTCACGGACTGGATGACCGACTGCGACGAGCACTCAGCTCAGCTGCCGGCCGGGCATTTCGAAAGTTTAGCCAACATTTCGACGTGCCGTCATCGTCGAATCGCCGACTCACGGGGGTCGAGCCCTCGTCCACTGTGTTATCGACTGTTTACGGTCCGCTGTCATCGCCTTTGACCAGCCCGGTCACCTGGAGAGATTCCCTAGGCCAGGCGATTCGCGTACGATGCACCATGAAGATCGCGTCCCGGCCAGGACAAATCATGGGCGAAGATTTTCGGAAAACAGTCGGGAAGGTGGGGCTGTGCGGCGTCAGGAAGATGGAACCGCGCGTCAGCAGAAGAGCGGAACCGCGCGGCATCGCGACGGCCAGCGGCTGCTGGAGCGCAGGACCACGCTCGCGGCGATCGCCGCTGAGGCGGGTGTCTCGCTGCCCACCGTGTCAAAGGTGGTGAACGGCCGTCCGGATGTCGCCCCGGGCACACGCGCCCGGGTGGAGCGCCTGCTCGACGAGCACCATTACTCGCGGGGCGGCCTGCGGAGGCACCGCCGCTCGGGACTCGTCGACCTGGTGTTCAACGGGCTGGACAGCCCGTGGGCGGTGGAGATTCTGCGCGGCGTGGAGCAGTGGGGCGCCGTCCACGAGACCGGTGTCGCCGTGTCGTCCGTGCGGCACGGCAACGCGCGCCCGGCGAGCTGGACCAGCGCCCTGGCGAGCCATGACACCGACGGCGTGATCCTGGTGACCTCAGAGCTGACCGGCAGCCAGCTCGGGCAACTGCGCAGCGCCGGCATCCCGCTGGTAGTCGTCGACCCGGTCAACCCGCCGCCAGCGGACCTGGCCAGCGTGGGCGCGACCAACTGGGCGGGCGGCCTCGCGGCCACCGACCACCTGCTCGGGCTCGGGCACCGCCGGATCGGCGCGATCGCCGGGCCGGGAGACTACCTGTGCAGCAGGGCCAGGATCGACGGGTACCGATCCGCCCTGGAACGGGGCGACGCACGGTTCGATCCCGCGCTGGTCCGGCACGGCGACTTCCAGCACGAGGGCGGCTTCACGCTCGGCGGCGAGCTGCTCAGCCTGCGAGAGCGGCCGACGGCGATCTTCGCCGGCAGCGACCAGCAGGCATTCGGCGTCTACGAGGCGGCGCGCCAGCGCGGCCTGCGGATTCCGCAGGACCTGAGCGTCGTGGGGTTCGACGACCTGCCGGTCGCCCGGTGGGTGTCGCCGCCGCTGACCACCGTACGGCAGCCGCTCGCCGAGATGGGCCGCGCCGCCGCCCAGATGCTCGGCGAACTCATCGAGGGCCTGCCGCTGCGGTCCAGCCGGGTGGAGCTGTCCACCGAGCTCATCGTGCGGGAATCGACCGCCGCGCCCGGGGAGTCCGCGCAGTGACCTGTCCGCTAGATAACACCGAAATATCTGGAATTTAGCGTGAGCCAGCGCGCCGGTTGACGAGCGCGTCGCCGATCTTCTCGCCAGGATGACGCTCGGGGAGAAGATCGCCCAGCTCGCCACGGCGTGCCGCACCCGGTGGCCGACGGCCAGATCATGGCCTGCATCGTGCTGCGCATCAGCCGTCCGCCGTTGGCATCAGGTTCCGTTCTGAAATATTTCGGGCCACAGCGTCGCAGGCGAGACCCACAACCTGGGGTTCGACTATCCCGATTGGGCGCAGTTGGCGGTCCAGTTCTTCGGGCTGACCGACGACCACGGTAACGGGTGAGGCGCCCGCGGCGGCCAGGCGGGCTTGGCCCCGCATGCTGAGGCGACGGTGACACATGAGCAGGACAACTTCCACCGCCGAGAAGAAGACCACGGCCTTGAGGGTGGCGGGCTTCCCCGAGATACACGCGGGGATAAGTCACAGTGACCATTAGGATCGCTGGCCGTGGCCGGATGCACAGCAGTGCCCAGAGGGAGTGCATGTCCAGCTCCATGAACCCGGCGCTGCCGTGCATCCGCAGTGCAGGAGTCAGTCTTCGTAGTGGTAGCGGGCTTGGATGATGATCAACTCGTCATCGGTTGCGCCGTAGACGAGACGGTGCTCGTCGTCGATCCGCCGGGACCAGAAGCCGGAGAGATTGCGGCGCAGTGGCTCCGGCTTGCCGGCACCCTCGAACGGGGTGCGCCGGGCTTCCTCTATTAGCCGGAGGAGGCGGCGCAGCATTTTCTTGTCGGCCGTGGCCCAGTAGGTGAAGTCTTCCCACGCTTGAGGGTGGAAGACGATGCTCCTCAATGCGGCTCGCCCTCGTCGGCCATGGCTTGGAGTTCATCCATGGTCTTGGTGACCAGGGCGCGACCGTGGCGCACTTCTTCGGCGGCGGCCATGAGCCGGGCCGCGTTCGCGGGCGAGCGCAGCAGGTAGTCGGTTTCGGCCATGGACTCGTAGTCGTCAGCCGCGACGAGGTAAGCCCGGCCATGGTTTGAGATGATCTCGACAGGAGCCCGGTCGTCGTTCACTTGCTTGATCAGCGGGAACAGCCTTTTACGCGCTTCGGTTGCCGTGATGGCCATCGGAACCCCTCTCGTATGGTACAGCACCACGGTACCATACGAATGGTACAGAGGTGTCGTACCACCGTGCCGATCAGCGGGCTCACACTCAGCGCCGGCCTGGTCGCCGTCGTGGCCGGCTTCGGCGCCTGGTGGACGTACTTCGACTTCGCCGGAAACCGCCACCCCCGGCCGGGACGGACGGCGGCCCTGCAGTGGATGCTCAGCCA
>DASWFT010000266.1:0-6836 GCA_036394075.1 Streptosporangiaceae bacterium
CAAAACAGCATGTCACAGACCTATGGCTGTCCTATCGCCGGAGATCTGGGGCTCACCGACGACGAATACCGGTGGGAGCCGGTGCCCGGCGCATGGAACGTCCGGCCGCGCGGGACGGGCATCGCGCCGATCTCGGTGGACGCCGGCTGTGCGCGGCCTCGGCGCAGATGGCTTGGCGCGCCCGTGCGGTCCCGCCGAAGGGCCCTGGGCCGACGAGCCGATGGCCGCGCTGGTGCTGCACATCAACCGCGAGATGCTGCACCACGGCGCGGAGATAGCACTGCTGCGCGACCTTTTCCACTGGAAGGGATGAAGCCCGTGTACACCAAGATCCAGGTCGTCTTCGACGCCGCGGAGCCGGAAAAGCTCGCCCAGTTCTGGGCGCTCGCGCTCGGCTATGTCACCCAGCCGCTGCCGGAAGGGTTCACCTCTCTGGAGGAGTTCTTCAGGTCCATCGGGATACCGGAAGAGGAGTTCGGCGACCAGTGGGCGCTCATTGATCCGGCTGGTAACGGGCCGCGGCTGTACTTCCAGCGGGTACCCGAAGGCAAGACCGCCAAGAACCGCGTCCACCTCGACGTGCGGGTGGCCGGCCCGGACGTGACCAGCGAGGAACGCGAGCGGCTGATCTCCGAGCACGTCTTGCGGCTGGTGGCGGCCGGCGGTACCGTCGCGTGGGAACTGGACGAGGCCTCGCTGCACGGTCATGCGCGACCCGGAAGGGAACGAGTTCTGCATTGCCTAGGCACGCCGCGCCGCAGGGTCCACACGGACAGGCACAGCGTATTCGCGGGAAATGTTGACGTCTGCAAGACCGCGCATCGACAGCAGCGGCCCGGCTGTGACTGGCAATCGTCATGTAACGAGAGTCCAACGTGCAAGTCATAACCACACAGGTTAGGGCGTGGCTCCTTAGCGAATGAACCAGCTCTCACGCCCGCGTGTTCGCATCAGCTGACGTCAGCAATCCCGGCAGCTCTGCGCAGTGTCTGTACCAACGTCGGCTGCCGCAGTGTGACCTCATCCGCAACTTGCACGGCGGCACCCGAATCCAGCCCGCATCCAGTCACACTGCCTTAGGGATCGGCCCGGAGTCGGTCACGCTGGATCTGGTAAGCGAGGGTGCGACGCACGGAGGCCCGGGCGGTGGTGGTCACCTTCGAGGGGACGTCGAGACCACGGCCGACCAGTTCGTGGCGACCATTGCGGCATTCCTGGGGTAAGAACCGCTCAGGTCGAAGCTACCGCGTCCCTGTCGTCAGCAGATAGCGCGGCCGCCCCAACCCCTTCCGGCACGTGTTCCCGTGCCACATCGTGTGTCATCTTGATCGGTCTGGGAACCCAGGGGATGGGCTCGGTGACAGCTGGAGCTATTGGCGGGACTGGCGGGTGAGGGAACGTTAAGTATCTGAAAGGGGGTCAGCAGGGCTGCGGCGCGGTCGCCATCAGCGGCCTTCGCCACAGGCAGTGTCTCGTTGGGCATCGTCTGGAGGCGGGCCGGGGCTGGGCAGCGCCGCTCTGGCGGGATCGGCGGCCAGGCCCTGGCCGCCCGCTGGCGTGGCCGCGCCGCGGTGCGGGCCAATGGTCACGGGGGCTGTGGCGGGGGGTGCGGCTGGCGCGATCCAGGCCAGCACCAGCAGCAGGCCGAACAGCAGCAGGCCGGTGAGGACGAAGGCGTTCCCGACGATGAGCTGGAAACCGTGCCAGTGGTATTCGGCGTACGAGGGCAGGTCGCCGAATCGGGCATAGGTGGTGGGACCGGTGGACGGCGGTGCCCAGATCACACCGAAGCGGTCGACGGCGGCGCTCTTGGGTTCGTGCCACAAGATGTTCGGCCATGCGCCGAAGATGGCCAGCATGCCCGCGACCAGCGCCCAGTACCCCCAGCCGGCCGGGCTGGATGCCCAGCCCCGGGCACGCGCCGCCCAGCGTTGCGGGGCGGGCTGGCCCGCCGCGGCCCCGCGGGCGCTGGCGGCCATGGCGTGTGCGGCGTGATGCCCGGCCAGCGCAACGCCGGGGATGATCCACACCCAGTGGTGGTCCCAGCTGATCGGGGACACCAGCAGCCCGGTGAGCGCGCAGGTGAGGATGCCGGCTACCAGGTGGCCCTGGCGGTCGAGCAGTGCCGCGCACACTACCCCCAGCAGTGCGGTCAGCGCGGCCACCACCAGCCAGGCATGCTCAGGGCCCGCCACGCTGCCCATCAGCCGCGTGATGAGCCCGTGCAGCGACTGGTTCCCGGTCCAGCCAGCGAACCCGGTCCGCCCGGTCTCATTGACAAACAGCCCGCTGAACCACCACTTGGCTGAATCCCTAGGCAGCACCACGAAGCCAGCAAGCACGGTGGCCGCAAACGCCGCGCCTGCCACCGCCGCCTGGCGGAACTTCCTGGCCAGCAGCAGATACGGGATGAAGATCAGCGGGACTAGCTTGATCCCCGCGGCGATCCCGACACCCGCGCCCTTCCAGCCGCGGCTCGCCTCGGTGTCCGGCTGGCACAGATCCCAGATGATCAACGCCATCAGCGCCTCGTTCACCTGGCCCACGTAGATGTTGCGCAGGACCGGCTCGGTCCAGAACACCGCCGCTGCCGTCAGCAGCGTCGCCCCCAGCCGTACCTGCCAGGACCGCCGGTACCCGAGGGCGCCATAAGTGAACCACAGCGTTGCCACCGGCAAGCCGATATTCGCCAAATCCGTCAGCTTCAGCAGCACCGGCCACCGGATGACGGACACGACCGCGAAGAGCACCGCGGCAAATGGCGGATAAGTAAATTTGAGCTTAAATGATGTATAACCGGGCCAGTCATAGAGAGGCGTCGCAGCATGCGGGTCGTAGTACGGCCGAATGTGCCGGACTATAAGACCACCAATACGGTATACATGCAGGTCAACGGAGTACGACGTCACGATCTCTGGGTGTGTGACCTCGTAGAAGATGTAACTGGCGAGGACGGCTGCGAATACGATGAACCCAGCGATCACAAGCACCGTGGCGGGCCTGTGCCGAATGGGGAAGGCCCGCAGCGCGCTGGGAGACGAGAAGGTCACGAAGGCTACCGTATAGGACGCGTCGCCAGGTCGCTGGCACCCGCGTAAGGGGTCCCGCCGCACGCTGTCGGACAACTCCGGCAGGCGCCGCTGTCAGGCATGGCTCAAACCTCGGCCGGAGACGTCGGGGTCTTTCTTCCCAGCATCAGCAGGCCCCGGGGACCTTCCGGGCGACATCGCTGCCGCGGCCCGGCACGCGGATGATCTCGGCCTGGAGTCGGTGTGGGCGGTCGACCAGCTCATCCTCGGTACGGGAACACCGCTGATCGACAGCATGGTCGCGCTCTCAGCCGCGGCGACGAAGCCGAAATCGTTGATGAAGCTGATGACCGCCTGGACGGCTGCGGGCGCGTGTGGATCGAACACGCCGATGAAGTTGCCGATGAGGCCGCTGACGAGGCTGATAGCGGACCCGCTCAGCAGCCATTTCAGCTGCTGCCGTCGCTCGGCGGTGGTACGCCGCCAGCTCAGCACGAGCCGGCCGACGAAGGACAGCCAGAACGCCCCGAGCACCGGGAAGATCACCACCGGAACCGCTGACATCCAGGCCGTACGGCCCGACGGGCTGTCCAGGGCTGTGAGTCCGCCGCTGGCGTCAATCCGGACATCGTGCGCGACGATGGTGCTCACCACGGCGACATAGATACTCACCACCAGGCAAAGGACGGCAGCGAGATACGCCCATAGCACCCAGCGCCAACGCCGCGACGGCAGCTTGCCGTCCGGGAATAGCAGGATTACCAGCGGCAACGTCAGGAACAAGATGGTCCAGGTCATTGCCAGCAGCACGGCGACCGGGCCCAGCGGCAGCCGATGGCCGAGGCGGTAGACGAGCCACACGTACAGTGTTGCGTCGGCGCTCAGCAAGGGAGCGGTCGCGCAGGCGAGCAGCAGCCAGCCGATCGGGTTGCGGGGCTGGTGCCGGGCGACGAGGAAGCCGACCGCGGCTACGGGCAAGAACGTGACAACCTGGCTAGCGTTCGAGAGCAGGCTCTGGCCGGCTAGCAGCGAGAGCGGGAACACCCCAGCGGCGAGCAGCACCACCAGCACAGCCAGCACGGCGGCGGTCGCCGGTGACGCCAGCCAGGAACGGCGATCCGCGACCCACGAGCGCGGAGGCCGTTCGCTGGCTGTGATTTCCCCACAGACCTGGGCGCTACGCCGGAAACGTTCCGGGAGCGTTACCGCTCAGCAGGATCCTCAAATAGCCATCTCAATAGGGCTGAGGCGGCCATTCTCACGGCACGCCACCGCGCCAGGCCCCTAACAAAGTGCGGCTGTAGTACCAAGGATCGCTAGCGACCAAGGATCGCTATTGTCCTGACTCATAGATTCATCTCCACCTACCAGGCTGCCGGGTATGGCGAGCCCGAGGCTTGTGCCGATGGTGCTAAGCGCCGGAGAGCGGCAGGTTCTGGAGGGGTGATCGCTGACCTGGGGTGTCGCGGGACACGGTGCGCAAGTGGACCGGGCGCGTTGATCTGCCTGTTCTCACCACCTTCGTCGGCATGTCAGTGGTAGCCGTAGTGTTCCAATGCGGCCCAGGTGCGTGGCCCGACGGTGCGACCGTCAGCGTCCGGCCCGGTCACTCCGGCCCGCCGCTGGAACTCGGCGATCACGGCGACGGTCTGGGGGCCGTACCGCTGAGGGCCCAGATCGATGTGCGAGTAGGCGGGGAACGTAACGTTGAGCCATTTCTGCAGGGCTGCTACCGCAGGCCCGGTGTCGCCCTCTTGCAGCGGCTCATGTGCAACATACGGCATTCCGGATGGAGTTCCACCGAGCCGGGACCGCCACACAGCGAGCTTCTGGACCGCGTCGATGGCGTAGGCCTCGGCACCGTTGTAGGCGAGGAACCCATTGTGTACACCCTGTGCCTTGATGTAACCGGCGAGGATGTCGAATCCGACGGCAATGTTGACGCGCCAGTCGAAGCAGCCGCCGCGAGCGTCCGCCCTGTCTTGGAAGGCGGGCAACGTCAGCTGTGTGGGCCCGACGCCCTGCGCGCCGAATTGGGCCCGATGGGCCTTGTACCTGAGGTAGGCGTCCTTGGTCACCTCAGCACCCTTGACGTAGAACTCGCCAGTTTCCACGTCGTCGTGGCCAAAGATGTTCTGTCCGCCAAAGGATTCCTTCTCCAGCATCGTCGCCGCGGCCGCGAGTTCTAGCCCGGCGACCGCGGCCAGCTCGACCACCTCGGCGGCGCGCTGAATTCCGTTACTGGTCAACACCTCGGCTGTGGTCATCGTGATCCCCTCCCCGGATCTCGAGCCAGCGATGTGAGGTTTCGGCGCCTCCGCTGACTCATCCCTCCCTGCCAGTTACCGCGCTGGGCGTACGCAACGTGCGACGGTCTCATGGTCCGGAAGAAACACGTTGCCGCCACGCGGGTGAGCCACTTGTCACTTGACCTGGATTCGCTGACCAACGTAGATCACATTGGGGTCTTTAATGGACGGGTTCAGCTTGAGGATCGCCGCGACCGTGGTCTTGTATTTAGCCGCGATCGCGGTGAGCGTGTCACCGCCGACGACGGTGTGAATCACCACTGAGGACGGCACCGGCTGCGGGGTCCCGAGGCGCGCCAAGGCGGCCGAGAGCTGCGCCTGGGACATCGCGAGGTGAACATGATTGAGGTGCGCCGCCTCGGTCGCCGCGTCATAGCTAGCGCGCTGGCCGTTCTTGACGTAGAAGCCGTCATCGTCGGCGAACGGTGTGGTGTGAATCAGCTCGACGATGCTTGCCGTCCCGGGCATCACGTCCTCGAACCAACGCGCGAGGTCGCGCATGCGCCGGTCACCCTCCGCCGTGCCGGCCATGTCGTAGGCGCCGAAGTCCACCGCGGCAGCAGGTGAGCCGTTGTACGTGAGGTGACCGTAATGATACGAGCCGTCTGGCCTCTGACCGTGATCACCGTCCATGCCGGACGTTACGTAGATCTCATTCACCTTGGGAAAATGCGCGGCGAGCTCGACGATCGACGTGCCGGTTGGGTTGAGCTCGACGTACGAATAGACGTTGAGCACACCGGCCTTGTTGCTTGCGCCATCGCCGGCAGGAACGCGAACGATCTTCGGGGTTGCAGCCACAGGGGTACTCCTTTTCGGTGCTGTCCTGGATGACGCCGCAGGCTGGGCCGGGCCAGCGGCTTCGGGGTACAAGATCGGCGCGGGCAAATTCTGCTCGCCGATGTCGGCGATCCCGTTCGGTTTTACGTCGGCCGACCCCTCGAACTGGCCGGACATCGGGTCGGCGTCTCGACCCGCACGGACATGGGTGGCGCCGCGGCTTAAACGGTGGAACGGGTTGTCCACCGCGATGTCGATGCCGGCGGCGGTCGGCCCCGCATACCCCCGCCCATAGTCGATCGGCAACCTGTCCATCACGAACCCCCCCGAATTCCTCGGGCCCCGTTCCTGCCGTGCGCCAGCGTGAGGCACCTTGCGAGGACGGGACACAGCCGAGCGGGTGATACCCCCACCGCTCGTCCGGTGACCACACTACGCCTGATGGGTTTTGCCCGGCCATTCCAACTCGTGAACTTTTTTTTACTCAGCCAATGGATCAACTGTCACGCTGGTCTCAGTGGCCCCTGTGGTTTCTACTTCCGGCAGGCTGACGGGAATTTCCGTTTCCATATAACGGCGAGGCTCGGTCCCTGTCACGACTGCAGCGCTCAGTCGCGACGAGCCAGCACGGGCCAGCACGGGCCAGATCACCGTCTGAGATCTCAGCGTCCACGCTCACCAGTGTCCGGCCAGCGCGGCCCGGTCAGCGCGGCCCGGT
>DASWFT010000267.1:0-17489 GCA_036394075.1 Streptosporangiaceae bacterium
CGCAGCACGTAGTGGCCGCGCACGGCGCCCGGTGAGCGCACCGCCCCGGCCGGGACGGCGCTTCGGGATACCTTCCGGGTCCGGACGTCGCTCGCCGACACGACGGTAAAGGCCGGGAGACCGCCCGTGACCACCACGACGTTCTCGGATCCGCTGGGGCGGCCGATGCGGACGCGCACGCCCAGGACGCCCGCGCCCAGGACGCCCAGGATCAGGACGGCGATCGCGGTCCACATGGTCAGCGATATCTTCTGCCAGCCGCGAAGCCGCGCCGGGGCCGGCGGAGGACTAGGCGTGGCCGGCTGGGGGCTAGGCATTGGCGGCGGGGGGAGCAGGCGGCGGCCCGTAGGGCTGGGGCAGCGGGTCGTTCCGGAGGACGAGGCGGCTTACTTCCGTCCAGCGCGCCCGCTCGGCCGCGGCATTAGCGGGCGCGGGCAGCCGCATGTTACTGAGCACGTCCAGCCGGTACAGGTCGAAGGCTGACCGGAGAACCTCCGCGTAGAGCAGCGCGTTTCCCAGGCTGGAGCGGTAGGCCAGGATGGCCACGATCATGGCGCCCCAGAAGCACAGGAGGAACAGCCAGCCGGGAGCGGCCACCACGACCAGGTAGATCCCGGAAAGGATCCCGAACGTCGTCGCGAGAGCAGACAGCACCAGCAGGAACTCCAGTGATTCCCGTGCCTGTGCGATGCTCGTGATCACCGGGTCGGGCAGCAGCGGGTAGAGCCGGGGCCACACCAGCACGGCGTCGGCTCCGTAGCGGTCGTGGGGATACCGCTCCGCGGCCCGCAGGGTGTTGCCGAGCCGGGTCGCCATGACCTGATTCCGGGACAGGGGATAACGGCCGTAGATCTCACCCACTAGTCCCTGCGCGCGAAGCTTGTCCACTTGCGCCCAGTGCCGCCGCTCGCCGTAGTTCCTCAACCGGCGCAGCGGGCGACTCCAGTAGCCCTCGTACAGGTAGATCTCCTCCAGCGCCGTCGTGGCCAGCGTGAACGCCTCGCTGGCCTCCGTCCACGACTGCCGCTCGGCTGCCCAGGTGCCCCAGCGGGCCGCCGCCGTCGCCACCTGGTCCGCGTTCGTTTCCAGCCGCCCGGGCAGGCTGGCCCGGTATTCGGCGATGGCCCGTTCCCGGTCCGGCGGGTGGCCACTGCGCTGGTATCTCCGCCGCAGTGCGTTCGCCAGATCGACCCGCGCGCCCGCTTCCTCGAAGCCGGTCCGGCCCGAAGCGGCCGCGCGCTCGAGCAGCTCGATGGCTATATCCAGATCCCCCGGCTGCCGCCGCCCGCCGGTAGCGCGCTGGAGCAGGCTTTTCCGAGGCTCTGGCGGATGAACGGCGCGTACGCGTCGTCGTCGGCGACCTGCTCCAGCGCCTGTTCCATCAGGCTGATCGGCAGGTCCCGGCTCTCGACGGGAACCGGGGTGATCTGGAACAGGTCCTCCATGGCGGACGCCAGCCCCAGCAGGGCGTCCGCCCGGGCGTGCGTGCCGGGCTCGGTGAGCGGGACCGCGCGCTCGAAGCAGCCGCGGGCCTGGGCCAGCTCGTCCAGCTGGCCCATTCCCCACAGGGTGTAGCGTTTCAGCAGGCTCTCGCCCAGCAGCGTCAGCCATCGGGCGTGCACCGCGTCCGGGGTCGTCCCGGGCCCATCGTCCGGTGCGGATTCCTCCAGGGCAGTGATCGCCTCGTTGAGGTCGGCTTGGTCGCCGGCCCGGTCGAACCGCCGGAGCAGGAGGAACGCGTGCTCCGCCGCCCGTGCGGTCCGCTCAGCGCTGCCTGGCGCCAGGTCGCCGAGCGCTCGGCCTGACAGCACAAGCAGCCGCTCCAGGTCCGCCGCCCGCCCGAGCTGGCGGTAGCGTTCCTGCACGACCGCAGCCTCGAGCTGGCCGAGGCGTTGCTCGCGTGCGGCCGAGACGTGCTGGCCTTCGAGGGCCTGCCGGGCCTGGTTCACAGCGTCCACGGCGGCGTCGAGGTCGGCCGGACTGTGGCTGCAGTCGTACCGGTCCAGCCAGGTCTCCGCTACTGCGCCGACCCACTCGGCGTAGTCCGGCTCGGTCACCCGGGTCGTGTCGAGCTGCCCGCGCCAGAAGGCCAGGGCCACGTCGATATCGGCGAGCTTACCGTCCCTCTCGTAGCGCTCCCGCAGGTAGCGGCCGAGCTTGATGGTCAAGGACCGCCGGTCCGCCGACGGCGAGCCTTGGATCGACCGCTGGAGCCGGTCGATAGCGGCCTCGATATCGGCCCGTTCGTGGCCGATGCGGAAACGATCGCGGTAGGAATCCGCCAGCCCGAGGAGGTACTTCGGGTGTCGGGGGTCGCTGTCGCGAGTGAGCGTCACAAGCCGTTCCAGCGTGGCCACCTGCTCGTCGAGCAGAGCGGGCGTGTCGCGGTGGTCACGGGCCTCCTGCACGGTGGCGACCAGGTTGTTCAAGCTTTGGACCAGCCAGTCGGCGGTGTCCGCCGACACCCGGACGGCGGCCCGCCATCCGTCGAGGCATTGCTCGAGATCGGTGTCCCGGTGCTGTTCCTGCCAGCGCTGGAATAGGAAGTAAGCCAGGCGGGTGACGTCATCGACCGCCACTGACCTGGTCTCTGCATTTATGGCCGCGATCTGCTCGAAGAGCGCGAGGGCCCGGCTGAGCCGTCTTCCGTGCTCGTGGCCACGTCCGAGGCGGCCCGTGCCGTATCGATCATCAAGGCCGCATATCCCGGCTTGGCGGGTGGGAAGGCCGCGGCGGCTTCCTCGAAATTGGCGAGCGCGGCGATGAGCCCCTTGGTGCTGTCTGTCATCTGGGCGAGTTTCCGCCGCGTGCTTCCCAGCGTGGCTGTGAGGTCTGGCCGGTCAGTGTCGTCGGGCGGGAGGGCCGTCAGCAACCCGACCAGCGCGCTGATGGCCTAGAGGACGAGATGGGCGTCGGCCGAGCGCAGCTCATAATTAGCCAGAAATCGAGACATATGCGCGAGGCGGCGCAGGGACTCCACCGATCCGGTGCCGTCCCGGTTGTAGTCCTCCTTCCACTGTTCCAGCGCATCATCGGACCCAGGAAAATCATTCATCAGTACATCCCCCGCCTCCCGCCGCCCCGGCAGGCCGATTCTCCTACCGCGCACTAATCCCGGCAAGCGCGCTCATGCCAGCCAGCGGGCCGCCGATCACCCGGGGACTGGGCCCTGATCCCGGTTAGTGCTCCAGCTGGACGCGCCAGATGGACTACCAGTGGCTCCACTTCGGAAGGATGCGCCAAGCCAGAACGGTTCGATCTGTGCGCCTCGACTAACGATCGTTTAGGCGACCCCGGTCCCGTGGTGCCCCTGGAACGCCGGCGCGGGTACGGGGCGCTTGGTGCGGGCAATACGACATCCGTGCGGGAAGATGGTGGCGATGTGTCACATCCATGGACTCCGCACGGCAGACTCGGAACTGCAGGCTCCGCGCCGTGCGTTGCGGCGAAGCGCGCTGGCGCCGTCAGCTGCCCGAGGGGCCGGAGATGTCGATGCCGCCCACGGACGGGAACCTCTGCAGGCACACCTGGAGCCTCGCCAGGTCGGCGTCGGTGGCGTGGTCGACCCGGTACCGCACGTCGTACAGAAGGTCGGATGCCTTGTGATCGGTCGGGAGGGGTTCCGGCTTTGCCCCGGGGATGTGCGAGCACGCCGCCCGGACCTTCAGCCGGGTCGCGGTGGACGTGCCGCTGGTGAAGTGCACCACGGCCTCCCGCTGGCCGAGGGCCGCGTCGAACGTGGTGCAGCCCGCGGCGGCAGGCAGGAGCACGGCGGCGGCCATCGCGCCTGCCGCCATGCGAAGCGCCCGGCGTGGCACCGGGATGGCGTTACTGCGCAGTGGCGGCACGGTGGCCAGCTTACGGGCGTGCGGGGCCAGCGGATGAGCCAGGCGGCCGGGTACGGTACGGGCAGAAGGCACGAAAGACGCTCGGGGCCGGCCGCTGGTCGTCGGCCGTGTCGGGGGACGGCCGGCCGTGACCTGGAGGTTCCGTGGCGGGGCTGATTGAGGACTACGCGATCATCGGGGACATGCAGTCGGCGGCCCTGGTCGGCCGGGACGGCTCGATCGACTGGCTCTGCCTGCCCAGATTCGATTCCCCCGCCTGCTTCGCGGCGCTCCTTGGCACCGAGCGCAACGGGCATTGGAGCATCGCCCCGGCGGGCGCCGGCCCGGAGACCACGGTGACGCGGCGCTACCAGGGCGACACCCTGATCCTGGAGACGGACTGGCGCACCGTGACCGGCCGGGCCCAGGTGATCGATTTCATGCCGCCCAGGGACAGCAAGCCCCCGGTCATCGTGCGGATCGTGGAAGGCGTGACGGGCAGCGTTGAAATGGACTGCACGCTGCGTATCCGCTTCGGCTACGGCCAGGTGCTCCCCTGGGTCCGCCGCCGGGACGGCGACATCTGCGGGATCGCCGGGCCTGACGCCGTGTGGCTGGACACGCCGGTCGCGCTGGCCGGCCGGAACCTCGCGCACCAGGCGACGTTCACGGTCGAGGCCGGCATGCGGGTGCCCTTCGTGTTCACTTGGATGCCGTCGCACGAAGGTGCCCCCGAGCCCGTGGATGCCTACCAGGCGCACATGGTGACCGAGCAGTTCTGGCTGGACTGGGTGTCCCGCTGCACCTATCACGGGCGGCACCGCGAGGCGGTGGTCCGCTCCCTGATCACCTTGAAGGCGCTCACCTACCAGCCGACCGGTGGCATCGTGGCCGCCGCAACCACCTCGCTGCCGGAGGACATCGGCGGGGTACGGAACTGGGACTACCGGTATTGCTGGCTGCGCGATGCCACCATCACCCTGGAGGCGCTGCTGCGCACCGGTTACACGCAGGAGGCCTTCGCCTGGCGGGCGTGGCTGGGCCGGGCCGTGGCGGGTGATCCGAGCGATGTCCAGATCATGTACGGGGTGGCGGGTGAGCGCAGGCTCGACGAGTGGGAGGCGGAGTGGCTGCCCGGCTACGAGGACTCGGTGCCGGTGCGGATCGGCAACGCCGCCGTCAACCAGCGCCAGATCGACGTCTACGGCGAGGTCATCGACGCGCTGACGCTGGGCGGCAGGTCCGGGGTGAAGGGCGACCGGCACGCCTGGTCGCTGCAGCGTGCCCTGCTCAAGTTCCTGGAGGCACACTGGGACGAGCCGGACGAGGGGATCTGGGAGGTGCGCGGCCCCCGGCGGCATTTCGTGCACTCCAAGGTGATGGCCTGGGTCGCGTTCGACCGGGCGGTCCAGGCCGTAGAGGCGGGCATGCCAGGCCCCGTCGACCGCTGGCGGGAACTGCGGGACACCATCCACCAGGAGATCTGCGAGAAGGGGTTCAGCCCGGAGCGGGGTGCGTTCACGCAGTATTACGGCTCGACCGAACTGGACGCGGCGGTGCTGCTCATCCCCGAGGTCGGCTTCCTGCCGCCGACCGATCCGCGGGTTGTCTCCACCGTGGAGGCCATCCAGCGTGAGCTGCTCACCGATGGGCTGGTGCGCCGCTACCAGCTTCCCGAGCCAGCGCCGGACGCGGGACCTGCCGTCGATGGCCTGGCCGGCAGCGAGGGCGCGTTCCTCGCGTGCAGTTTCTGGCTGGCCAACGCCCTGCACATGATCGGCCGTAACAAAGAGGCACATGAGCTCTTCGACCGGCTGCTCGCGTTGCGCAACGACGTCGGCCTGCTCAGCGAGGAATACGACCCGCGGTATGCGCGGCAGGTCGGCAACACGCCGCAGGCGTTCAGCCATGTGCCGCTCATCCAGGCCGCGCTCAACCTCGACCTGCACGCGGGTGCGCACTGCCGCCGGGCAGGCCGGGACCATCCGGCCGTTTCCGGGCTCGGCGAGCCGTGACCACGGTGCCCCGCTCCGCCGCCGACCCGTATGAATACCGCCCAGGACCCGGCGGCGTCTCGCCGGTGCCATCAGCAGCGGCCTCGCAGACACCGCGGCCGCACATCCTGGTGGTCAACGGCCGGAAGGTCCGCCAGCCGGTCTTCGTCATCGGCGCCCCCTACTCGGGGACGGACCTGCTGGCCCGCGCGCTGAAGAGGTCCGCCGGCTTCCACGTCACCCTCGGGCAGCGCTGGGTCGTGCCGGTGGTGCACGCCTTCGCGCGGCGGCCGTCGATCTCCCGCGGCCGGGGTGAGGCCGCGGCTACCGTGCTGCGGGACGCGTTCGCCCAGGCGTGGCAGGTCACCCCGGACTGCTGCCTGGGCTGTTCCCACCAATGCCGCGAGGCCGGCGGCGTGGATGGCGTGGGCCCGTGCGTCAGCGAGCGCGGGATCACCCGCTACGGCGACGCCAGCCCGGACCTGATGTACTGCGCCGAGGCGTTGGTGGACGCGTTCCCGGACGCGCGCCTCGTGCAGATCATCCGGGACGGCCGGGATGTGGTGGCGGGGATGCTGGCCGACCCGTCGGTGCTGGCCTGGTTCAAGCCGGGTTTCGTGAATGTGGACTCCGAGTTCCCGAACCCGCTGCTGGGCGTGGAGACCGAGCCGGACAGAGCCGCCTGGCCCGGCCTGTCCATGGCTGGCAAGTGCGCGATGCGCTGGCGCGGGAGCGTGCGGCAGATGGCCCGGCTGCGCGGGAAGCTGGCCGCCGGGCAGCTGATCACGCTCCGCTACGAGGAAATGCTCCGCCAGCCCGCGGCGACGGCGGCTGCTGTCGCGGGCTTCCTCGGCGCCGCTGTCTCACCTCTGGAACTCCCCAATCCCTCCCCCGTCCCAGGACGCCCGGCGGGGACCGAGCCGGGGGCATGGCGCCGCACGCTGACTGCGCTCCAGTCCGCGGAGGTGGAAAGCATTGCCGGCGAGGAACTGCGCCGGGTAGGTTACGGCGCCTGAGCTCTCAGCGACAGCACATCGGGTGATTCCGGGTACCGGGCTTGACCTTTCCCCTGCCGGTCCTGGATGCCATCGAGGATCACCTGCGGCGACTCGGGCGCGAGCCCGCGACCGCGCCTCGTCAGGTGATGATCGCGGACTGGCGCACGGCCGGACCTGACACGCCTGCATGCGATCTGGCTGTGCCGCTCAAGCCAGCGTGACCTGCGGCGCCGGCTCCTGGCGGGCGAACTGCGTGTGGTACAGCTCGGCGTACAGGCCGCCTGCGGCCAGCAGTTCGTCATGCGTGCCACGCTCGTGGATCTGGCCGCCGTCGATGACCAGAATCTGATCCGCCTCACGGATGGTCGACAGCCGGTGCGCGATGACCAGCGAGGTGCGCCCGTTCAGCGCGGTCTTGAGAGCCCGCTGCACAGCCACCTCCGACTCGGAGTCGAGATGGGCCGTGGCCTCGTCGAGCACGACCACCGAGGGCGCCTTCAGCAGCAGCCGGGCGATCGCGAGCCGCTGCTTCTCGCCACCGGACAGCCGGTAACCCCGATCCCCCACCACGGTGTCGAGACCATCCGGGAGCAGCGAGATCATGTCCCAGATCTGCGCCGACCGGCAGGCCTCGATCAGCTCCTCCTCGGTGGCGGCGGGCCGGGCATAGACGAGGTTGGCGCGGATCGTGGCGTGGAACATGTGCGCGTCCTGGGTCACCGCGCCGACCACGTCGTGCAGCGAATCCAGGGTCACCTCGCGCAGATCCTGGCCGCCGATGCGGACCGCCCCCTCGGTCGGGTCATACAGCCGCGCCACCAGGTGGGTGATGGTGGTCTTGCCCGCACCCGACGGGCCGACGAGGGCCGTGAGCTTGCCGGACGGCGCGATGAAGCTGATGTCGTGCAGGACGTCCGACGGCCCCGTCTCGCGTTCGTGCACCTTCACCGCGATCGACTCCAGGGAGGCCAGCGACACCTCGCTGGCGGCCGGGTAGCGGAACGACACCCGGTCGAACTCGATGGCAGGCGCGGCAGCGGATGTCCCGCCGTTTCCCGTGACGGTGCTGCCCGTGACGGTGCTGCCCGCGGCGGTGCTGCCCGTGGCGGTGCGGGCCAGCGGCACCGCGTCGGGCCGTTCCGCGATCACCGGCTTCAGGTCGAGCACCTCGAAGACCCGGTCGAAACTGACCAGCGCGGTCATTACGTCGACCTGCACGTTGGACAGCGCGGTGATCGGCCCGTAGAGCCGGCTGAGCAGCGCGGCCAGCGCCACCAGCGCGCCAAGCTGGATAGTGCCGTGGATGACCAGGCCACCGCCGAGCCCGTAGACGACCGCCGTGGCCATCGACGCCAGCAGGCTCAGCGCGATGAACAACGTGCCGCCATACATGGCCTGGACCACGCCGATGTCCCTGACCCGGGCGGCCCGGTGGGCGAAGACGCGCGCCTCGTCGTCCGGGCGGCCGAAGAGCTTGACCAGCATCGCGCCCGCGACGTTGAACCGCTCGGTCATGGTCGAGCCCAGCTCGGCGTCGAGTTGCATGGACTCCCTGGTGAGCCGCTGCAGCCTGCGGCCGACCAGCCGGGCCGGGATGACGAACGCCGGGAGCAAGACCAGGGCCACGACGGTGACCAGCCAGGACAGGTAGAGCATCGCGCCGAGCACCAGGATCAGGCTGATCACGTTGGACACGACGGAGGACAGCGTGGAGGTGATCGCCTGCTGCGCCCCGATGACGTCGCTGTTGAGCCTGCTGACCAGGGAGCCGGTCTGGGCGCGGGTGAAGAATGCGATCGGCTGCTGCTGCACGTGCTTGAACACCTGAGTGCGCAGGTCATAGATGAGGCCTTCGCCGATCCGCGAGGAGAACCAGCGCTGCGCGATGGCGAGCACAGCGCCGACCAAGGCGAGCGCGGCGACAATCCCCGCGATCAGCAGCACGACGGCGGTGTTGTGGCGGAGGATGCCCTGGTCGATGACCCTCCCGAGCAGCAGCGGCACCGTGACCGTGATCACCGCCGAGAGCGAGGTCGCCGTCATGAACAACGCGAGCTTGCCACGGTAAGGCCGCGCGTAGGAGGCGATCCTGCGCACGGTCCCCTTCTTGAGCCGCTGCCGGGTGACGGAATCGTCCCGGCTGAACGAGCGCATGGCATGCCACTGCGAGGCGTACATGAGCGCAGCAACGACCGCGGCGGCCAGGATCTTCCCGTGTCAGCTGACGGCGAACCCAGACTCAGACGGCTTTGCAGCGAGCCGGGCCCGCTGCAAAGCGGTCTGCGCCCGGCGCTCCGCCGCGGCTTGTTCTTCGAGGCTGTTCGACGACGCCTGGCTGAGCAGTTCCTTGGTGGCCCGTGCGGCGGCCGCGTCGGTGGCCAGCAGCGCGGCCACCAGATCGGCCACCGCAGTGTCGAGATCAGCCGCGGGCACCACCAGTTCGGCGAGCCGCAGCCGGCTGGCTTCCGCCGCGCCAACCGTCCGCGTGGTCAGGCACATCTCGATCGCCCTCGGCAGGCCCACAATGTCGACAAGTGGCTTTGTCCCCGTGAGATCGGGAACCAGGCCGAGAGCGGGCTCCTTCATGCAGAGCCGCGCGTCATCCGCGAGCACCCGCAGATCGCAGGCGAGGGCGAGTTGGAAGCCCGCGCCGATCGCGTGCCCGCGCACGGCGGCGACCGACACGATCGCGGGGCTGCGCAGCCACGTGAAGCCGTCCTGGCAGGACGCGACCCACGCATCGAACCCGGGGTCAGCCGGGCTGGGCGGCGGCTCCTCGCCCGGGACTCCCTCGCCGGTGAAGAACCGGAGGTCGATCCCGGCACTGAACGATGGTCCCTCGCCGCGGACCACTACCACCCGCACCGAGGGCGGGAGCGCACGGCCTACCGCGGCGAGGCCATGCCACATCGTCGGGGTCATGGCGTTGCGCCGCTCGCTGCGCCGTAGCGTCACCGTGGCCGCACCGGGGGCTGGCTCGTCAAAATCGAGCCGCAGCCCCGCCCGGTCGAGGTCGGGCAGGCCGGGTGTCATGTCCTCCTCAGCGCTTCGCCCGGGCCTTGCCGCGGGTCGCACCGCCGCGACCGCGCAGCGACACCCCGGTCTCGGTCAGGATGCGGTGGACGAACCCGTAGGACCGCCCGGTGGCGGCCGCGAGGGACCGGATGCTCTCACCGCCGTCATACCTCTTTTTAAGGTCCGAAGCCAGCTTGGTGCGGTCTGCACCGGTGACCCGGGTGCCTTTTTTGAGGGTCTCGGTCACGCGTACCTCCCGTGAACTGAAGTGACCGCTGCGTTACCGTCTCCCGCCATGATCACTCATTGGGCCGGGATCGGCTACCCACATCCAGGTAAGTGATCACTTCTTTTTCGGCTCGAATGCGTATGCCGTGCTCAGGCCCGCGCCGCAGGTCGCCAGTTACGCCCGCGCCGCAGGTCGCTAGTTACGCCGCTTACGCCGCGCCGCAGGTCGCTAATTACGCCAGTGCCACCAGATCAGCCAGGCCGTCGGTCCATGCGTCCTCGACGCCGTCGGGGAGCAGCACCACCCGCTCTGGCGCCAGCGCCTCGACCGCACCCTCGTCGTGGGTGACCAGGACGATGGCCCCCTGGTACCGGCGCAGGGCCGCCAGCACCTCAGCCCGGCTGGCCGGGTCCAGGTTGTTCGTGGGCTCGTCAAGCAGCAGCACGTTCGCGCCGGAGACGACGAGCAGGGCCAGCGCGAGCCTGGTCTTCTCTCCCCCGGACAGCACGGCGGCGGGCTTGGCCACCGCGTCTCCGGAAAACAGGAACGAGCCCAGAATGCGCCGGTGATCGGGATCCGTCAGGTGCGGCGCGGCCGAGCGCATGTTCTCCAGCACGCTCCGGCTGACATCCAGGGTCTCGTGCTCCTGCGCATAGTAGCCAAGCCGCAGGCCGTGACCAGCCGTCACCTGCCCGGTATCGGGCGCCTCAATGCCGCCCAGGATGCGTAGCAGGGTGGTCTTGCCGGCGCCGTTGAGGCCGAGCACCACGATCCTGCTGCCCCGGTCCACGGCGACGTCGACGCCGCTGAAAACTTCGAGAGAACCATAGGACTTGGACAGGTCACTGGCGGTCAGCGGGGTCCGCCCGCAGGACACCGGAACCGGGAACCGCAGCCGGGCCACCCGCTGAGTGCTGCTCTCCGCGGCCACCCCGGCCAGCAGCCGCTCCGCACGCCGCTGCATGCCCTGGGCGGCCCGGGCCTTGGTCGCCTTGGCCCGCATCCGGTCCGCCTGCGCCTGGAGCGCGGACGCCTGGCGGTGCGCGTTCGCCCGCTCCCGCTTGCGCCGCCTCGCGTCCGTCTCGCGCTGCTCCAGGTACGTCTTCCAGCCGACGTTGTATATCTCCAGCAAGCTGCGGTCCGCGTCCAGGTGGAAGACCTTGGTCACGACCGCGTCGAGCAGCGCGGTGTCGTGGCTGATGACGACGAGCCCGCCGCGGAACGCCCGCAGGTGCTCGCGGAGCCAGCCGATCGAATCCGCGTCCAGGTGGTTGGTCGGCTCGTCAAGCAGCAGTGTCCCGGCGCCCGCGAACAGGATCCGGGCCAGTTCGATGCGGCGCCGCTGGCCGCCGGAGAGGGTGTTCAGCGGCTGGGCCAGGACCCGGTCCGGCAGGCCCAGGCTGGATGCGATGGAGGCGGCCTCGGCCTCGGCCGCGTAGCCGCCCAGCACCACCAGCCGCTCCTCCAGCTGCCCGTACCTGCGCACCGCCGCGTCGCGCCGGGCCGGCTGCCCGTCCGCCATCTGCGCCTCGGCCGCCCGCATGCCGGCCCGCACCTCGTCGAGACCGCGGGCGGAGAGCACCCGGTCCATGGCCAGGCCGTCCATGTCGCCGGCCCGGGTGTCCTGCGGCAGGTAGCCGATGGACGGGCCGCGGCGCACCACCGTGCCCGCCGCGGGCAGCATCTCGCCCGCCAGCACCCGGGCGAGGGTCGTCTTCCCGGCGCCGTTCCGGCCGACGAGGCCGATCTTGTCACCTGGCCCGATCTGGAAGGTCGCATTCTCCAGCAGCAGGTCCGCCCCCGCACGCAGCTCCACGCCCGTTGCCGCGATCACTGGAAACCACTCCAAAGCAGAAGGGAAGGGATGTCGGGTGCCGTGCCGGCCCCACGCCGGAACCGCACGTCACGAGCGGAGTGGCAGCATCTAGTCAGGATACCCGCCCGGCCACGGCGGCTTCGCGGGATTATTGGCCGGCGCCTTCGCCGTCGGTAATCCGGATACGTACCGAACGAAACATCGTGGGTGTCTCCCGGAGGACCGCGAGCCTCGGGTCGGGCACGGTGAGGAACCGCTCCACCGCCCGGTCGAAGTAGGGACCCAGCCGGGGGTCGCCGCGCAACCCGGCCACCGCGCGCCGGTCCCCGCCCAGCACGACCGCGTCAATCTGGCGCAGATGGGGGCCGAACACCGCCACCGCGGTGTCGGCCGCGGCGGCGAGCGCGTTCGCGGCCTGCTTCTCCCGGCGCCTCGCGAAGCGCTGCTGTGACTGGCCGCCTGCGGCGCTGCGCCCGTGCACGAGCCGGGACCCCACCTTGGACGCCGCCAGGCGCGGCGGGCGGCCGGAGAAGACCCCGGCGGCGTACCCGCCGAGCCGCACCAGGAGAACGGCGACGGTCCGGTCGACAGCGCAGTGGGCGGCGATCAGCTGAGCCTGACGGGCAGCGGCGTGACCGGCACGAGTGTCACCGGCAGGAGAGTGCCCGGCAGGGGCCGCCGCTCGCTCGCCCGGCGCTGGCCCGCCCGGTTGCGGCGCCCCGGCACCGGTGGCGCCCGGCACCGCCAGTTCCACTCCCGCCCCGGCGCGCAGCGGCGGGAACGGCACATGGCATTCGGCCACCGCCCCGTCGGCCGCCCGGAACACCACGACCTCAGGACCGGGCTCCGCCGAGGTCCCCCCGTGCCGCTGCGCGAACGACTCGACCCAGCCCACGAAGCGCTCTGGCGCCACCTCGACCCACCGGGGGCCACCAAGGCCGCGCTTTCCCACCGCACACCCCCTGCGCCAGAACACCCATACGCTACGCCCGCCTCGCGCCAGCGCGCACCGCACACGCCCGCGTCCCCCGACGCCCGCCTGACCGCCTGGGCTGATCCGGCGATCGCCGCTCGCATGTGGTCGGTTGGCTGCGGTACCGGTTGCGCTGTGATGTGGCGAATCCGCGGACGGATGCCACAGGTTTGCGCAAGGCAGCTTGCCGCTGACGGTGGGCCGGACCAGCAGCGTAGCCCAACGCCCAGCCTGCCGAGTCCGGCCGTTGCCGAGTTAGGCCGTGGTCCTATGATCAAGGCGGCGCCGCTGGCCCGGCGTCAGTGCCGGGCCACATACGGCAGGTGCTGCTGCTGATTAGTGCCTCAGGGCATAGCGCCTGGCCGTATTTCTCGCTGCCGATTGTCCGGCCCCCGGCCATCGCGTCAATGGCGCCCGGGCGGGCGATTTGATGGAGGTGGCCGCCGCTGACTTCGCTCGATGAGTATGCAGTCCCCGCAGTACTCAGGCGGGGCGCTTTTGGCTATGCGGTAGATGAGGCAGCAGCTTTGCCGCCGGAAGCTGGTGACAGGCTGCCCGCGGTAACTGCCGGCGAGTTGCGGGAAGTGGAGAGCTTCGGAACTGACCCGGGCGGTTGCGCTGGCGAGCGCTGGCCGGGTAGCGGTAATCATGACTGCGGCGCCATTGATGGCAGAGGCCACGTTGCCCCACAGCAGCCTTCGGGGGACCCCTAGTGATGTGGTCAACTCGATCAGGGAGCGGATCGGCTCGTCCAGCAGCCGGAGCAACGGCGCGCAGGCTTGGCCAGCGTCGGCGGGCCTGCCCTGGCACGAGACTGTGCTGAATGCTGTTTCGGGCAGCGACAGGCGGAACGGGCCGCCAAGACCGGGGACCCACCGGGCAGACATGATGTCGATCGGCAGGGGTTCGCCGAGTACCGCGGAGCCAAGAGCCGGGGCGATCAGCCGGGCGCACAGGCCGAGCTGGGCCACTGACGCCACGACACGGAACTCGATTGTTCCGGATGGGCGCTCAGCGGCGGCGGCGAGGCGTGATCTGACGCTGTCGATCCGGGTGGTCAGCGCGTCCGCGGAGCCGAGCAACGCGCTGAGCGGCTGCCAGGGACCCTGCGCCCGGATGCGGGAGCTGTGGGTTTCGATGGCGAAGAACGGCCCGAGCGCGGCCAGCCCGGCTCGCAAGGCCTCCGCCGGGGAGGGTGAGCAGGCTGGCCGTGCCCGGGGTGTCACACCGCGGTGGGCTCAGGGGCGCGGCGCAGTTCCGCGCTTGCCGGGCCGGGAGCCAGCAGCCGGTCAGCCATCGGGGCGAAGACCAGCCCGATGACCGACCACAGGAGCAGCTCGGCGGCGACGGAGTACAGCCGGAAGCTGAACAGCACGTCGGCGGGGAATCCTGGGTAGACGATCGTGCCCTTGGAGTTGGTCAGCGGCAGCGGCGTCTCGGTGGCGTGGTTCCCGTATGTCTGCACGTTGACGGCCAGGTGCCCGAGCTGGGGCAGCAGTGCCATGACCACGCCGGCCGCGACTACGAAGGCGGCCCCGGCCAGCAGCGCCGCGTTCCAGGTGCCAAACCGCGCCTTGAGCCGTTGCCCGAGCCATACGGCGGCTATCAGCAGCGCTACCGAGGCGAGCACCATCAGCAGGTAGTAGCCGCCGCGCTGGCGGATGGTCTCGGGGTGCCCGATCGACGGCGGGTTTGCCGGGTACTTGATGAACGGCACCATGTAGATACCCAGGAACCCTCCCGCGGCGAGCAGCAGCGCCAGGGACCGGGGCCGCAGGTTTCCCACTCTGCCCAGGCACAGCGAGTAGGCCACGGCGAACAAGGCGCCCATCGCGGCGCCGAATACGATCATCCCGGCGCCGATCCCGATGTTGGCCTGGATGGTCCGGCTGAAGATATCCGGCCCGGGCGCCGGCGCGGGCAGCCTGGCGGCCTTGTCCAGCGCCGCCACCATGGCATCCCGGCCGGACTGGTAGCTGATCGCCTGGTTGATGACCGGCTCAGCGAAGACCCGGGCGAAGAGGAAGGCGAGCAATCCGGCGATCGCCCCGGCGAGCAGGCCGCGGACGATGAGCTTCTTCTCCATGTCTGCTGCCTCGTGTCGCCGGGTCAGTGGCAGGGGAAGCCGAGGAAGTGACGCGAGTCGTGCACGAACTCGTGGATCACCATGCTCTTGCCGAACACCGACACCGCGCCCTCATCGACACCGATGAAGTAGTACACCGCCAGCGCGGCCAGTGCCGTGCCGATCAGCCACAGCATGCCCCTGGAGATCGGCAGGGCGATAGGGCCGGTGACGGCGCGGGGTGCGGACAGACTACTCATGTGGGCCTCCTTCGGGGATCGTGCGTCCCGTCATCCAATGGGGCAGCGCGCTAGCCGAAGATCTGACTCGCAAGCCGGGGCTTGCTCACAGTGGCGCGACCGTGCCGGACTCCCACCGGCTTCCTCGGCGCCAGCGCGCACCCGCAACATAGCCCCCAGCAGCATCCGCACGCAAGGCACACGCGCCGAGGCAGCGAATCACACTGATCTGCCCGGCCGTGAAGCGAGCATCAGGTCGAGCGCGACGACGCGAATCTGGCCGACATGGGATCACGTTGCCATTACTGGCAAGCTGCGGCATCCGGCGCTCGGCCGGCTCATCAGCCCGGCTGCCGCCCAGCTCGGCGCGCAGGCGGCCCCGGACCAGGATGCCGGAGACCAGTTCGATGACCGTCAAACCGAAGCTGGTCAGGGCCAGCCGCAGCCCGGTGATGCACCGTGAGTACAGGTCCATCGCGACCTTGTGGGGGTACTTCGAGACTGACCGTTGACCACCTGATAGCCCTGCCGGGGTCTGGTCAGGCGCTCTGGCTGGTTGCTGGCGTATTACCCACCCCTGGGGAAAACCCCCAGGGTGAAGATGGATGGTTTCCGCGTTCCGCTCGTCACCCGCTGTTCGTAGCGTGATGGGTGAGGGCATGCATCCGCGTGCCTGGTAACCAGGTGGGATAGCTTGCCCTAGCTGCTGGGAGGTTCCCTGTGATTGAGGTGCGTGGCCTGACTAAACGTTACGGCCGGGTGCTCGCCGTCGATGCGCTCAGCTTCGACGTCCGCCCCGGGGTTGTGACGGGGTTCCTGGGGCCGAACGGGTCGGGGAAGTTCTCCCTCGGCATGGCTCAGCGGCTGGGCATCGCGGCGGCGCTGCTGGGGGACCCGGGCGTGCTGCTGTTTGACGAGCCGGTCAACGGCCTGGACCCCGAGGGCATCCGCTGGATCCGGGACCTGATGAAGTCGCTGGCGGCCGAGGGCCGGATGGTGTTCGTCTCCAGCCACCTGATCAATGAGATGGCCGTCACCGCGGACCGCCTGATCGTCATCGGTGCTGGGCGGCTGCTGGCCGACACCACCGTCGCCGAGATGTCGGCCCGGTCGGCGTCGCTGGAGGACGCGTTCCTGAAGCTGACCTCCGGCAGTGCTGAGTTCCGCGGGACCCAGGGGAGGACATCATGACCTCGGTCTGCGTGACGCGCGTTCCGCGCGGGCACTACCGGTTCTGGCACGTGGCCAGGATGGAGTGGATCAAGCTCCGTACCCTGCGCTCCACATGGTGGACGATGGGGATCGGCGTGGCCGGCGCGGTCGCCATCGGCGTCGCGGTCGGCCGCGGCACGAAGAACGCGTCGGGTGACCTGACGAACAACGCGCTGGCCGGCATGGTTCCCGGGCTACTTCTGGCCGGTCTGCTCGGGGTGCTGGTGATGACCAGCGAGTACTCGTCGGGGACGATCCGGGCCACGCTGGCCGCAGTCCCGGGCCGCCCGCTGCTGCTGGCAGCCAAGGCGGCGGTGTTCGGCGCCGTGGCGCTGGCCGCCGGGGAAGTCGCCGCGTTCGTTTCGTTCTTCGCCGGCGGAGCGACGCTGCCGCATGGCATGCCGGCGCCAGCGCTCGGCCAGCCCGGTGTGCTGCGCGCGGTGCTGCTGTCCGGGACGAGCTTCTGCCTGATCGGCCTGCTCGGCCTTGGACTGGGCGCCATCATCCGCCGTTCCCCGGCCGCGATCGGCGTGCTGGTCGGCGGGGTATATGTCTTGGCGCAGGTGATCGGCGCGGTCGCGCACGGCGTGAGGGCATATATGCCGATACTGATCGTCGGGAATTCCATCAGTACGACCAAGCCCGTGCCCTGCGGGGGGCCTGCCGGGCAGTGCCCGCAGCCCCTGCCGGCGTGGACCGGGCTCGGCATGCTCTGCCTGTATGCCGCCGCGGCCCTGGCGGCCGGCGGGTGGCTGCTCGCCTGTCGTGATGCATGAAATCGGAGGACGTCATGACTGCGATCGTGCCGACGTCGCGGGTTCCGCCAGGGCACTACGGGTTCCGCCAGGCAGCGCGGATGGAGTGGATCAAGCTGCGTACGCTGCGTTCGGTGAAGTGGGCGTTGCTGGTGGCGCTGGCCGGGATGGCCGGGATGGGGATCGCGGCGGGGTTCAACACCCGCGATGCCCACGGTGACGTGACCAATAGCATCCTGGCGGGCGGTGCGCTGGTGTTCGCCGCGCCGCTGTTCGGGCTGGCGCAGACTGGGGCGGGGAAGTCCTGCCCGAGCTCATCTACGCGAACTCGCTGGGCGCTACCCAGCCGCAGGCGGGGTCACGCTG
>DASWFT010000268.1:0-1827 GCA_036394075.1 Streptosporangiaceae bacterium
GATCGCCATCCCGCTGTACGCCAACGTCCAGGCCCGTGCGCGCCTGGCCAAGGCTCAGGCTGATGCCCGCGCCCTCGCGTCGGCCGTCAGCATCTACTCCGCCCATGTGGGCTCTCTCCCCACTGCCCTGACGGCCCTCACGTCGGCGGTGACCAACTCGCTGGGTCAGGTCGGCGGGCCATTCATGGCCTCGATCCCGAACGGTCCGGCTGGCTGGGGTACCTACGTCTACACCCCGGTCGCTTCCGCCGGTACCTTCACCATCTCGAACTCCGGCGACAGCACCACCGTCAGCCTCCCGTAGCGCCTGGAATCGCTCCAAACGGCGGACAGGGAGTCAGCCTCACGACTCCCTGTCTTGCCGGCTCTCGAATGCGGCAGGCCGAGCCTGATCCGAGGGATTGCTCATGTGCGAAGTCTGTAAGGCCGATCCGGAGGTGAAGCGCGCACGGGGCGTTAGAACTGCAAAAACAAGTGGCGGCGTTGCTGGGAACGCCGCTGACCGGCGAGTCCTCCTGATCGCGACGGTTACCCAGATTGGACCGCAACTGGGCATTGCGCCCACATGCGCGGCGCTCGGGCTGCCGCGCGCGACTTACTACCGCCGGCGACGGCCCCGGCACGTGCCCCCGCGGCGGCGTCCCTCGCCGCGCGCCCTGACCGCCGACGAGCAGGGCACGGTGCTCGCGCGGCTGCACGAGCTTCGCTTCGTGGACCTGGCCCCCGCCGAGGTCTACGCCACCCTGCTCGACGAGGGCGCATATCTCTGCTTGGAGCGCACGATGTACCGGCTCCTGGCGCGGCGTGCCGAGGTGCAGGAGCGGCGGGATCAGCTCCGGCATCCCGCGAACTGCTGGCCCGCCACCCCAACGAGCTGTGGAGCTGGGACATCACGAAGCTGCTGGGGCCGGCGAAGTGGACCTATTTCTATCTCTACGTCATGCTCGACGTCTTCAGTCGATACGTCGTCGGCTGGATGGTGGCCCATCAGGAGAGCGCCACGCTCGCCGAGCGGTTCATCCACGAGACGTGCGCCCGGCAGGGCATCGGGCGCGAGCAGCTGACGATCCATGCCGACCGGGGGTCGGCCATGACCTCCAAGTCCGTCGCGTTCCTGCTGGCCGACCTGGGGATCACCAAGACCCACAGTCGCCCGCACGTCTCCAACGACAACCCGTTCTCCGAGGCCCAGTTCAAGACGCTGAAGTACCGGCCGGCGTTCCCGGCGCGGTTCGGCTCCATCCAGGACGCCCGCGCCCACTGCCACGTCTTCTTCCCCTGGTACAACACCGAGCACCATCACAGCGGTCTTGGGCTGCTGACGCCCTCCGATGTGCACCACGGCCTGGCCCAGCAGCGGGTGGCGGCACGGGCAGCGGTGCTGGCCACGGCCTATCGCGTGCACCCCGAGCGCTTCCCCGGCGGGCGCCCCCAGCCGCCGGCGCGCCCCACAGAAGTCTGGATCAACCCACCCAACACCCTGGTGCGCTTGCACGCATCATCGAGGACCCGGCCATCCGACTTGCCCACGAGGACACCTTCACGTAGCCTGCCCTCGATCGCTGCGCAGCCGTCACGCCTGTGAGAGGCAAGGAGAGGCCGATGCGTCGGGGGGCAAAGCCCGGGAAGGCTAAGGTCGCCTCCAGGCTCCCCGTCGCCCGCAAGCCGCTGAAGAACAAAGGCCCTCTAGCAGGCTGCGGAAAAACTCGACTTTTGAGGCAGGGGTAAGATGACACGTCGGCTACGATGCGCGTAATCCTTCCGCAGGAGGTGCGCATGCGTGGCGATGACCGGCAGCAGGGGGCGATGTATAGCTACATCTCGCCG
>DASWFT010000269.1:0-5075 GCA_036394075.1 Streptosporangiaceae bacterium
GACCTAGCCTCCGCCGCGGCCCAGGCCCGGCAGCCCCGCGGTCATGCAAGGACCACGACACCGGCCTCGACTGCTACGACACGCTGGCCGGCAACATCTGGCGCCCCGCGCCGAGCCGCGCGGAGGAACCACCCTGAACAAGCGCTAATCAACCCGAGGGGTGGGGACTTTTACCTGGCCACCAGCGGGGACACCGCAACTTGGCCGTTGACACGGACGCTGCCCAACACCGCCGGATGGGGGAGGGAAGCGCGCATCACTGCTCTGCACGGCGCCGGCGCCGGGGCGTCGTGGATCCTGATCGAAGCTCAGCGCTGCCGCTCCGCAAGCTTGGTGAGAATGGAGGCGGTCGCCTGGTCGGCTGGCAAGAAGGCCTCCAGTCTCAACTCGGCGATCGTGACATCGACCGCGGTCCCGAAGTGGGTCAGCGTGGTCAAGAGCCGCAACTCGCCGTCGCTGGAGCGAAGCCGCAGCGGGACGGCGAAGCCGAGGTAATCCGGCCCCGGCTGGCGCGGCCGATCCGGCACCAGCCCCTCAAGCTCTGTAACCAGGTCCTTGAGCCGGTCGCCCGGATTCTGGGCCGTCTCCTCGCGAAGCCGGTCGATCACATGCCAGGCCCACTCATCAAAGTTGACGATCAGCGGTGCCATGCCCTGCGGGTGCAGCAGTACACGAGGGACGTTGAGCGGAGGCGCAAGCAGCTCCGGCGCCACGCCGCCGGTCAGCGCACCGAAGCCGTCGTTGGCCGCGACGAGGTCGCCATGCCGGTCGACGATTACCGCTGGATAGGGCCGGTGGCCTTCCAGGATACGTTTCAGGGCCGTGCGGACCACTTCGAGCCGCGGGTCGTCAAACCGCGTCTCCTGGTAAGCGGGGGCATAGCCCGCGGCCAGCAGCAGCACGTTGCGTTCCCGGAGCGGCACCTCCAGCGACTCGGCCAGGCGCACGACCATGGCCCGGCCCGGGACCGAGCGCCCGCTCTCGATGAAGCTGACGTGCCGCTGCGTGGTCCCGGCGCGCAGCGCGAGTTCCAGCTGGCTGACGCGACGACGTGCGCGCCACTCACGCAAAGCACCGGCAAGCCCGTCGCGCTTCGACTGGGTGATCACTGAACCGTGTCTACCCCAACCGGAGCGCAGCTGGCCATTCCCTCCAGGGAATTGCCGAGCCGCAGCACCGCCGGCAAAGTTGCGAGCGACACAAACACACCCTCTTATGGAGAAGCCATGACCAACATCGACCCGCAGGAGCTGGCCGGCCGCTACGTGGCGGTCTGGAACGAGCCGGACGCTGAGCCACGCCGCAAGGCCATCCACGACCTATGGACCGAGGACGGCGCCCACATCCTCCAGCCACCCCAGGAGATCCGGACGCTCGCAGCAGGGCTGGGCTTCACCTCCACCCTCGAAGCCCGCGGGCACGATGCACTCGAGGTCCGGGTGACCCGCGCCTACGAAGAATTCGTCGCGCCCGGGAAGTTCGCTTTCAAGCTTCGGGACAACGCCGACCGCCTCGGCAATGTCGTCAAATTCAACTGGGAAATGGTCCCGTCCAGCGGCGGTGAAGTGGCAGGCGTCGGCTTGGAGATCCTCGTCCTCGACGAGCAGGGCCGCATCGTGACCGACTATCAGTTCATTGAGGGCTGACACGACGGCCTCGGCTCGCCACGCACTATGGGGAAGGGCCGGGTCCACAAGATCTACGGGACACGGCCCAGCGGGGCTTCGCCCCAGCCCGGCGAGCCATGTCCACATGCTTCAGCATCAGCGTCGAGGCGAGCAAGGCCGGCACGGCCCTCGTGCTGGCTGTCGCAGCCTCGCAGAACCCTGACCCGAATCCGCTGAACACATCGCCATTGGGCGGATCGCCGTCACCCAGTGACCGCGCCAGCGCACGACGAAATCCGGTAGCCGGGTTACCGGCCGCGCTGCCACAATCCCGTTCCGTGCGCAAAGCGGATATCACGGCCGACCTCGTCTGCGGGCTGATCGCGGATCAGTTCCCGCAGTGGGCTGATCTGCCGGTCCGGCCCGTCGACGCCGACGGGATTGATAACTCAACGTTCCGTCTCGGGCAGACCATGTCCGTGCGGCTGCCCAGCGCCGCCGCGTACGCCGAGCAGGTGGACAAGGAGCACCGCTGGCTGCCGCTGCTGGCCCGGCAGTTGCCGCTGCCCATCCCCGAGCCGCTGGCCGAGGGCGGGCCCGGCCGCGGGTTTCCGCGGCCCTGGTCGGTGTACCGGTGGATCGACGGCGAGCCCGCCACCGCCGGGAACATCGCCGACATGGGGCAGTTCGCGACCGACCTGGCCGGTTTCCTCGGCGCGCTGTACAAGATCGATCCGGCGGGCGGCCCTGGGCCGGGCACGCACAACTTCTTCCGCGGCGGGCCGGTGGCCGTCTACGACGGCGAGACCCGGGAGGAACTGGCGTCGCTACGCGGGCACATCGACACCGCGCTGGCCGCGCAGGTGTGGCGGGCGGCGCTCGACCAGGCACCGCCGGGGCCGCCGGTGTGGTTCCACGGCGACGCGCAGCCCGGCAACCTGCTGGTCCGCGACGGCCGACTCAGTGCGGTCATCGACTTCGGCACATCCGGCGTCGGGGATCCCGCCTGCGACACCACGATCGCGTGGACGTTCTTCTCAGGCGAGAGCAGCCGCGCGTTCCGTGAGGGGCTGCCGTTCGACGAGGCCGCCTGGGCCCGCGGCCGCGGCTGGGCGATCTGGAAGGCCATGAAGGTCCTGGTCGGCGCCCTCGAGGACGACCCGGAGGACGTCGCGTTCACCACGCGGGTGATCGAGGCCATCCTCGCGGACCACGTCGCCGCGGCCTAGCCGGGCGATACGGCCGCCGGAGCGGTGCAGTCGAGGGATAGCAGCCTGTAGTCGCCGTCATCCTCGGGACCGATGCGCCCGGCGGATGCGCCGGTTACCGTCAGTATGTGTCTGACTATCTGGCTGAGCGGCCGCCGCGGAGGCCTGCTCGCGTCACATTCGCTCGGCGCCCGTGGGTGGCCACTGCCGTGCTCGCCGTGTGCACGGCGCTGGCCGCGCTGGCCATGACGGCCGCGCCCTACCCCGAGCGGGGGCAGCGGCTCCTGGTCGGGCTCGCGGCGTGCTGCGTGATCGTGCTGCTGCGGCGGTGGCCGTCGCCGGTGCTCGCGGTCGCAGCCGCGGCAACCGGCCTGGTCATGGCCGCAGGAAACGCCTCGCTTCCGTTCGGCCTCATGCTCGGGCTGGCCGTGTACCTGATCGCGTCGAACCGGCCGAGACGGACGTCGATCCGCGCGGCCCTGACCGCCGCCGCGGTCCTGGGCGGGGCGATGCTGTACTCCGCGCTCGCCGTCCGGAACCCGCCGCTGGCCTTGGAGGCGGTGGCCGGTTACTCGCCCCTGGTGGCGGGGTGGTTCGTCGGCGACAGCGTCGCGGCCCGGCGGTGCTACGTGGCCGGGCTGGTCGAGCAGGCCGAGCGCGAGCGGGCCGCCGAGGCCGAGCGCGCCCGCCAGGAGGTCCGGGAGGAGCGGGTGCGCATCGCTCACGAGCTGCACGACGTCGTGGCCCACACGCTCGCGGTGATCACCGTCCAGGCCGGGGTGGGCCGGCGGCTCATGGCCAGGCGCCCGGAGGAGGCCAGCGCCGCGCTCGAATCGATCGAGATGATCGGCCGGACCGCCCAGGACGAGCTGCGGGTGGTGCTCGGGCTGCTGCGCGACGAGGAGGTCGCTGCGGCCGCGCTGGCGCCGGCGCCCAGGCTCGTCGACCTGAAGGAGCTCGCCGACAACGTGCGGGGCTCCGGCACGCCGGTGGAGCTGCGGACGTCGGGCACCGACCGTCAGCTCTCCCCCGCGCTCGAGCTGTCCCTCTACCGGGTCGTCCAGGAGGCGCTGACCAACGTGGTGAAGCACGCGCCCGGCGCCCGCGCCTCGGTCGACCTCGCCGTCTCGGCCGACGGGGTGCGCCTCGAGGTCGCCGACGACGGAGGCCCGGCCAGGCGTCCGCCCGGCGGCGAGGGGCCGGCGGGCCCGGGCACGGGCCATGGGATCGTCGGCATGCGGGAGCGGGTCGGCGCGTTCGGCGGCTGGCTGGTCGCCGAGCCGCTGGCCGGCCGCGGCTTCCACGTGCTCGCCGAGGTCCCGGTCGAGGCGGCGGTGTGACGACCCGCGTCCTCGTCGTGGACGACGAGGCGCTGCTCCGCACCGCGTTCTCGTCGCTGATCGACGCCGAGGATGACCTCGACGTCGTCGGCGAAGCCGCCGACGGGCGGCAGGCGGTCGAGATTGCGGCCGGCCTCGCGCCGGACGTCGTCGTCATGGACGTCCGGATGCCGGTGATGGACGGGATCGAGGCAACGCGGCAGATCACCTCGGTCGCCGGTGCGCCGCGGGTGCTCATCCTCACCACCTTCGACCTGGACGATTACGTCTTCGAGGCACTGCGGGCCGGAGCGAGCGGCTTCGCGCTGAAGAGCCGCCCGCTGGAGGAGCTGCTGAGCGCGATCCGCACCGTGGCCGCCGGCGAGGCGCTGCTGGCCCCGAGCGTCACGCGCCGGCTCATCGCCCACTTCACCGGCGGGGCACGGGCCCCGTCGAGGACCCCGCGCGGCCTGGACGAACTCACCGAGCGCGAGCGCGAGGTGCTGGCCCTGGTCGCCCAGGGGCTGTCCAACGCCGAGCTCGCCGAGACGCTGCGGGTGAGCCTCCCGACGGCGAAGACGCACGTGAGCCGGATCCTGACCAAGCTCGACGCCCGGGACCGCACCCAGCTGGTCATCCTGGCGTACCAGGCGGGGATCGTCACCGCGGTGTGAGCGGCCGCCCGTCACTAGCTCGGCCGAGCGCCTCGCGTCCTGCCCGGCGTCGGTCTCGGGAATGACGGACGGCTGGTCCTCGGGCACGATGACAGCGCCTGGCGGTTCGTTCACGATTACCTGCGTGATGAACGCCATCGACACGCGAGCCATCTCGCATCACGTGCCCGGCCCGGCCCGGTGGGTGGCCGCCGCTGCCGTCCCGCCGGGAAAGGGCATCCACTTCGGAGTGATCCTTCTTGCGATCCTCGTGCTCGGCGCGCTGGG
>DASWFT010000270.1:0-18943 GCA_036394075.1 Streptosporangiaceae bacterium
GCGCCACTGCCCGCCGCACGCGTCCCGGCCGCTGGGCCAGGACCTGCTCGTAGAGGTCGTCGATCCGGCGGACGACTGAGTCCATGCCGTAGCGCTCGAACACCGCGCTGTCCACGTCGCGTGACCTCGGGCCCGCCTCGAGCTCCTTGCGGATCTCCTCCCGCAGCGCATCGGGGGTGCCCGTCACCTGGCGAGCACGCTCGGTCTGGATGCCGTCCAGGGCCGGGCATGCGGTGTAGAGCACCGGCAGCCCGCTGGCCAGGGCCTCGAGCACCGACAGCCCGAACGTCTCCTGCAAGGAGGCGGCGACGTAGAGGTCAAAGGCGGCCAGCATGGCCGTCGTGTCGGCCTGATAACCGCCGAAGATCACGTTCTCGGTCACGCCGAGCCTGGCCGCCGCAGCCTCCAGCCTGGCCTGGTCCTCGCCGCGGCCGATGACCAGGATCTTGCACCGTTCGCCCAGCATGGGCGCGGCGGCCTCCATGGTCAGGTCGACGCGCTTGTTCGGATCGAGGCGCCCGAGTGCGCCGATCAGATATGTGTCCGGGCTGATGTTGAACTGCTCCCGCACCCGCAGCCGCGCGACGGGATCGAAAGCCAGGTCAGCGACCTCCAGGCCGTTGGGGACGACAGTGATCTTCCTGGCGGGCACCCCCCACCGCACCAAGCGGTCCTGGACGATGTCCGACACCGCGATGGTGGCGTCCGAGAACAGCTCCGACAGCCGGTAGAGCCTGCGAACTCCGGCCGTCATCTTGCGCCGTTCGATGTGCGTCTCCCCGATCGAGTGCTCTGTCGTCAGCACCACGGGGACGCCCATGAGGCGCGCTGCCGGGCGGGCGTAGATCTGCGCCCGGTACAGGTGTGTGTGCACGACGTCGTAGCGGCCGTCGCGGATGATCCCGCGCAGCTTGAACAGCGCGGATAGCTCGGTGTTACTCCGCATTCCGATGTCGCGCACGGAGATGCCGCCGGCGCGGATCTGCTCAGCGACCGGGCCGGGGTTATAAAGCGTCACCACGTCTGCCTCGTGCCGGGTGTGCCGCAGCAGCATGGCCAGCTGGAGCTCGGCGCCACCGGCATCGAGACCAGTGATCACGTGAAGCACCTTCATTTACCGTCTCCCTCTGAGCCCGATATAGCCCTTGTAGAGCAGCCGCTTGGTCGCCATCCGTGCGGCGGGTGTCCTGTTGCCCGGGTGGGTGTGACCGTCCGCGATCATCGCCGGCCCCCCGCCGCGGCGCGGATCGTGGCCGCGAGGGTCCGGGCGAGTATGACCACGTCCAGCCAGGGCGACCAGTACTCGATGTACTGGTTGTCGAAGCGAGCGCGCTCGTAGATCGAGGTATCGCCGTGCAGGCCGTGCACCTGGGCCCAGCCGGTAATCCCGGCCGGCATGCGGTTCCGGTCAACGTAGTGCGGGATCTCGCGGTTGAATCGCTCAGCGAAGTAGGGCCGCTCAGGCCTCGGGCCGACCAGGGACATGTCGCCGCGCAGCACGTTCACCAGCTGCGGCAACTCGTCCAGGTGGGTGACTCGCAGCCACCGGCCCAGTGGGCTGGACTGGCGCATGGGCACCGACCAGCGGGTGTCCGGGTCGCTGTGCTCGTCCAGCGTGCGCAGTTTCAGGATGGTCGTGATCTGGCCGTCGCCCGTGACCCGGTCCTGCCGGAACAGGGGCGCCCGGCCGGACCGCAGCCTGATCACGAGGGCCAGCGCGAGAAACACCGGCGACGTCGCGGCCAGCAGGACGCTGACGACGACGACATCGAAGACGCGCTTCAGCCACAGGCCGGCCGACCGGTGGCTGAAGCCCCGCAGCGGGATCAGCGGGATGCCCCATATCTCATCCAGGCAGGCCCGGGGCACCGCCGCACCCAGCTCGTAGAACCGCGGCACCACGCAGACATCGGCCCCGAGCGGCCGGCTGGCGCGCAGTATGGCGACTAGCTCCTCATCTTGGCAGACGGCCCAGCCGATGATGACCCGGCGGATGCCCTGCTGGGCGACCACCTGCGCGAGGTCAGCCAGATGGCCCAGTGACGGCAGCGACAGATCACGCCGCGGCGGGCCGTCGTCGATGAAGCCCTTGGGCCGCAGGCCGAACTCCGGGTGCTCGCACATCAGATCGGCCATATGCGCGGCGAGAGTCCCAGCCCCGACGACCAGGGTCGGCTCAGTGAACAGGCCGCGCCGATGCGCGGCGCGCAGGGCAGCGTACACAAAGGCTCGGGAGGTGAACACGAGTCCACCGGTACACAGCGCAAGCCACCCGACTTGACCCGCCGGCAGCCACAGGAGCAGCACCGGCAGCGACAGCGCCACCGCGCTCAGGATGCGGGCCGTCTGGTCGGACACCCGCAGGCAGATCCGCAACCTGTGCTGCCCGCCGACGGCGAGAATGGCGAGCACAGTGAGCGCGAATGCCGCCATTGGCAGGCCGACTCGCCCGGTCACCCCCGCCGCCAACCCAAGCCCGAGAAGGTCAGCGAACGGCAGCGCCGCAGCGGGCACGACCCGGCTGATGCGCTGCGCCGAGGAACTGCCTCGGCCGAGGCCCTTGTGCTGGTCCTGGGGATCGGAGACGCCCAGAACTTCCCCGGATTGGGCGCAGCCCCCGAGCTTCCTCGCCGGGGGTGGCTCAGCCCCGCCGGGCCACGCCGCCCGCACCGGCCGGTAGTCGGCCGTCACCGCGCCGCGCTGCCCGTCCCCGGTAGCCTTCGTCGGCCCGTCGTCACGGACGTCCGAGGCCGACCGGCATCGGTGCTGGCCAACTGGCGTGTCACCGCGATGGCGGCGTGGCGGGCGCCATAGACGAAGCGCATGACCGGCCCGAAGGTCGGGGCCACGATGGGTCCGATGAAGTAAAGGCCGGGAACCGAGGCCTGGTAGTGCCGCCCGACTATCGGCGTACCCGCCAGCGTCCGAAGTCCGGACACGATCTGGTGGCCGAGGAATGACAGCCGGGTCGCGTCGGGACGGTACCCCGTAGCGGCAATGACATGGTCGGCGGACAACTCCAGGCCGGACCCGTCGGCTGCGGCAAGCCCCAGCCGCACGCGGCTGTCTTGTTGCTTCGCCCACTCCACAGCCTGGCCGGTGTGGATCGGGAACTGCCCTTCCACGCGGCTGCGGAGCCAGGACGCGCCCGCCGGCCCAAGCGCCGTTCGCGCCCGGCGCTCCCTGGTGGCCGGCGGGAGGTGCCGGAACAGGTCCGCATGATTGGAGTAGAACCAGGTGTTCCAGCCCGAGCCGAGGCCGGCCTCGGGCTCGTGCAGCCGTTGCATCAGCGGCCGGTCCAGGGCCAGCGGCTCACCGTTCCAGGCGAGCCGGCCCTCCCTGGCGACCACCTGCACGCTCGCCCCGCTCTCGTGCAGCAGCGCGGCGGACTCGAGGGCTGACTGGCCCGCCCCGACCACGATGACCTGCTGGCCGCGGAACGCGGCCAGGTCAGAATGCGCGGAGCTATGCGTGCATACCTCCGGGGGCAGCGAGGACAGCGGCTCGGGGACGTATGCAAAGTGCTCGACGCCCGCGGCAATCACGACCGTCCGGGCTCGGACCTGCTCGGCGGTGCCCAGGCTGAGCTCGAATTCGCCGCCTCGCCGGGCAATGTCGGTGACCAGCACCTGCTCCAGGTGCGGGACAAGCTCAGACTGGAACCAGCGGCCATACGCGACGAAGGTGTCCCGAGATACGGGCAAGCCGTAACTGGCATACGGGCGGCCGGTCGCGGCGCAGAAGGCCGCCAGCGTGTGCGTGCTGGCGGGGTCAGACAGGTTCGAGGCGAAGCCTTGCGACTTGAGGAACATCCCCCGGGGCATCGCGTCCTGCCACAGCCTCATCGGCAGGCCGAAATGGCGAAAGTTCACTCCCGCTGCGCGCAGGTGCGCGCTGAGTGAGAGCCCGTACGGTCCGGCCCCAGCGATAGCCACGTCGACGGCATCGCTCATATCCGTGTCCCCTCCTTGCTCGCAAGGCCAGGTCGGGGCGCGGTGATGTTCCCCGGCCGGTTGGAGTACTGCCCGGCCCACATGGCCAGGCAGAATGGCGCCTTCGTCCGGCGCGTCCGGTCAGGCATCAACCGACAGACAACGGCCACGTCGCCGTCCCCCCTTCAGGAAGCGTGCAGCGGACCCGGGACACCCATGAGCCCCCTAGGCCGAGGCGTTGATCACCCCGAACGCCGTGGAAATCACACCCGACGGGGAAACCCGCCCAGCGGATCGCTGCACTGGGCGCCTTTGGGGGTTGGCTCGGCCGCCCTCAAGCTGCCGAACCGGTTCCATGCCTGGCCAAGATCACACCGCTACAAAAGACATTCTGTATCCAATCATGGGACGTGTAAGGAGTTGGGATGGTTTACAGAGGGACCTGTATCCACTGGCGCTCTGCGACAACTCTTGGCTGAGCTGGGCCTTTACGACTCTTGTGACTGTGTGTCATCAGCCATTCCGGATGCGTTACGCGATTCGGCTCCGCGGGATACCCTCCGCTGACCTCGTCGATCGCGGCCTGAACATCGCGACAACGTCAGATCCGACCGGATACCCGGCTCGACCCGCCTACGTAACCCTGCTCGGCATGCTCACCGGAATCAGGTCGCTGGAGCGCCGTGGCCGTCCGCGTGAAAGGCGTTCTGCGCCGCGGCCAGCCCGCTGGAGAGCAAGGTCTCCACCGCGTCCGCGCTGCGGTCGATCAGATACGGCAGTTCCTTGCGCTCCGCCTGGGTGAAGTCCCGCAGCACGAACGCCGCAGGGTCCATCCGCCCCGGGGGACGGCCGATTCCGAAGCGCAGCCGATGGTAGTCGCGTGTGCGGAGCGCGGCAGTCACCGAGCGCAGCCCGTTATGCCCATTATCTCCGCCGCCCAGCTTGAGCCTGATCGTGCCGAACGGCAGGTCCAGCTCGTCGTGGAGGACCACGATCCGGTCGACCGGGACCCGGTAGTAGTCACGCAGTGCCGCCACCGGACCGCCGGACTCGTTCATGAAGGTAAGCGGCTTGCCGAGGGTCACCGGCAGTCCGGCCAGCCGACCCTCGCCGACGGCGGCGCGGAACTTGGATGACCGGAACCGCGCACCGGCCCGCTCGGCGAGCAGGTCCGCGACCAGGTACCCAGCGTTGTGCCGGTGGCCCGCGTACTCCGCGCCGGGGTTGCCGAGCCCGACGATGAGCCAGCGTTCGTCCGCCATGCCGCACCCGCCTCGGCCCGGCGATCGCCGGCCCGGAAGAAACCTCAGCCTGACTGCTCGCCGCCTGCGGCGGGCCTGGCCTCGCCCTCGCCCTCCGGCACCGGCGCAGGCTCTGCGCTGACGGCTTCGGCCTCCGGAACGCCGAGGTCGGCCTCCATCTGCTCGGCAGTCGGCGCCGCGATCACGTGCAGGACCAAGGTCTCGGGCTCGACAGCCAGCGTGGAGCCCTCTGGCAGTACCAGGTCCCCCGCGTGCACGGCCGCGCCGACCTCCATGCCTTCCACGTCGACCTCGATGCCCCGCGGGATGTTGGTCGCTTCGGCCTCGACCGCTATCTGGATCAGCTGCTGGTCGAGCAGCCCGCCGGGGAACACCTCGCCTGTTACCTGGACCGGCACGTCCACGGTGACCTTCTCGCCCTGCCGGACCAAGATCAGGTCCATGTGCTCGACGGACCCCCTGATGGGGTCACGCTGGACGGCCTTGGGCAGGGCCAACTGGCTCCCGCCGGGCAGGCCGTCCAGGCGAATCAGCGCGTTCGACGTCTTCAGCGCCATCATCACGGCGTGGCTGGGGAGCGTGACATGCCGCGTGTCCGTGCCGTGGCCATAGAGCACGGCGGGGACCCGGCCCGCGAGACGAGCGCGGCGGGCAGGGCCCTTGCCGAACTCAGTGCGCGGCTCGGCGGGGATACGGACCTCGGGCACGGTACTAACTCCCTCTTGCAGCAGACCAGGGTGCCGACGCGGCGCGCGGTAACCCAGCTCAGCGCATTAGCTGATCAGCCGGACGCTGGCGCAGGCGGCCAGGCGGGCACATGAAGGCACGCCAGCGATATTCTAGCCCAGGAACGGCAGGCGCGTGCCCGGCGGTTCAAGCCCCGGGCGAGTGACCGCTCGTACCCAGTGCCCGGCCTGACCTACGACTGAGTGCCCTGAGCTGGGCACCGATCGCGCTGCCCGGCATTCTGCCGAGCCTGCTACTGCTCGGACTCGTGCTCCGTCGCGGGCACCGACTCGTGCTCCGTCGCGGGCACCGACTCGTGCTCCATCGCGGGCACCGACTCGTGCTCCATCGCGGGCACCGACTCATGCTCCATCGCGGGCTCGGACTCATGCTCCATCCGCGGTGATTCCTCGGGCTGATTCCCCATCACTGCACTCTCCTTTGCCTGACCCCCGGGGTCCGGGATGAGTGACGCTGTTACTTGCGGCAGCATCGTAGCGACGGCAGTGACGGCTATTTCCCGTTATGAGCAGAACGGACAGCCGCTGGAGCGCTACAGAAGCATGCCTTAGCAGTGAGGCTAGCGAGGCCTCGGCGGCGAGCAGTCGCCGCCAGCAACGTCCTCCCCGGCGTCCAGCGCCCCGAGTTTTGCCCGGAACTCATCGGCTTGCGTCTCGTCGTTCAGCGCCTCGAAGAGGGAGATTGCGCGGGTCCAGGATTCGCGCGCATCTTGTGGCCGATGGGCGACAAGCTGGGTGCGGCCAAGGTACGTCAGCGTCTGCGCCTCGGCGAGACGCTCGCCACCAGTACGACGGATCGCCGCCGCCTGGCGGAAGCAGTCAAGTGCTTCATCGATGAGGCCCCGGTCGAGGAATGCCTCGCCCAGATTGTGCAGTGTGTAACCCTCGCCGTGCGCGTCACCGACGGCCTTGAAGATCTCGTGGGCCTGCTGAAGGCAAGTGATAGCCTCACCGACTCGGGCGAGATGCAGGTACGCCTCCCCCAGGTTGTTCAGGGCGACAGCCTCCCCGAAGCGAGACCCGATCCGCCGCTGAATGGTCATCGTTCGCGCCAGGGGCTCCAGCGCTTCATCAAACCGCTGGAGTCGCAGGTAGGTGTCGGCCAGGTTGTTCGCCGCCTGCGCCTCGCCGACCTGGTCGCCGATCTCACGGCGGATGGTGAGCGCTTGCTCGAAATAACCAATCGCGTCCTGAACACGCAGCTGTCCATAGACCATGCCGAGGTTGTTGAGCACCCAGGCCTCACCCGCCCGATCCCCGGACCGGCGGGCACTGGCCAGGGCGGTGCGGTGAGTCGCAGCCCATTCGGCCCGGTAGGTGCGCCGGTTGAAGAAACTGAGCGCCGCAACCGGAAGCTTCCACGCGACTTCGTCCATGCCACGCCCATATGCCTGCTGGGTCGCGGCAACCAGGTTGGCGCGTTCGGACTCGCCCCAGTCCAG
This sequence comes from Streptosporangiaceae bacterium, assembly GCA_036394075.1. Lineage (GTDB taxonomy): Bacteria > Actinomycetota > Actinomycetes > Streptosporangiales > Streptosporangiaceae > JAWWPY01. Next base: position 7,383 of record DASWFT010000270.1, read on the forward strand.
TGCCTGATCCGCCGTGGCGAAGGTGAGAGGCTGCCAGTCAGATCCTGGCGGCTCAAGCGGGACTTCGCCGCGGTGCGGAGAAACGATCCTGGCCATCGCCGCCACGGTATGCAGGTACCAGGTGAGAATCCGGCGCACGGCCTCCTCCCGGGCTTCGGCCGGCTCCTCGGCCATGGCCCGGTCGGCAGCGTAGGCACGCAGGAGGTCATGGAACCGGTAGCGGTCGGGGGCCGCTGACTGGAGAAGCTGCGCATCGACCAGCACCTCAAGGGCGTCCGCCACGGCTTCTTCAGGCTGCCCGAGGAGGGCCGCGACCGCGGGCAGACCGATGGACAGGCCCGCCCAGACACCTAGCAGGCGGAACGCATGGGCGGGGTCTATGCCGTCCGGATGGTTCCGGCCCGGCAGGCTGGAGAAGCTCACCTCGAAACACGCCCGGACCGCCAGGTCCCCGGTCTTCAGCTCGTCCAGCCGCCGGCGCTCGTTCGACAGCCGTGCCGCCATGCTGCGCACACTCCAGCCGCCCCGCGCGGCGAGCCGGGCCCCCGCGATCCGGATGGCCAGCGGCAAGCCGGCGCAGGCGGTGAGCACCTCGTCCGTGGCGTCGGGTTCAGCCTCGGCCCGCCAAGGTCCGATGATGCTGGCGAACATGCTTCGAGCCTCGTCGTGCTCAAGCACATCTAGGTCGACGAATCGGCTCCCGGCCAGGTCAGGCATCCGGCTGCGGGTGGTCACCAGCACCGCGCACGATGCGGATCCCGGCAGCAGGGGCCGTATCTGCGCGGCATCCCTCGCGTCATCGAGGACGATGAGCACCCTTCGTTCGGTCAGCCGACTGCGGTACTGCGCCCCGCGCTCCTCCTCGTCGGCTGGAATGCGCGATGGATCCATTCCAAGATCCCGCAGGAACCGGGCTAGGACATCACCGGACGTGGCCGGATGCTGGGTCGCGCCGAGCAGGTTGGCATACAGCTGGCCATCGGGAAACTGAACCCGCAGCAGGTGGGCCGCGTGCACCGCCAGCGTGGTCTTGCCCAGCCCTCCGGTGCCGATCACCGCCGCCACGACGACAGCGCCGGGGCTGTCCGGCCGCCGCGGGCCTGACAGCAAGTCGCGGAGGTTCTGCACGTGCTCAGCCCGGCCGGTGAAGTCGGGGATATCGGCCGGGAGTTGAGCCACCCGAGGCAACGGCTCCGCCGCGGCCGCGGAAGGCTCAGGATCGGCAGCGCTCCCGGCCGGCGAAGCCCCCGCCGGTGGGTTCGTCGGCGCCTGCGTCCTGGCGTCCGGCGGCTCCTGGCCCATGTCGGCCGCGAGCATCTGCTGGTAGAGATGCTGAAGTTCGGCCCCGGGATCGACGCCCAGCTCGTCGGCTATCACGGTACGGGCTCGTGCGTAGACCTCCAGCGCCTCCGCATGCCGGCCTGCACCGCGCAGGGCACGGATGAGCAACACCCACAGCCCCTCCCGGAGCTGATGGTCGACGATCAGCCGCTGCAGTTCCACGACCAGCTGGGCATGCCGCCCACACCTGAGATCGGCCTCAATCCTTAGCAGCTGAGCGTCGAGGCGCGACTCCTCGAGGCGGCTTGCCTCCGCGTTGACCAGCGCCGACGGCGCCACATCGGCCAGCGCCCGGCCACGCCACAGCGCGAGAGCCTCGCTGAGCAATTCCGCGGCGCGGCGAGCTTCCCCGCTCGACAGCTCCTTCGCGCCTGCGGCAGTAAGGGCAGCGAATCGTTGGGAATCCAGGTCTTCAGGGCCAAGCAGGATCTGGTACCCCGGTGCTCGTGTCACGAGCATCCGGCCATCGGCGTCGCCGATCAGCCTGCGGAGCCGGTGCACGTAGATACTCACCAGGTTGCCGGCCTTCGCCGGAGGCTGGTCACCCCACAGCTCCATGATCAGCCGGTCGGTGGAGACGACTTGCCCAGGGTTGAGCAGCAGAACGGCTAGCAAGGACCGCCATTTGGCTGCGTTGATCCCGCTCCAGCCCCGCTCGGTCCGGACCTCGAGGGGTCCCAGCATCCGAAACAGCACCACGGCGCCCCGTTCAGGCTGTCGGTGCGTCCACCCCCATGCACCGCGTGAAGTAGTGAAGGGTCGACGTCACTCAATCATGGATTGATCAAGCCGTAAACGGCCCGGTCACGACGCGGTTCCACGACGCTGGGGGCCCATTCGCCGCTCAATCACGTGTCAATCATGACGCAATCAGCCGATGCCATGCTCGTTCTCAGCCGCGGCAGAACAAACCGGTCAACGGCGAGACCGCAGCGGGGCGGACGGCCGCGGGGGCGTAGTCCGCAACGATCCTGGTCAGGGTTGGGTTCGCGTGCCCCAGCCCTGACTAGGTACGGTCCTCGCCCGCCCGCCCGCGAGGACCAGGGCTGCGGCAATCGGTCCGCGCAGAGCTGGTGGCCGCCGTCTTCGTCGCTTGCGGGGGCGAAGACAGCGGTCACCTTCAAGGTGACCACCTCGCTCCTGGCCGCGGCGACGTAGTTAGTGATCTCGATGAGTTGGCCAGTCAGCTCTGGCCGTCGAACAGGCTGGTCACCGAGCCGTCGCTGAACACCTCGTTGATCGCACGGGCGATCAACGGCGCGATCGACAAGACCGTGAGCTTGTCGAAACGCTTGTCGTTGCTGATCGGCAGCGTGTTGGTGACGATGACCTCGCTGACCTTCGAGTTCTTCAGACCGTCCACGGCGTCGCCGGAGAGCACGCCGTGAGTGGCGGTGACGATCACCCGCTCCGCGCCCTCCTCGAAGAGCGCGTCGGCCGCCTTGATGATCGTCGATCCGGTGTCGATCATGTCGTCCACGATGATGCAGGTACGGCCGGCCACGCGTCCGACCACCTCGAACATGGCGACCTTGTTCGCGACATCAGGGTCGCGGCGCTTGTGGATGATGGCCAGCGGGCAGCCGAGCCGGTCTGTCCACCGCTCACAGACCCGGACCCGGCCGGCGTCCGGCGCCACCACGGTGACCCGCGACACGTCCAGCATGCCCTCCACGTACCCGGCCAGGATGGGCAGCGCGAACAGGTGATCCACGGGTCCGTCGAAGAACCCCTGGATCTGCGCGGTGTGCAGATCAACGGCCATCAGCCGGTCAGCCCCGGCCGTGGCGAACAGGTCCGCCATGAGCCGGGCCGAGATGGGCTCCCGGCCGCGGCTCTTCTTGTCCTGGCGTGCGTACCCGAAGAACGGCGCGACCACCGTGATCCGCTTGGCCGAGGCCCGCTTGAGGGCATCGACCATGATCAGTTGCTCCATGATCCAGCGGTTGATCGGCGCGGTGTGGCTCTGCACGACGAATGCGTCGCAGCCGCGGACCGATTCCAGGAACCGGACAAAGATCTCGCCGTTGGCGAAATCGGAAAGCCTGGTCGGGGTCGGCTCGATGCCGAGGCAGCCAGCAATCTCATCGGTCAGTTCCGGATGGGCCCGGCCGGAGAAGAGCAGCAGCTTCTTCTCACCGGTCGCCGTGATTCCAGTCTTCTTCTCGGCAGTCGCTGCTATGCCCGTCACGCGTCCTATGCTCCCTCACTTGTAGCGGTGCCGTCAGCCGCAACGGCTGCCCGGCCACCCGCACGGGCGCCTCGATCGAGCTTGGTCCCAGGTGGCAGGTAGGCGAAAGGCCCCACCGTCGCGCCGGCCCCTATCTCGGCCGACCGGCAGACCGCGTGGGTCACCGTCGCACCCGCGCCCACCGTGGTGTCGCGAAGCAGGCATGCCGGGCCGATCCGGGCCCCGGCGGCGATGGCGGTGCTGCCCTCCAGCTGCGTATCGGGCCCTATTTCCACGTCCGCAGCCAGGGTAACCCCGGTGTCGATCCAGGTGGTCCGCGGGTCGACGATGGTGACACCGGCGCGCATCCAGCCTCCGACCAGCCTGGTGTTCAATATCCGGCGCGCCCGCGCCAACTGCACGCGGTCGTTCACGCCCAGGACTTCATCAGGATCTTCCAGCAGAACGGAAGCTACCGGGTGACTCTCCGCGCGCAGGATGGCGACGACGTCGGTGAGATACTCCTCACCCTTGGCGTTGTCGGTGGGCACGCGCTTGATGACGTCACCAAGAAGGTCGGCCTCGAACGCGTAGACACCCGAGTTGATCTCTTCGATCGCCCGCTGCTCGGGAGTGGCGTCCACCTCCTCGATGATCTTCAAGAAGGCGCCGGAGTCGTCGCGGATGATCCGGCCGTAGCCGGTCGGGTCGGCGAGCCGGGCAGTAAGCGCGGTCGCCGCGGCATCCTGCGCCCCGTGCTCCCGGATGAGCGCGGCCAGTGTGTCGCCGCGAAGCAGTGGCGCGTCCGCGTAGGTCACCACGATCGTGCCGTGGTCCAGGCCGACCGCCTCGATCGCGGTGCGGACCGCGTGGCCCGTCCCGCCCTGCCGGTGCTGCACCACGGCCGTCGCGTCAGGCGCGCGGCTGGCCAGGAACTCTGTGACCTGGCGGCGCCCGTGGCCAACCACCACGATGAGGCGCTCCGGGTCGACTTCACGGGCCGTGGCCAGGACGAGGCCCAGCATGCTCTCGCCGCAGATCGTGTGCAGCACTTTCGGCGTGCCGGACTTCATCCGCGTGCCTTGGCCCGCGGCCAGGACAATCACTGCAGCCGGACGGCTCACTTGCGTGCTCCTCGGTTGCTGTTCCCCAGTTACCGGGATCCCGCTCCCCGGTCGCGCCGCCAACGCGCTCTGATCAGATGGCACATCAGTTAACACACCTGACTCGTGCAGGATACCGCCCGGTCAGCGGGCAGGTGGACGATGGCCGCCAGGCCACGTGATGTTGACCCCGGACTACTCGTAAATCATAACGAAAATGTATCGGATGCTCCCGTTATGACCTCCCGGGCGCCCCATGAAGGGTCTTACCAGTGACGGGTGCCATCTCGCCAGGAACACGCCTGGGTCGCGTGTGCGAGCAGATGATACGCCGGGAGGGCTGACAGGTCGGCGCGGCTTGGGGGGTGCATTGATAACTGATCGGGTCGGCGGCGGCCGCCTCGCGTCCATCCGGACCGCCCGACGGCGTGGCCGGCCGCACCGGTTCGGTGTGGCCGTCGCCGTCATGTTCCTGGCCTCGATCCTCACCCCGGTCACCGCCGCGTTGACTCCCGCGCCCGCAACCGCCGCGTCCTATCAGGACTGGCCGATGTTCCTGCAGAACCCGGCGCGGACGGCGGCGACCGTCGACCCGAAGCTGAGCGTGGCCAGCGCCTCGACGCTGAAGCTCAAGTTCGCGTTCGCGACGGGCGGCCCGATCGCCACCTCGGTGAGCATCGTCGGCACCACCGCCTACGTGGGTTCCTGGGACGGCTACGAGTACGCCGTGAACACCTCGACCGGCGCCATGATCTGGAAGCAGAACCTTGGAGTAACCGTCGACCCGGGATGCAACCCGGTCAACAACGGGGTCACGTCATCGGCGGCGATCGTGAACGGCGTGCTCTATGTGGGCGGCGGCGGGCCTTACTGGTACGCGCTTGACCCGGCGACGGGCAACATCTTGTGGAAGGTCTACACGGGAGACAACAGCCAGGCCGGCGCGCACTACAACTGGTCCAGCCCGCTGATCGTGGGCAACTATGCCTATATCGGCATCGCGAGCAACTGCGACAACCCGCTGGTGCAGGGCCAGTTGCTGCAGGTCGGCATCTCCGGCGCGCAGCAGGGCCAGATCGTCAACACCTATAACTTCGTGCCGAACGGCCAGGTCGGCGGGGGCATCTGGACCACACCGACGTATGACGCCGCGACCAATACCATCTTCGTCTCCACCGGCACGCTGAACGACCACACCCAGACCCAGTCGCAGGCAATCGTCGCCCTGAACGCCACGAACCTGCGGTACGTCAGTTCCTGGCAGCTCCCGTTCGAGGCGTCGGTGCTCGACTCTGACTGGGGCACGACGCCCACGCTGACCACCGACGCCGCCGGCGACCAGTTGCTGTCGGTGGCCAACAAGAACGGCATCGTCTACACCTTCAAGCGCAACAACCTGGCCGCCGGGCCGGTCTGGCAGAAGCAGATCGCCATCGGCGGAGACTGCCCGACCTGCGGGGACGGGACGATCGCCTCCGGGATCTTCGCGAACGGGACGCTGTACTACGCCGGTGGCAGCAACGTGGCCGGCGGCCACGGCTCGGGCGGCTCGATCAGCGCGTTTGACCCGGGCACCGGCAAGGTCCTCTGGAGCCGCCAGACCGAGCAGCCCATCCTGGGCTCACCGGCCTATGTCAACGGCATGATCGGCGTGACGGAGGGCAACACCTTCGAAGTGCTCAACGCGTCCAACGGGACGCTGCTGTACAGCTACGTGCTACCGGCCACGGTCTACGGGGCGGTCTCCGTCGCCCGCAGCCAGTTCTACGTTGGTGCGGTGGACGGCAAGCTGTACGCTCTCGGGCTGCCCGGCTCCACCACGACCCCGCCCGCCGACCCGAACTGCCCGGCCACCTTCACCTGCCAGGACATCCGCAGCCCGGCGATCGCTGGTTCCGAGCAGACTACCAACGGCATACTCACCGTGACCGCGTCGGGCGCGGCGATCCACGGCACGTCGGACCAGTTCCGGTTCATCTCCAAGCCGGTGACCGGTGACTCGCAGTCCAGCATCGATGTCCTCTCGCAGAGCACGCAGAACACGCAGCCGCAGGCCGGGTTGATGGCCCGGCAGAGCGCGGACCCGACCTCCCCGTTCTACGCGGTGCTGGCCTATCCCAACGACCTGACCGAGGGCAACCCGCAGCCCGACATCGTCATCTGGTACCGGACCGCGTTCGGCGGCACCTCCCTGGAGCTGACCAAGCTGCTGCCGGCCAACAAGCCGATCTACCTGATGATCCAGCGCAAGGGCAACCTGTTCAGCACCGGCTACTCCACCGATGGAGTGAACTACCAGCTGATCCCGGGCACCACGGTCGACATCGACATGCCGGCGACGACCCTGCAGGGGATCGCCGTGGACTCCGGCTCGGCGACCAACACCGGCACGGCGTCGTTCAGCAACATCTCGGTCGGCAATGCCATCACGACCACGATGACCCCGCAAGCCCCGGCCGACCCGTGCCCGGCCAGCTGGACCTGCACCGACATCGGCAACCCGAACCCGCCGGGCGACACCACCTCCAGCGGGCCGGGCGCCTTCACCCTCAAGGGCACCGGCACCGGCATCACCACCGGCGGCACCGACTCGTTCCACTACGCCTACCAGCCGGTCTCGGGCAACCAGAGCCTCAGCGCACAGGTGGTCACGCAGGCTACGTCGCCGAAGACGGCCCAGGAGGGGGTCATGATGCGGGCGAACGCCAGCCCGACTGCCCCCTATTACTCCGTGCTGCTCAATCCGGGCGGGTCGGCGACCATCCAGTGGCGGGTCTTCGACGGGGTGCCCGACCGGACGGGCACGCTGAAGCTCCCGTCGGTCACCTCACCCGCCTACGTCAAGATCGTCCGGTGGCAGGACACCACCCTGAACCCGCCGCAGATCTTCTTCTCGACGCTGACCTCCACCGACGGCACCAACTGGACCCCGGTGCTTGGCTCCACGGCGGCCATCGACATGGGCGCGAACTACCTGGCCGGCCTGGCGGCCACCGCCAGCGCGGCCCAGGTGACCCCCCCGGTCTCCTACAACGCGGTCACCCTGACCGCGTCCAGCACGCAGCCACCGGGCATCTGCCCGAGCGGCTTCGCCTGCTCCGACGTCGGGACCGACATCCTGCCGGGCAACCAGATCTACATTGGCCCGCAGCAGGGCGGCGGCACCGCGGGAACCTGGACCATTCAGGGCGGCGGCTCGGACATCTGGTCGAACTATGACAACTTCCGCTTCGCCTACCAGAGCTTCCCGCAGACTCCGGCCAACTCCGCCAACGGCGACGGGACGGTCAGCGCCCGTGTCGTGTCCCAGACCAACCCCGGCGGACCGTGGATGAAGACCGGGGTCATGATCCGCTCAGGCTCGGGCACCGACCCCCAGTCGCCCTACTACGGCGTCTTCGTCACCCCGCAGCACGGCGTCACCGTCCAGTGGCGGACGTCGGAGGCCGCGCAGACCAACCAGGTCCTTGGGTCCTCAACGGCCACGACGCCCATCTGGGTGCTGGCGTCCCGGTACACTGACACCGCGCACGGCGTGGTCTACTACAGCGCCTATACCTCCACCGACGGGGTGAACTTCAGCTACGTTGCTGGTTCCACCATCGCGCTGAACCTGGCCGGGCCGCTGGTGGCTGGCATCGCCAGCGATTCCTACAACGACACAATCACGTCGACGTCGACGGTTGACAATCTGGCGTCGCTACCAGGTTCGCAGCCGCCGCCCTACATCTGCCCGTCCGCGTGGACCTGTGCGGACATCGGCGGGCCGCTGCCCCCCGGCCAGGACAGCCTGAGCTCGGGCACCTGGAACGAAATCGGCGGCGGCGGTGACATCTGGGGGACGGCGGACGCGTTCCACTACGCCTGGCAGACGCTCAGCGCGGACGGCACGGTGACCGCGCACGTGACCGCGCAGCAGGCCACCGACCCGTGGGCCAAGGCCGGGGTGATGATGCGGGCCACTACCGACCCCGGGTCGCCGTATTACGCCGCGTTCGTGACGCCGGGCAACGGGCTCTCGGTGCAGTGGCGGACCGCCCAGGGCGGGTCCAGCAGCCAGTTGCTGGCGGCCGGAACCGTGCCCGCGTATCTCATGGTGGGCCGGTACACCGCGGGCGGCCAGACCTACTACACCGCCTACACCTCGCCCGATGGCAGTACCTGGACCGCCATCCCCGGTTCCAGCGTCGTGATCGGCATGACCGGGCCGCTGCTGGCCGGCATCGCCATCACCTCACACAACCAGGGCACCGGCTCGGCCGTCACGCTGGACGCAGTGCGCGTTGCCTCAGGCGAGCTGGTGCCGCCAGGAATCTGCCCGGCCGGGTGGACCTGCGCCGACATCGGCACCGTGACCCCGTCCGCGGGGAGCCAGACATACTCGGCCGGCGGCTGGACCATCCAGGGCGGCGGCGGTGACATCTGGGCGACCTCCGACTCCTTCCACTACGTCTGGCAAACCCTGGCCGCCGACGGCAGCCTGACCGCGCACGTGGATTCGCAGACCAACACCGACCCGTTCGCTAAGGCCGGGATCATGATCAGGGGCTCTTCGGACCCGGGCGCACCCTACTACGCGATCTACCTGACGCCCGGCAACGGCATCATCGTGCAATCCAGGGACGCCATCGGCAACAATTCCACCCAGGAGACCGCGATCAGCGGGGCGGCGCCCGTCTTCCTGAAGATCATCCGGACCGGGACCACGTTCACCGCGCAGACTTCTCCGGACGGCGTGACCTGGACCGCGGTGCCTGGCTCGGCTGCGTCGCTGCCCAACCTGGCTGGCACGGTGCTGGCGGGCATGGCGGTCACGTCGCACAACACGGGCCAGCTGTCGACCGCCGCGTTCGACTCTGTCGTGGCCGGGCCCTGAGCCGCCGAACACCGACGGTGAAGCGCCACACCCGACGGCTCGGGGCCGGCCTGGCGGCTGGGGTCATGGCCCTGGCCGCTGCGGGCTGCGCGATGCAGGGCCAGACCGCCTTGCCGCCAGCACCCGGCGCGTGCAGCGAACTGGTCGCGGCAGCGGCCCGGACTCCGCCGCCGGTGGAGCTGACGCGGCCCGCGATGGGCTTCAATCCGTTCAACACCTTCGGGACCACGTTCGACCAGTCGCTGATCGTCGCGGTCGTGGAGGCGATGGCGCGAAACGGCATGCGCGCCGCAGGCTACAGTTACGTGATCTTGGACGACGGGTGGCAGGGGTCTAGGACCGCCGGAGGCCAGCTCACCGCCGATCCGCGGCTGTTCCCGTGCGGCATCAAACGGCTCGCCGACTTCGTGCACCGCGAGGGCTTCGACTTCGGCCTGTACACGACGCCCGGGCCACGTTCGTGCGCGGGCCGCAACGGCAGCGCCGGGCACGTCAGGGCCGATGCCCGCACGTTCGCCGGCTGGGGCGTGGACTATGTCAAGCTCGACTGGTGCAATGCCGACTACGCGCCCGCGCCCGCCGCGGCCATCGCCCAACAATGGCGAGCCGCACTCGACGCGACCCACCGCCCGATGATCCTGTCCATCAACGCCGGCGGGGCGCCGACGGTCGCGCCCTGGGCGCATGCCGTCGCGAACAGCTGGCGGGTCGGCGGCGACATCTGCGGCAGCTGGTACAACCAGTCCCGCTCGCCGTCATCCACGGCACGGCGCTGTTACCACGACCGCCTCTATCACATGGGCATCGTCGATTACCTGAGATCTGGCGTGCTGCGGCTGGCGGCCCGGTACGCCGGCCCTGGCCACTACCTCGATCCCGACATGCTGGAAGTGGGCACCCTCAGCGAATCCACGACCGGGACGAACCTCGCCACGGACGCGCTGACCTCCGGCGAGGCGGGAACCAACTTCGCGATGTGGGCTATGTGGTCGGCGCCGCTCATCTCCGGCAGCGATCCGCGCACCATGACCGGCCGTGAGCCGACCAGCCTGATCCTGCTCAACCGCGAGATCATCGCCATTGACCAGGATCCGCTCGGCCGCCCGGCCGCCCTGGTCGAGAGCCGGGGTGCCTGGCAGGTCTGGCGCAAGCCGCTGACCGGCGGCCACGCCGCCGTCGCCATCGTCAACCTGGCTGACCGGCCAGCCGCGGCCGATTTCAGCTGGCTGAGGCTTGGCCTCAGCGCGCGGCCATCCAGCCTCCGTGACCTCTGGGCGCAGCGCGACCTGCCGGTGACCGGCGGCCTGCACGTCCGGCTCGGTGCCCATGCCACAGCCGTGTATCTGCTCGGCGGGCGTCCGCCGGGCTGACGACGGTACCCCCAGCCCGGGGCGGCCCCGAGATGGGAGTACCGTCCAGCCGGGATTGCCGGTCAGCCCACCGCCACGGTGTCCATGGTGACCGTGCCGAGGGTGCCGTCCTTGTGCGAGGTCACGGCCAGCCCGGCCAGCAGCGACGAGCCGAGGCTCAGGGTCGCCGTCGAACCCGGGATGAGCGTCCACGTCACCCCGTCGGCGGAGGTATAGGCGGTGAAGGTGCTGCCGGAGCGGGTGATCTTCAGGTAGGCGGGGACGGTCCCCGTGGGGTTGGCCAGCTTGCTAGTGCTACCGCCCTGGGTCTTCCGGAGCTGAACCTTGATCCCCTGCCCGGGGCTGACCAGCACCGAGTACTCGGGCGCGCCGGGATCGGCGGAGGCACGGAACATGGGCCCGGCCTTGGCCGAGGAACTCGTGTTGGTCTGCGAGGTCACGTGGGCGATAACGCTGCCGTCGCCGCTGAGCGTCTGCGAGACGAAGCGGAACTGATCTGACGTCCCGGTGATATCCGCGCCGCCGGCGTTGATCGTCCACGTGCCGGTGTTGGGGTCGAACGACTGGTTTCCAGCCGGAGCCGGGGCGCCGATGTCGGCGCAGGTCCATGGCGTGGGGCAGGGCACTGGGGGGACCGGCGCGGGCGGCGTGGCCGACACGACGACGCTGTCGGCGGTGGCAGTGCTCAGCGCCGTGCTGCT
>DASWFT010000271.1:0-5201 GCA_036394075.1 Streptosporangiaceae bacterium
CACAGGGTAGGTAGAGGTGTCGGCGAAGGGCACCCGGACATACTCGGCCTGAGTACCGTCGATCTTGTGGCCGAGGATCCAGCCGCCCCCGCCGAGGCACTGCCCCGCGTGGCCCTCCCGGCAGAACCGGCAGGTCCCGCACGCGGAGATGCAGGAGACCAGGACGCGGTCGCCGACCTCGACCGTCTTCACGCCGCGGCCCACCGCGTCGACCGTTCCGACGGCTTCGTGGCCGAGGATCCGCCCGTCGATGACGGCCGGTACGTCGCCCTTGAGAATGTGCAGATCCGTACCGCAGATCGTGGTGGTGTCGACCCGCACTATCGCGTCCGTGTCGGCGGCTACTTCTGGCTTCGGCACGTCCTCCCAGGCCTTGAGGCCGGGACCGTGGTAAACAAGCGCTCGCATGACTATCTCCCGTTTCGCCCGGGGCCGGTCCATCAGTGACCATCTGCCCAGGTCTAAGTCACCACGATGCTCGCCGGGGCGCTCGCCGCCCAGAGCCGGACGTCCCGCATGCATAGGGCCGAATGTCAGTCGCCCTTGACGTTGACGATCTGGCGCAGGGTGTGGCGGATCTCGACGAGATCCCGGGCGTCCTCCATGACTACGTCGATCGGTTTGTATGCTCCAGGGATCTCATCCAGGAAGGCGTTGCTGTGCCGCCACTCGATGCCTTCCATCGCGGCATCAAGCTGTGAGCGCGTGAACTCCTTGCGGGCGCGGGACCGGCTGTACTCGCGGCCGGCCCCGTGCGGCGCGGAGTTCAGGGCGAGGCGGTTGCCCTTGCCGGTCACGACATAGGAGCGGGTGCCCATCGAGCCCGGAATCAGCCCGGGCACCCCCGCGGACGCGTCGATGGCGCCCTTTCTGGACAGCCAGACGTCCTTTCCAAAATGCTTCTCCTGCGCGGTGTAGTTGTGGTGGGTGTTCACCGTCTCGGCGGCCTCGACATCCTGGCCGATCCAGGCCGCGAAGCAGTCGATGACGCGGTGCATCATCTCCTCGCGGTTGAGCAGCGCGAAGTGCTGGGCCCACCGGAGGTCCCGGATGTAGTCCCAGAACTCATGCGTCCCCTCGACCAGGTAGGCGAGGTCAGGGTCGGGCAGCGGGATCCACCACTTCGCGGCCAGCCCGCGGGCGATCTTGATGTGCTTCATCGCGAGCTTGTTCCCGACACCGCGGGAGCCGGAGTGCAGGAACAGCCAGATCCGATCCTCCTCGTCGAGGCTGACCTCGATGAAGTGGTTGCCGGAGCCGAGGGTGCCCAGCTGGAGCCGCCAGTTCGGGGCGATCTGCTCGGCGCTGTCGGCACCCGCGCGCTGCTCAAGGGCCTCCACCCGGGCATCGGTCTCGGTGCTGTAGATGCTCGTGTTGTAGTTCCCCGCGGCCAGCGGGATGGCGCCCTCGACGGCCTCCCGCAATGCTGCAAGATCACCACGGCGCCGCGTATCCCCGGCCGTGAACTGGGTCCGGACCGCGATCATGCCGCAGCCGATGTCACGGCCGACCGCCGCGGGCATGACCGCGCCGAGGGTAGGAATCACGGAGCCGATGGTGGCACCCTGGCCCAGGTGCGCATCCGGCATGAGGGCCACATGCGGGAACACGAACGGCATCGAGGCGGTGCGCTCGGCCTGTTCCCGGGTGCCGTCCTCAAGGATCGACGCCCAGTTCATGAGCTTCTTGCCCAGCATCTCCATCACTCGACCAACCTTCCATCAAGGTAAGCGATCGCCTTGATGAGCAGTTCCGGGTCATGGCGCATGAGGGCGATTCCGGAGTTGCATGCCGAGCACAGCAGTCCGCGGACCACTCCGGTTTCATGGCAGTGATCAACGTGAAGCCTCTTGCGCTTGGGGGCATTTCCGCAGATCAGACAGCATCCATCCTGTTCTTCGTACATCCGATCCCACTGCTCAGGAGTGATTCCGTACAGCTTCTTGAGCGCGTGGCGGCGCGAATACTCGGAACGCCGCTCGGGCCGTTCCTTCTGGTAGCGCTTCGAATAATCGATGTGCGCTTGGCGCCTGGCGAGGTACTTCTCTCGGCGGACAACTGGCTCGCAGGAGCGACAGTAGGAAGCCAGGCCGCGAGGTCGGCTCGGTTCCTGACGAAACTCAGAGATGGGCCTTGTTTCGCCGCACCGTGGACACTTCTTGCTGGTCTGCTCCATGGCTGCCTCCGGTTGGCCGCCAGCGGTAACCGCGGACCGGGCGGCCACGCATCAGCTTTTCAGCAGTGTCGGACAATGGGGTTGTGATCGAGGTTGACCCGGACCGCTTCGAAGAGATGGTCGTTGTGGCGCTCGACAGCCTGCCGGATGATCTCGGCAGGCTGATGCGCAACGTGGCGGTCACAGTTGAGCACGACGTCGGCCCTCCGGGCCTGCTCGGGCTCTATGAGGGCATCCCGCTGACCAGCCGCACAACGAACTACGCGGGCGTACTGCCGGACCGGATCACCATCTACCGCGTCGCGATCTGCCGGATTTGCTGGTCCGAGGACGAAGTGGTCGAGCAGGTGCGGCGCACCGTCATCCACGAGGTCGGCCACCACTTCGGCATCGACGACGACCGGCTCCACGAACTTGGTTGGTGAGCCCGTACGCATGAGGCGGCCACCGCGCCTACCCGGAGGGATATTCCGCCCGGGCGGGCGCGGTGGCCGCTGTCAGTGGCTGACCGGTAGCGGTGGCCGGTTGTGGTTACGGGACGGCGGGGAAGGCGTTCTGGACCAGCTGCGTGAACTGGGCCGGGAACCAGTTGCCCGCCGGGATGTCGAATCCCGGTATGGCGTCGGTGGGATAAGTGTGGCCGCTGCCGTCGGTCTGGGTACCGTTCGGGTCACAGTGCGGGTCGCCGTGGGTGTGGCTGCCGCTCGGGTAGTCACCGTCGGACTCGCCCGGCGGCTTGATCCAGACGTAGGCGTACAGGTGCGTGAACGACGAGTTCGGGCTGGCCTGAGGGAACGGCCCGAGACCCGCACCATTGGGATTGCACCAGTCACCGCGGAACGGCCGCTGGTCGATCTTCGACTGGTTGACGAACGTCGTCGTATTGGTCGAGGTGCTCGGGCCGGTGGGCCTGAGCGGGCCGCCCCAGCCGTTGCGCGAGGTATCGATCAGCATCCCGACGTTGGGTGAGAACCCGGCGCTGACCAGGCTGGAGTACATCGCTTGGTCGTAGGTCAGCTCGTCGATGTACGGGTCGAATGAGTAGAACAGGACGGAGTTCACCGGCTGGCCGCCGACGTTCTGGGTCGCCGTCATGAACGGCTCGGTGGTCGGGACGGTGTTGGCCGTGTTGCTGATGAAGCCGTCGACGCTGCTCACGCCGGCGGTGGTGCCCGCGGCCACGGAGTGGATCAGCGAAACCGCGGGGCCGAAGTTGCTCGGCCAGCCGAGCCATCCCGAGTGGCCGAGATCGATGTAGTTGTACACGTTCGGGATCGCGTGCAGCTTGTTGAGCGCGTACTGGATGCCGCTGACGTACACGCCGCTTTGCTGCGCCTGAGCACAGGCCGCAATGCCGGTGTTGGTGATCAGGTTCGGCAGCGAATCATCCTCAACGACCGCGACCACCCTGATGTTGGTGTGCGCGAAGTTGGTGAGGATCTGCGCGATCGGGTTGATGTAGTTCTGCTCGTAGTATTGCAGGCCGTTGTTGTTAACGGTCAGCTCGCCGTTGGAGGCGAGCGCGGCGCAGTCACGGTTGGGCAGGTCGTAGACCACGATCGGGACGACGATCGGGGTGCTGCCTGATGCCTGGCTGGCCGCGGCCCGCAGGTGCGCTTCCAGGCTCATCCGGTTGCTGTTGCCCGACTCTCCGTAGATCGCGGCGATGCGGTCAAGCCAGACGCCGGTCGACTGCTGCCCGACCCGCGTCATCTGCGCGGCGAGCGTGCCGCTGGCGCCTGCTACTGAGGTCGCCACCTCGGCGGTGTAGTTGGGGTTGACGTACGAGGTCGCGCCGGTGAATGGGTTGGCCACGTGGGCCGGCGTCGTGGTCGAGCCCGCGGCCGTCTCGGTGCCGGTCACGCTCACCGATGCGAGGCCAGGGGTGCTGGCCGTGAAGGTGGTGGCCCCAGTACCGGAGGAGTTCGCGGCGACCGTCACCGGCTGCGCGTAGTTCCAGTTGCTGGTAGTGAAGGTGAGCGTGGTGCCGGCACTGATGGTCAGGCCGGTATTACCGGACGCTGCCACAGTCACGGTGATGTTGCCGGTCGGCGCGGCCGACAGCGACACCCCGAACACATCGCTGGTCCCCTGCGCCACCGAGAACGTTGGCGGGTTCACCAACAGCGAGCCGCCGCCTGTGCCGCCCGTCCCCGTGGGGGTCGGAGTGGGCGTCGGGGTCGGTGACGTCGAGGTTGGCGTCGGAGTCGGCGAGGTCGCGGTCGGGGTCGGAGTCGGGCCGGCGCCGTTGCACGCCACGCCGTTGAGGGTGAAGGCGGTGGGGGCGGTGTTGGTGCCCGAGTAGCTGAAGTTGGCGCCGATCTGCGTCGAGCCGCCGGTGGCCAGGCTGCCGTTCCAGTTCGCGTTGGTCACCGTGACGTTCTGGCCGGACTGGGTCCAGTTCCCGCTCCAGCCCTGGGTCAAGGCCTGGTTGCCGGTGTAGGAGTAGGCCAGCGTCCAACTGGTGATCGGGGAGCCGTTGTTGGTGATCGTGATCGCCGCGGTGAACCCGGTGTTCCACTGATTTACCGAGTAGGCCACCTGGCAAGCAGGCGCGGCGCTGGCCTGGGTCGTGGCCAGCGCCGCGAGCCCGGCACAGCCGAGCACCACGGTGACCGCGGCCGCCACGCCGCGCCGCAGGCGCGACCACCCCGCCCGGGCGGGGAGCTTGAATCTCATGCGGGTCCTCCTCAAAGCAGTCCTCGCCCGGCGATGGGGGAGCAGGGCAGGCCGCACCGGGCGCTCTGCGGCGAAGATAGGCACATTCCAGGGGCCTGTACATGGCGGCGGGCACGGGCCCGCGACCATGGACCGCGCGGGCCTGCCGGAGCGTCGCGGGCGGCCGCCGGGCCGCGTCGCGGTCACGGTCGGCCGGACCGCCCGGACCAGCCAGATTCCCGCCAAGTGCGGAGCCGGCCGCGCCGCGGACAGTAGCTGAGACGCGGAATCAGGCCACCACGGACGCCTGGCGGCGGATGCGGCCGAACGGGAAAGTTTCACAGATGTTACGCCGGTCACGGTGGCA
>DASWFT010000272.1:0-5946 GCA_036394075.1 Streptosporangiaceae bacterium
CTCGGCCACGAGCCGCAGGCACCCGCGCCACTGGCGGTCAGCGGCGCCTCGGGGCCGCGAACTGACACCGCGCTCCGCGAGCGGCGTACCACGGTGATCCGGGTATGAGCGGCGGAAGGACCCCGGGCCTGAGCGCCGGCCGCTGCCGCCGGGTGATCCTCATCATGGCGGGGATGGCGTGCGGTGCCCTGCTGGCAGGCGGTGAGTGCGCGTGAGGCACTCCGATACCGTCCCTGCGCTGCTGCGGGAACTGGGCCAGCAGCTTGCCGCCTTGCGGCGGGAGGCCGGGCTGACCCAGGAAAACCTCGGCGCGCTGGCCGGGTTCTCCCGGTCCACGGTGTCAGTAGCCGAAATCGGCCGCCAGCCGCATGCCCGGGACTTCTGGGCGGCCTGCGACAAAGCCCTGGACAGCGGCGGTGTCCTCGCGGCCGGCTTTGACCAGATCGACGCGGTGCGCGAGGCCGAGGAGCGCGCCGCGGCGTGCGCGGCGCAGGAGGCACGCGAGGCCCGCGCGCTGGCCGCGCTCACAGCAGCCCAGCACCGCGCCGACGTCGCGGCCGGGGTCACCGCGGTCCAGCCATGCCCGCATTGCGGCAGCCGGGTCGCGGTCCTCACCACTTTGATCCAGCAGCCTCCAGTTCCGGCGGCGGCCGGGAACGCGAACGATGCGGTTCCCAGCCGGGCGGCCAGGACGGGAGGGACAGAGTGCTGACCGATGCCCGCTCTCCCGGCGATAACCCGGACTTGTATCCGCTGGGATTCCAGCACGACAGATGAAAGCAGGAAGGCCATGCCACCACGTAGCTGGAGCGGGGATCAGGTAGCCCGGCAAGCAGATTTCAGCCAGGCTCATCCCGAGGTAACTTTCGAGTTCCGCCCAGAAACAGGACATTGGGAAGCGACTTACCCGGCCGGCGCGAACGGAACTCAGACAGTTCACGGCCGGGAGCTAGCCCGAGTTTCCGATGATCAAGGTGTGCGCTGATTGTTTCCGCTGGTCAGCTATGGCGCCCGGGCTGGTTTTCGCGTATTACCCATGTCATCGCTTCGGGGCGTAGCGCGCGAGGCCGAAGATGCTGATGAGCTTGTCCTGGACCGGGCTGGTTTCCGTAAGCAGGCGGTGGGCTCTGGGCCGGCCGCGGTCGCCTCGGTAAAGCAGGACGGTCTCGCCGATCCCGGCGAGCTCGTGCAGAAGTCCGCGGACGGACAGGTCCAGCCCGGCCTGGCGTGCGCGCCGTCGCATGAGATGGGCGATCTGCAGGGCCAGGACGCAGGTGAACACGTGGACGCGGATGTTGTGCTCGGTCCAATGGTGCATGGGCGAGAACGACACGACGTGGGGGTCTTTCAGCTGGCGGAAGGAGAACTCGGCCTCGGACTGGGACCGGTACCCGGCGATGACCCCGGGAACCGGCCAGTCGTCGTGGCTGGTGATCAGCACGTGCTTGCCGAAGATCTCCTCTTCCAGCCCAGCGCGGGCATCGGGGTCGATGCTCCAGGTCAGGCGCAGGTCCCTGGGCTGGTCACCGTCCAGCTGCCAGGTGATGACGCGACGAACCCAGGACTTGGCGGTGATCTGCCCGATCTCGGCGGCGACCTTGTCCTTGCCGCGCCGGGTCTTGCCCCGGGCCAGGGTGGCGGCCAGCTCATCCAGTTTCTTGCCGGCTTTTGCCAGCGTGGTGCCGGTGAACCCGGCGGCCTGGGCGGCGTGCAGCTCCGGGGAGTGCGTCAAGATGGTGCGGCGTTGCGCGCCGTAGACCTCGCGGCGGGTGCCGAACGCGGTCAGGCCGCCGAACCGGTCCTTGTCCACCAGGCTGCGCTTCGATGCGGGCAGCGCGGTCAGGTCCGGGCAGTCGCTGGCCGGGACGGACCCGATGTAGTGCAGGCCGCTGCCGGCCAGGTGCCCGAAGTTGCCCGCGGAGTTCTGCCCGGCATCGAAGACCACGGTCATGTCCGCGGCCTGCACCGGCAGCCCGGCCGCGGCGCACGCCTCCTCGTACTGCGTCTTGAGCTGGTCGATCATGTCCGGGAACTGGGTGACGTCGGGCCGGCCGCCGGGGTAGGCGTGCCAGGTCAGCGGGATCCCGCCGTCCCGGGTGACCACCAGGCCCAGCCCCACAAGCCGCAGGTCAGATCGTTTCTGCTTGGCCTTGCCCCGCTGCGCGACCGGCGCCTTGCCGTTGCTGGTGTCGATGAACGTGGCGAAGTTGGTCATGTCCAGGGCGACCGACGACACGTCCACGTCTGCGGACTGCACGATCTCCACCGCGATCTTGCGGGAGATCTCCTCCAGCTGCTCCAGGGTGACGGCGTGCATCGCATCCCAGAACCGGCGGTGATCCAGCGCCGCAGCGGGGATCTTGGCAAACCGGTCGCCAGCGGTGGTCTTCCACCAGTCCGCGAACCCGGCCTTGGAGCACGGGGCGACCAGCCGGTTCAGCGCCGCCAGCGCCAGGTACGTCCCGGTGGACAGCGGCTGCCCGGCCGGCCGCAGCCCCGCCACCTCGTCGATGACCGCCGCCACGCCGAGATCGGCCAGCATGCCCCACGCCGCGGCGACGGCGCCGAACTGCTTGTGCCGGGTCCGGTCCGGCAGGCCCAGCCCGCCGCCCCGCATCGCGGCCGCCAGCTCCTCGGCGGTCCCCAGGTACTCCTGCGACACGATCCGGGGCTTGCCGTCCACCCGGGCGGACTCCACCATGTAGTAGTACGTGGCCCTGCCGCGCTTCTTCCCCACGATCGACGCCATAATGGGTAATACGCTACTCCCGGTACGGACTCAAACGCCCAGCCCGCATGTCACCTGGGAAAACTCACCGAGCCGACAGCCAGGCCGGCCTCAGAAACCCATGATCATCGGAAACTCGGGCTAGGAGCCGGGGCTGCCGCCTAGTAGTCAGGCTTCTGATGGCTGGGTGCGCCGCGAGATGAGTACATGTGCTCAAGCGCGCCACCCCGGAAGGCGAGAAAATAGTGACACGGACAACGGGATCGCCGGAGGGAGGTTCCATGGGGCCGATCGGCAGCGGCGCCTGGCTCGGCACCGCGGCGGCGCGGGTCGGCGCAGGTGCCGCGGTGGGCGCACTGATCGGCCTGGGCTGCTCCCTGGTCACGGCGCCGCCGCGGCGACGCAGGAGAAGGGCGGGCCAGCCCTTAGATCCCTTAGATGCCCTCGTCCGCCGGATAGCCTGCCTGGTGGTCCTGGGCCTGCCGGCTGCCGTAGCCGTCTGCTGGGCAGGCCTCGCTGCGGCCGGTGTGGGCCCGCTGGTGATCACTGTTCCCCTGGCGGTGGCGTTACTCGTCCTGACGGCGCTGATCTACGTGTCAGCCGTCCCCGGCGGAGAGCTGCGCCCCGCCTGGCTGTTTGCCCTGACCGTCGGCGTGGTCTTCGCGCTGCTCGCGGCCGTGGCCACGTCGCGCTACCGGATCGGGGGGGCGGCCGGCCTCACGGTGCTGGTAGCTGCCGGGATGCTGGGCCGCCGGGCGCTGCACGGTTTCCTGAGCCGCCGCAGGCAGGTGCGGTCATCTGCGTTGTCACGGGACAATCTTGTCTCACCGAATGTGGTGTGCCGGCCGGATCCAACACGGTGTCTCACTAAATCTGGTCCGTGAAGGCCGTTTCCGGCACGCTGGGGCCGCATTGCCATGATCTCGCTGGTCGCCTGGGCCTGTCACAGCGGGCTCATGGCATGCGACCACGCCCGCCCTGGTGATGACAGCCTTTCACCGGACAGTTAGCCGCCGCTCGGCTGAACGGTCACACTCAATGTCATGCGGTCACGGCAACGACAGCGCCAGCGTGTACAGCGACGACAGCGCCAGCGTGTTCTGGCGATCATCGTGCGTAGCCGACCTGTGCGGATCGCTGGATGGATCCTGGCGGGAGTCCTGGGGCTCGCTGCCGCGACAGCATACGGCCTAGCACTGTGGCAAGCGCCTGACTGGATGCACGCCACAACACCGCAAGACCGGTACAGCGCGCGCGTGTTGGTTATCTCGGTTGGCGGCGCCGTTGTCGTCGGCGTCGGGTTGCTCTACACCGCCCGCAACTATCGGCTGTCGCGGCGTGGGCAGGTCACCGATCGGTTCACTGTCGCCCTTGAACGACTCGGCTCGAACGAACTGTACGTCCGCATCGGCGGAGTACACGCCCTTGAGCACGTCATGCGCGACTCCGCAGACCACCACAACGATGTCATTGAGGTGCTAACCAATTTTATCCGCCGCCGCACCCCTCACCGTGCTAGTAAGTCCGGCCATCATGCATGGATGTCTCCGGTGACCGGTTCAGTTCCTGACCTTCCACCCGAGCCGGCGCCTGATGTCCAGGCAGCCCTGACCGCTCTTGCACACCGGCCTCCTCGACCGGAGCGGCAGATTATTGACTTGACCGGCCTCCATCTGAGGATGGCCGAACTCAGCCTGCTTCTGGCACGGGATCCAGTGTCGCCCAGGCGACTGGCTCCTTCGGCTGGTTACCCATGACCAGCCTCCCGGCTGGAAGAATCACCGATCCGAGCTGGACGGGCCCTTCGTCTGGCAAGCGTCTTTGGACCATGGCTCATCCTTCCGCCATGCCGGCTGTGTGGCTCTCATTCGAGTTGGCAGGTGCTGCTATGGCTCCAATGCTGGCACCGCTGGCATTCCGGTGATCGTCACCTGGGCCGGTGCTTGCCTGCGGCGTTCGGGCCCGCTGAGACGCCGGTCACCGTGGCAGGTGGTGCTGGAGGGGTCGAGTGGGTGGGGGCGGCTGAGGTAGGGGAAGCCGAGACGGGCGGCTATCTCCACGGGCTGGATGCCTGGAGGGCGGTGGCTGGCGATCAGCAGGCGTGCGACTGCCAGCATCTCGGGGTGAGTGATCACGTCGGCGAGCACGGTCTCGGGTCCGGGGAGCGCGGCGGCCAGGCGGCGGTGCCGGTCTTGCCAGCGTTCGGTCCGACCCGAGTACGAGATCACGCCGCAGGAGTCGGTTCACGGCGACGGTCGTGGCTTCATGGCGGTCCTCATCAGCATCGCCCGGACCATGGGCGTTCCGGTTCACCCGGGAGCTGGGTCAAACGGCTGGGTCCGCCATACCGATCAACTCATCCGCACGCGCCGCCCGGGCGGCGCCGATCGAACCGACGCACATAATCAGGCGAGCGGCGGGGGAACTCCCTCCGCACTGGCAGAGAGCGCCGGATCCCAGCCGCAGACCATGCACGCATGCCGGACCGAGGACCGGCCGAAATCGAGCGCGGCACGGTGCGGATCCGGGCTGGCGCGAGCGTCGTCCCAGTCGAGCACGTATTCGCCCAGCCCGGCATCCCAGCGGGCGGCCGCCGGTGACAGCGTCGCGGTCGCGAATTCCTCTGGCGCGGGATACGCGTACGAGAAGAAGGCTGCCCGCGGGTAGCGTCGATCACCGGGCCACCACCCGACTTCGATCTGCTGGGCGTCCCCCGCGTTACGCATGATGAATTCGTCGGACGAGGGCTCTACCGGCAGACCGGAGAACAGGCTCACCGCCAGGTCGAACGAGCCCCACCACGCGTTGACGGGTGTCGAGCGCCCGCGGTACGGGGCGCGTAGCGCGGACAGGACCAGCGCCGCCCGGGTCGCCGCCGCGAAATACGCGGTGACCTGGGCGGGGTCGTAGGTCGCGTGCTCATCGTCTTCGTCCAGCGGGGTGGTCCACGGCGTCTCCTGCGGCCGGGGATTTATCTCCACCGGGCCCGCGAGTCCGCGGACCGCCGCCAGCACGTCGCGGGTCACTTCCCCTACCGGCCGGTTCGGCGTGAGCGCGACGCGTTCCACTTGTCCGTCGCTGTGCTCCGCGACGGCTTCGTGGGTCCGCAGGTCCAACGCGACCACCAGCGCGCCGGAGCCGTCCGGTGCGGGCAGTGGAAGCGTCTCCCAGCCGCGTGCGGTCAGGCGCAGCGCGGCGTGCTGCAGCTGGGGTTCGGG
>DASWFT010000273.1:0-10536 GCA_036394075.1 Streptosporangiaceae bacterium
CGCTGACCCGCCGCCATGACCTGTCGTGACCGAAGGCCCGCATCGCGACGGAGAGCAGGCGCTGCTGGCCCGGGCCAGGGCGGGCGATGAGGACGCGTTCGGCGTCCTGGTCGCGCCCTACCTGCGTGAGCTGCACGCGCATTGCTACCGGATGCTCGGGTCGGTGCATGACGCCGAGGACGTGCTGCAGGAGGTCCTTATGCGCGCCTGGCGCCACCTGGGCACCTTCGACGGGCGCGGATCGGTGCGGGGGTGGCTGTACCGGATCGCGACCAACCGGTGCCTGACCGCCCGCTCCCGCGCCGCCTCGCCCGCTCCTGCTCTCAGCCCGGCGCCCCCGCCGCCCAACGCCCCCGATGTCGAGGTCACGGAGCTGGAGCCATATCCCGATGCGTGGCTGGGCGAGCTGGCCGGGGCCGGCGATCCCGCCGCCGGGTATGAGGTCCGTGAGAGCGTCCAGCTGGCCTTCCTGACCGTCATCCAGCTGCTGCCGCCGCGCCAGCGCGCGGTGCTGCTGCTGCGTACCTGCGCGACGGCGCCATCGCACGGGCCTACGGCATTATGGTCCTCACCGTGCACGCGGGCCTGATCGGCGAGATCACCGGATTCGCCGACCCGGAGCTGTTCCCGCTGTTCGGCCTCCCGACCCAGGCGGACTGGCCGCCTGGCCAGGCCGGTTAACCTCACCGGGGGAATCGGTGGCTTACGACGAGGACCTGGCCGGCCGGCTCAGGGCGGTGCTCCCGCCCGCCGAGGCGGTGACCGAGCGGCAGATGTTCGGCGGCCTGGCATTCATGCTCGGCGGCCACATGATCTGCGGCGTCGTCAAGGACACCCTCGTGCTCCGGCTCGGGCCCGACGGCGCCGGCCGCGCCCTGCACCGGCCGCACGTGCGGCCGGTGGACTTCACCGGGCGGCCCATGAAAGGCATGGTCTTCGTCGAGCCCGCCGGCCTGCTAGACATGGCGCTGCGGCACTGGGTCGCCGCCGCCGCGGAATACGCCCGCGGCCTGCCGCCAAAGCCGGCCACCCCGCCTGCCCGAAGGCGCCGGTGACATCACGGCGGGCACACTCGGTGGAAGGCAGACGCCGGACCATTACAAGGCCGCCTGGCAGCGCGGCCAGGCAGACCGCTTCCGCCGCTCCGGCCACATGCTGGACTGCCTGGTACAGTCCGCTCAACTGGCGGCTGGCCGACCCTGTGCAGGACCGTGCGCTGCAGGCGGCCGACGAGGCGGAGACCCAGCGGGCAGAGCAAGCCGAGGAAGCCCGTCACCTAGCGGCTGAACTGGCCCAGTATCCGGACGCCCGACTGCTCGCGGCGATCCTCGCCGCCCCCCGCGACCATTCCTACCTGGAGCACGCCATCCCGGTCGCGCGGGCTTACCTCGCCGGACAGCCTGTACCGAGTGGGGCGCAGCCCGCTGAAAGTACAGCCCCGTGGCTCATCCTGGCCCGGCTTGGCCGAGGGATGGAGAAGAAGTATGCCAAGGACCCTCAGCCAATCGGCGAGGGCGGCCAGGGGTCAGTTCGCCGGGCCGTCCACAAGCCCACCGGCATCCGGGTCGCGTTCAAGCGCCTCCGGTTCCACGATGACGACTCTCGGGCCCGCATGCGCCGCGAGATTGACGCCGGACGACACTTCGGGAGTCACCCGAACGTCATGCCAGTACTGGACGCCGACCCTGAATGGCGCTGGTTCACCATGCCGCAGGCGGACGGCAGCGCCGCAGGCCACGCATCGGAGCTACGAGAAACAAGAGCGCTTCGGAACCTTGTCGAAGCGGTCTGCGAAGGGCTGCGCCGACCACACGTAGAGGGCTGGATCCACCGGGACATCAAGCCAGGGAACCTTCTCTTGCTGGACGGCCGATGGGTCGTCGGCGACTGGGGCCTAGGACGGCGGCCTCGGGGAGAGACAAGCGACCCCCGCCGCACGCGCACCGGTACCGGCTTCGGAACTGAGGGCTTCGCCGCGCCAGAGTTGTCCGATGACGCTCACGAGGTGACGCCCGCCACCGACATCTACAGTCTCGGGCAGCTTGTCGGCGCTCTGCTGACCGGGAGCAGTCCGCAATCGAACATTTCCCTGCTACCGCCTCTCGGACCATGGCGAACTGTCGTCGAGGAGGCCACACGGTTCTCCCCCGCCGACCGTCCGCAGAACGTCGACGAGTTCCTCCGCTTGCTGAAGTACCTTCGGTGAGCCAGGTCCACAAATTCCCATGACCACATCGCCGCAGGCATCGACTCCCTGCAAAGGAACCTACGAGACATCTCCTTAACCGAAAGGAAAGAACTACTGATGGCGCGGATCGCACTGGAACCGTATTTCCTGCACCAAGAGCAGGTACAGGCTCTCATCGGGCCGCAGAGAGCGACTTCCGCGCTGGCACGGGCGGCCGACAGGAGGGACCCGGAAGCCGCGGCACCCTATGTCCTTGCAGTAGCACTGGCTGAGGCTCTTCCGCTCCTCGGAATAAGCGAGCTGGCGAAGAGCGCACATGAGCAGACCATCCATGTGGGGCGGGTTGTTGGCGTTGAGCAGGAGTTCGCCTTCCGACGCGCCAAGGACCGTGACGCACCCGGCGTCAAGCCTGTTGACTTCACGGCCATGCTTGCCACCGATGAGTCACTGCACGTAGTGGGAAGCTTCAACTCCGCGAGGACGGCAAGCGCGTCTGCCACCGGAAGCTTAACCGGGCGCAGGCGCGTCTACCTGATCGGAACGATCACCGACCTCAACGCGGCACGGATCGAGATCCGTCCAGCCTTCATCGGCATCAGGTCATTCCTCGAAGACAACGATCTGACTCCTGGCAAAACGACGCCGGGATTGTGCGTGTACCCGAGTGAGATCGGACAGTTCCGCGAGGTTGATTTCGGCGGCCGCGTGAGCCCGGCTGAACTGAAGGCGGTCCTCGAGGTGCCGGAGAAGAGCGTAAAGAATGCCATAGCAAGTCTGATCGGCGAGACCTACATACCTAAGGACTGGGGCGGCGAGCGCTCCGACCTGTACACCTCGCGGCTATTCGCCCGCGGGCGACAGATATCCGCCGCCTGGCTCCTCAAGGGACCCGGATATCCACATCCAATGACAGTCCGGGCGCTCGGCAAACCGGGCGACCAGATTGTCCGGCTGTTCAGCGAGCCAGCGGAACTGCTCGTCCTCCAGCACTGTCATGAGATAACGCCATCCGTCGTCAGTATGATGGAGGCGTACGCGCACGACCTCCGCAATCCCCGCAAGTACTTGATCATCGACGGGGCCGACACCAGCCGGATCCTGAAGTCACAGGGGTTGCTCCCGGCTGCCTCGTTACACAAGCCGCTCGATTAAGGCGCCCTCGATGACGGGCACACAACACTCCATACGCGGCCGCCGGAAACGGGCACCCTGGGGCACTCAGAATGCGCAGAGCGGCGGATGCCGCAGCTGCCGCGCGGGACCCTTTGCACCGGCGGCGACCTGGCTCCTGGCCTGCCAGCATCTAACGGCCGCGCGCCGGCCGGGACACGCGACGCGGCAGAGTGCGTGGCCAGCGCGGCGGCCGACGTACCAACGCCGCTGACAAGGCTGCGAGCCACCCATCCGCCGGCAGGGTTATCCCGCGTGAAGAAGCCCCTGCCCGTTTCCGTGAAATGGGTTGACACCGTCGGCGAGCAGCCTTGGTCGGCCCAAGGCCGGGCGGGGCGGCGCCCGGCGCGCCAGGGGCAGCAGCGGAGCTTGCGCAGGATGTGCCAGGTCTTGCGCTGGGCGGTCGCGCTCACCGGGCGATCTGGCCAGCTTGTCCTCCCGGTAGCTGGACCGCATCCGGACGGTGGACATCAGAACGTGATCTGAATAGACTAGAGCCATGAGCGCGCAGACTTCTGACGCGGTGACGTTCTCCGACCTGTCCCGCAATCCGCGGGCGGTCGCCGAGCGCGCCCGGCGGCTGGGCCGACTGCGGGTAACCCACCGCGACGCCCCCGATTTCTACCTGACGGCAGCAGACCGCGAGGAAGAACGGGACGAGAACCTGGTGACCGCATCCCGGATGTTCGGCGCGCTTGCGCGCAGCGAGTCCGGCGCGCGCGCGGTCGCGGCGGCCCTGGGCGAGGTTTTCCCGTGGGCCTGGCACCTGTCGCACGCCGAGCAGTCCAGCTTCGCGGAGGAACTGATCACCGCACTGTCGGATGCGGCCGAGCTCACCATCGACCGCAACGCCCACGAGGTCATCGCCGGATGGCGGGCGACCGCGCGGATCAAGGCTGATCCAGTCCAGTACGAGCAGGCGCTCGCGCCTACCGAGGGCGACTTCGGGCCAGTCGAGGCCCTCGGGTGAGCCCCCGCCGCGGAGAGCGAGTTACCGTCCCGCCGCCGACCGGCCAGTGGGAGGTCCGGTTCGGCACCAGCGCTGCCGCCGCCGGCTGGGAGGAACTATGCCGCCATGCCCTGCCGAACACCCGGCGCTGCCTGGAGACCTTACGAACCGACCCGCGCTCGGGAGCCGGCCACGACCGCCAGCACCGTCTCCGCGGCGACCTGGCCACGCACCGGCACAACGGCCGCGACCTGGAGCAGTGGGAATACGAGGTCACTAGTGGCGGCCGCATCCGCTACGTGATCGACGACCAGCACCGCACGGTGTGGCTCACCTACGCATCGCCACGCCATCCCAAGGACACAGACCGCTGAACAACCAGGCGCGGCGATCGCCACCGTGCAGATTAACCCCGCGAGCGAGTTCGGGTGAGCCTGACGGAGCCGACGTGTAACGTGAAGGGCATGAATTCCCCGATTCGGGGAAATCGCCCACGTTTGCGTGTTCAAGTCCTCGGACACAGTAATTCCCCATAAGTGCCCGTTTCCGGGCATACGGGATCGTCACCCGGGCCCGGCCTCCGGCTGCGGCGGGTGTTCTGCTTGCTGATTCGCCTCCCTTCTCGTTTGCTGTCGCCGCCGTAGTTGTCAGCGGCTCTGATCGACGGTGACGGCCACGGCGTCCTCGGTGTCGGTGCGGAGCGTTCGCGTGCCTGGGTCGTAGGTGAGTGTGACGCCGGCAGCCCGCAGGTGGTCGATCAGTTCCGCAGCCTGGGCAGGTGCCGTGACCTGCGTGGCGCGCCGTTTTGGGTGCTTGCGGGCCTGGTCGTGGTCGGCCAGCAGTATGGCGAGGGCGGCCAGGCGGGGCAGGATCTGGTCTTCGCGGACGTACAGGTTCTTCGGCCGCCTGGGATCGGGACTGGTCGCGCTGGTGTACCCGTGGCGGCACCGGTAAGCGGGCTTGCCGTTGGACCAGGCGGATTCCAGCCGCCGCCCGCACCTGCCGCAGCGCAGCAACCCCGCCAGCAGGTACCGGCGCACGGCCGGGCCAGCGGGACCGCGGGGAGCGCTCACGTCCTGGACGGCGACGTAATCAGCCTCGCTGACCAGCGCGCGATGCGCAGGGCGGGCGGAGATCACCCACCCGGCGGGCAGGTTCCACCGCTGCACCGGCCGGCCGAGCCCGGTGTTGGCCGGGTCGATCAGGTCGGAGTCGGTGCGCTGCCGGTTCCACACCTGCCGCCCGGTGTACCGCGGGTTGGCGAGGATCGCCGCCACCGTGCTCAGCGTCCACGCCGTCCCCGTCCGGTGTGGGTTCCGCTGAGGGTCAGCAGCCGACGGGCACGGGATCCCGGCATCGTTGAGGGCGCGGGTGATCCGGGCGACGCTGTGCCCGGCCAGCCGCTGGGTGAACATCCACGCCACCACCGGCGCGGCCGCCGGGTCGGGTTCCAGCCGGTGCGCCCGCCGTCCCCAGGCGGCGTGGGCCTTGTTCGGGTGCGGCCCGGCGTCAGCGAGCCGGTACCCGTACGGCGGCCGCCCGCCGAGGTAGCGGCCTTGCTCGCGAGTCTGGGCAGTCATCGCGGTGCGGACCCGGATCTTGGTGCGGGTGATCTCCCGCTTGGACTGGAACCCCAGCGCCAGCATCGTCTGCTCATGATCCTCGGCGTGAAAATCGATCCGCCCGCCCACCTCGGGAGTCCACAATTGGACGCCGTAGTGCTCGAACAGCGGCGCCATCGAGGCGTACTGACCGCCGTAGAAGGCCCGCTCGTACTCCCCGATCACGATCGCGTCCCACCCGCGGTCCGGGTCGGCGAGCGCGGCGAGCAGGGCCGCGGCCTGCGGCCGGCGCGCCCACGCCAGCGTCCGGCTCTGCCCGATGTCAGAGAACTCCGCTGCGATGCGCCCATGCCCGGCCACCAGCGCGACGGCCTGGTCCCGCTGCCGCGCCAGTGAAGTCACCGGATCCTGGTGATCCTCAGTCGACACCCGGCATAGAACGCGAACCGGAGCCCGCCGCGGGAATGCCCCGCCTCCCGGCGGCGGCCGGTACGCTCCGCCCACACCGCCAGCGGATCCCCATCCGTCCCCCGCACAGCTTTACATCCCGGACTGCGCGCTGCGGCCAAGGCACTCACCTCCTGCCGCCAAGACGGCGCGGAATCATATGTGCCGGATATTCCTGGACAAACCATGACGATGCTGCCTGGCCGCCGGCATCGTGGCCCTCGGTCTCGGCGAGCGGACTGCCAGGATCCGCGGCACCCTTGCCGGCTGATAAGGCCGCTGGACCCGCCGGCCGCGTCCCCCTCGCGCAGGTTCCGCTGCTCAGTACCGAAGGCCGGGCTGCCCGGGCCGGGCGGCGCGGCCGCCGGCCTCCCTCAGCATGACGCCGCACACGCCGTGACCGGGGGCAGCGGGCTGCGGACCGATCTGCCCTGGTGTTACCGCGCGCCCGGGACCTGGATCCGGGCCCACGGTCCTGTTTAGCTCCGTGGCCTGTCAGGGCGCGCGGTCCCGGTCCTGGAGAGCTGGCGTTCGATCATCGCCAGGTCGTAGCGGCCCGTCCTGCGGCCATGATCCATGTGCCAGGCAGCCAGGTCGACGCGGAAGGCACGGCTGACAGCAGGACAAGGCGCCCTCGCCTGGCATCTCCAGCAGCCGACTTCCGTTCTGGAGGGGATGTCCTTGAGCACGGTGATCTGGCGGGGCTGCAAGCCAAGTGCGTTAAGGACACCGACGGGCACGCCGGTCAGCACAGGCTGGCCCGGCCTGGGCCCGGACCGCCGGCCCGGTCCCGTCCCGCACGGTGATCAGGGGCGAACGGTATCTGAGCGGCGTTCACGGTGGCCGGCGGGCGGGAAGATGACGCAGCCGACAGCCCGCCGGGCCGCGGCCGGCAGGATAGATCAGTCCCATGTCCGTACAGGCACGCAGCGCCCTTACCGGCCGTCCAGCCGCGCCGGGACGCTCGCCGACGGTTATCAGCCCGCCCCGGTCATGACCCGGCCGCGGTTCCTTGCCCGGGGGATGGCGGAGCGATGTACACGCACGCGGCCAGCGCGGCGGCGTTGTCGGCGGCCATCGACCGGGCGAGCACTATAAGGTCAGCCACCCGCGGGTCGGCCACCCGGTAGAAGGCGTTGCGGCCGGCCCGGCGGGCCTGCACGTAGCCGCAGCCCGCCAGGCACGCCAGGTGAGCAGAAACCCGGCCCTGGGACAGGCCGACATGCGCCACGCACTCGGTCACCGTGTGCTCGCCGGGCAGCAGGAACTCCAGCAGGCGCAGCCGGGCCGGATCCGCCAGCGCGCGGAAGAACCTGGCCACCATCTCAACCCCGTCATCCCCCGCGGGCAGCAGTACCGTACCCGTGGCCGCCGGGACAGACCCGGGCGCGGGCGCTGAAGCGACTGCGGGCGCCGGACCAGGCACGAGCATCACCCCTCCGCCTCATATTGACATATCCGCTTGAGCGAATGCTATTGTCATCCTCATATCCGCTCAAGCAAATGTATCAGCTTGGCTGCGGGCCCGGCTGCGGGAGGGACGCTGATGAGGTACGACCTGGCGATCATCGGCTCGGGGGGCGCGGCGTTCGCCGCCGCGATCACCGCCCGGGACGCGGGCGCCTCGGTGGTGATGATCGAGCGCGGCACGACCGGCGGCACGTGCGTGAACACCGGGTGCGTGCCGTCCAAGGCGCTGCTGGCTGCGGCCGGAGCACGGCACATCGCGCTGGATCAGCGTTTCCCCGGGATCGCGACGCAGGCCGGGCCTGTCGACATGGCCGCGCTGTCCGGCGGCAAGGACGGCCTGGTCACCGCGATGCGCGCGGCGAAGTACACGGGCCTGGCCGCGGACTACGGCTGGGAGATCGTCGCGGGAACGGCCCGGTTCACCGGGCACGCCGGAGAGCCGCAGCTCGGGGTGACGCCGGACGGCGGCGGCACCCAGGTCATCGAGGCTGCCCGCTACCTGGTGGCCACCGGGGCGGCGCCGTGGATACCGCCCATCAGCGGGCTCGCCGACGCCGGGTACCTGACCTCGGCCACCGCGATGAAACTCACCGAGCTGCCGGACTCCATGCTGGTGATCGGCGGGAACGCGGTCGGCCTGGAGCTGGCGCAGCTGTTCGCCCGGCTCGGCACCCAGGTCACCATCGCCGAGGCCCTGGACCGGCTCGCCCCCTTCGATGAGCCGGAGATCTCGGCCGCCATCGAGGACGTCTTCGACGACGAGGGCATCGGCATCCTCACCGCCGCGACCGTCATCTCGGTGCGGGGTGATGCCACAGGCCGTTCGGCAGCAATAAAGACTGCAGCGGGCCGGGAGCGGGAGCTGGCGTATGGGCAGATCCTGGTCGCGGCCGGCCGCCGCCCGGTCACCGCCGGGCTGGGCCTGGAATCGGTGGGGGTGAAGACCGGCGCGCGCGGCGAGATCGTCACCGACGAGCAGATGCGGACCGCGAACCCGCAGATCTGGGCGGCCGGGGACGTCACCGGCGGGCCGCAGTTCGTCTACGTCGCCGCCGCCCAGGGCTCCGCCGCCGCGGCTAACGCACTTTCCGACGCCAGACGGGCAGTGGATTACGCCGCCCTGCCCAAGGTCACGTTCACCAGCCCGGCGATCGCCTCGGCCGGGCTCACCGAGGCCGAGCTCATCCAGGAGGGGACGGCGTGCGACTGCCGCGTCGTGCCCCTGTCGGCAGTGCCACGGGCGCTCGTCAGCCGCGACACCCGCGGCGTGATCAAGCTCGTCGCCGAGGCCGGCACCGGCCGCGTCCGCGGCGTCCACGTCGTCGCCGACGGCGCCGGGGATGTCATCACCGCCGCCGTCTACGCGATCCGCGCCCGGATGACCGTCACCGACCTGGCCGGGACGTGGGCACCCTACCTGACCATGTCCGAGGCCCTGCGCCTGGCCGCCCAGGCCTTCACCCGCGACATCTCCCGGCTCTCATGCTGCGCGGCCTGACTCTTGTCCCCGCGCCAGGAAACCGATACGGAGGAATTCCATGACTGACATCACCAGCCTCACCCGCTTCACCGACGGGAGCATCGCCGGGCGGCAGGCCCGCCTGCCCGCGCCGCTGCGGGATCTGCACCGCGCCGTGCTGCGCCGGTTCCTCGAAACCGGCGCGGCGCCGACGGCGCGGTGGGTGCGGCAAACGGCCCTGGATACCGGCCTGGACGCCTCGGCCGTGGACGAGCTGCAGGCCGCCGACGCGATCCACGTCAGCAACGGCATCGTGACCGTCGCCTACCCGTTCTCCGGTATCCCCAGCCCGCACCGGGTCCGGCTGGACGGCCTGCCCCCGGTGTACGCGATGTGCGCGATCGACGCGCTCGGCCTGCCCGCCATGACCGGCCGGGACGGGCAGATCACCTCCGCCGACCCGCGCGACGGCACGCCCGTCGTGGTGACCGCCCGGAACGGCACCTGGACATGGAACCCGGCCAGCGCGGTTGTCGTCGCCGGGCGCGCCACCGGCTGCGGCACCGAATGCGGATCCTACGAGGCGATGTGCGCCAACACCGTCTTCCACGCCAGCCGCGGAAGCGCCCAGGCCTACCTGGCGGGGCGCGGCGACCTCGACGCCGACATCCTCGCCCAGGACACCGCCATCGAGGCCGGCCGCCTCAACTTCGGCGCGCTGCTCGGCGGCGCGGCATGACCACCCGGCGACACGGACACAGCGGGCCGGCGATGACTGCCCAGCGGCCGGACATGGGCGAGCTGGCAGACGCGCTCACCGGTGCCGCGCCGGACCTCGACCCGGACGGGCAGCGGCTGTTCCTCGCCACCTACCGGCTGCTCGCCGCCGGGCACCCCGTCACGGCGGCGGAGCTGGCCGCGGCCACCGGGCTTCCCGAACCGGCCGCCGCCGACGCGCTCAGCCGCTGGCCTGGCGTGTTCACCGACCGGCACGGGCGGGTGACCGGGTTCTGGGGGCTGGCGATCGGCGAGCTGTCACCGGCGCACCGGTTCGAGACCGGCGGCCGGGTGCTGTACGCGTGGTGCGCGTGGGACACCCTCTTCCTGCCCGCCAGGCTCGGGAAGGAGGCGCGCGTCACCTCCGCCTGCCCCGCCACTGGCGAGCTGATCGAGCTCACGGCCGGGCCGGACGGGATCACCGCGACGTCCCACCCCGGCGCGGTCGTGTCGTTTCTGCTGCCCGACGGGCCATTCGACTCCGGGGTGGTGCAGAGCTTCTGCCACTTCGTGC
>DASWFT010000274.1:0-6873 GCA_036394075.1 Streptosporangiaceae bacterium
TCGACCAGCCCTGGGGCCCGCGCGACTGCGCGTTCCGGGACCCCTCGGGCACCACGGTGCGCATCTCGCAGGCGCCCAAAGCGTAGCCGCCGCGAGCAATCGGCTCCTGC
Organism: Streptosporangiaceae bacterium; assembly: GCA_036394075.1. Lineage (GTDB taxonomy): Bacteria > Actinomycetota > Actinomycetes > Streptosporangiales > Streptosporangiaceae > JAWWPY01. The sequence continues at coordinate 111 of DASWFT010000274.1, forward strand.
GCCTAGCCGACACCGGGCAGGGCGATCCCGGGATCAACGCGTCCGTCAGTTCAATAAGGAAGGGCCATTGCTCCAGGATCCCCAGTCCTATGTTTCTGTGAGCGCCCAGCCCGCGTGCCATAAGATTGACTTCGGCGAAATATTTTGGACGCGATTTGACGGGGGGACAAATCATGGCATACGGGGTTGTGCATTTCTTTCCGGATGGCACCAAAGAGCAATATGAGGCATCGATCGCGGCGGTGCACCCGGGCGAGGGACAGTTGCCCGCCGGTCAGATCTTCCACGCCGCTGGCTCCTCACCCGGTGGCTGGACGATCATGGCCGTGCACGAGTCGAAGGAGAGCTGGGAGCGGTTCCGTGACAGCACCCTCATGCCCCGGATGCAGCAGGGTATCGAGGGCGGGTTCCCGGCACCGCCCCAGGAAACACCCGTCGACGTCTACAAAGTCATGCCGTAGCCGCACCGACATCCCGCATCGGTCCGCATCAACCGTAAACGGGTCAGATGAGGACGCTTTGTACGTCGTGGACCTGCCACGGCGAGTATCAGCGACCGTGACCGGGCGAGCCGTCACCGGCCGAGGACGTTCCCTGTCCTAGCAGATAAAGCAGTCCGACCAGCGATCCACCGGTCCAGATCTGCTCCGACGCGATCAAGCTGGGCACCGACGCCAGCGGTACCCACTCGATCCGCGCGCTCTCGCTGGTATCGGTCGGCTCGCCTACCCGCTCGGGGTTCCGGCCGGTGAACACCACGCGCAGAGCCAAGGGACCCGGGCGGGCAACTGAGCTCGGGTTTCCTCACGCTGGCAGCGGAATCGCCCGGCGGCTGCGGTTCGATCACTTATGGTCCAGGCATGCGCGTCGCAGTTCTCTCCGATATCCACGGCAACCTCCCGGCGCTTGAGGCGGTGCTGGGCGAGGGGGACGTCGTCGGCGCCGATATGATCGTGCTGCCCGGGGACATGACCGTGGGGCCGCTGCAAAGCGAGACGCTCGACCTGCTGGCGTCGCTGGGCGAGCGGGCCGTGTGGGTGCGGGGCAACTGTGAGCGCAACGTCGTCGAGGCGTTCGACGGCACCTACCAGACCACCGGCGCGGCCCATGAGGCGGGCACCATCTGGGCTGGCCAGCAGCTCAGCCAGAAGTGGCGTGACCGGCTCGCCGGGCTGCCGCTGACGGTCAGCCTCGATGTGGACGGCCTCGGGCCGGTGCTGTTCTGCCACGCGACCGCCCGCGACGACGAGGAGATCGTCCTGGTCGACAGCCCCATCGACTGGTTCGCAGGGGGGTTCGCCGGGATCACCGAGCAGACCGTGGTCTGCGGTCACACTCATATGCCATTTGACCGCCTCGCCAGCGGGCGGCGCTTCGTCAACCCCGGTAGCGTCGGCATGCCCTACGGCCCGCCCGGCTCGGCCGCCTACTGGGCGCTGCTCGGACCCGATATCACGCTGCGCCGTACTCCCTTCGATGCGCACGCCGCCGCCGAGCGAATGCGGCCGAGCGCCTGGCCCGGCAACGAGGCGTTCATCGAAGAGAATGTCCGGCATGGCCCGCCCGGCGACGCCGAAGCCCTGGCCGTCTTCTCGCAGGCAGCCAGCCGGCGCCGCGGACTCTGACCAGAGACCTCAACCTCTCAGCGGGTGAGGGCACTGTCCGCGGCGCCGCCGTAGAGTTCGGCGGCCCGCCAGCAGTACCAGGCCACGACCGAGCGGTACGGCCGGTACGGGTCGCCGAGCGGCTCGAGTTCTTTCGCCGTCGGCGTCGGGATCCCCCACGCCAGCCCGAACCCTTTCCGGACACCGAGATCGCCCGTCGGCCACACATCCAGCCGCCGCAGCTGGAACATGAGGAACATCTCCGCCGTCCATTTCCCGATCCCGCGGACCGCCGAGAGCCGGGCGACTACCTCGGCGTCGCTCTCGGCCCGCAGCCTGGCCGGGTCGAGCACGACCGTCCCGTCCAGCACCTTGGCCGCCAGATCCTGCAGGGACGCTGTCTTGTTGGCGGACAGCCCGGCGGAACGGAGTGTGGCGGCAGGCAACGACAGCAGCCGTTCCGGGGTGACCTTACCGCCGAGCGCGGCGATCAGGCGACCGTGGATGGCGGCCGCCGCGGCGCCGGCCAGTTGCTGGTAGGTGACCGAACGGACCAGAGCCGCGAAATGGGTCTCCGCGGGCGGCCGGACCTGGGGAGGGCCGGCCTCAGCGACCAGGCGGCGCAGGACAGGGTCCCGCTCGGACAGTATGGCGGCGGCCGCCGGGTAGCTGCGGGCCGGGCGGGTGGACACGGGCTTATCGGACATGCGCCAAGTCTTCCACTACCTGCAAGGACGGCACTGGTGTAGGAATACCCGGGGAATTGGACCTGATTTCTGTCATCGGATCGGACCTTATCGCGGTGCCGATTCCCGGCCAGGCTCGTAGGCATGACGACAAGAGCGATGAACGGCACACGTGACCGGCTCGACGGGCAACAGCTCCGGCCGGGCGACGCGGGGTACGACGACGCACGCACGGTCTGGAACGCGATGGTCGACCGGCGGCCGCGGATGATCATCCGCTGCGCAAGCGCCAGCGACGTGGTGACCGCGGTGCGCACCGCACGCGAACTCGACCTGGAGATCGGCGTGCGCTGCGGAGGGCACAGCGTCCTCGGCCTGGCCGTCCCCGACGACGGCCTCATGATCGACCTCACCCCGATGGGCGGGGTCCGGGTCGACCCGGCGCGGCGCCGGGCGTGGGTACAAGGCGGCGCGCTCCTCGGCGCCCTGGACGGCGCGGCGCAGCGGCACGGCCTCGCGACGACCGCAGGCAACGTCTCGCACACCGGCGTCGGCGGGCTCACCCTCGGCGGCGGAATGGGCTGGCTCGCCCGACAGTGCGGACTGGCCTGCGACAACGTCGTCTCGTTCGAAATGGTTACTGCGGATGGGAACCTGATCCGGGCGAGCCGGACCGAGAACCCGGACCTGTACTGGGGCCTTCGCGGCGGTGGCGGGAACTTCGGCGTGGTCACCGAGTTCGAGTTCCGGCTCCACCCGGTGGGGACCCAGGCACTGGTGGCCGAGTACGCGTTCCCGCTCGAGCAGGCGCTGCCGGTGCTCCGCGGGTGGCGGGACATGAACGCGGAGGCGCCCCGGCAGGCTACCTTCACCGCGGACGTCGGCGGTGATGGTCTCGCCACCGTCGGGTTCGTGTGGGTCGGCGATCCGCAGCGCGGGCGGCGGCTGCTCCCGGAGATCCGCGCCCTCGGGCGCCCGGTAGCCGAACGGGTGTCCGAGCCGTCATACGTCGAGCTCCAGCGCAGGGACGACACCGTCGGACGGCACACGCTGCGGAGGTACTCCAAGGGGCACTACCTGCGGAGCTTCCCCGACGAAGCGATCGAGGCCTTCATCCTGCGGGGGACCGCAGACGGGAGCGGCGAGAACCTCCCGAACGCCGGGCTCCAGGCGTATGGCGGGGCGATCGCCGACGTACCCGACACGGACACGGCGTTCAGCCACCGCGACGCACTGTTCGAATACGGAGCCGGGATGAGCTGGATCGATCCCGCCGAGGACCAGGCCCGGATGGCCGCCGCCCGGCGCGCGTCCGCGGCCATCGAGCCGTTCGCCAGCGGGGCGTACGTCAACGCGCTCAGTGACGAGGGAGCCGAGGGCGTCCGCCGCGCCTACCCGGCCGAGAAGCTCGCCCGGCTGACGGCGCTCAAGAACACCTACGACCCGGGCAACGTATTCCACCTGAACCAGAACATCCGGCCCGTGGCCTAGGCGGACGGCTTGCGGCCCCAGGCCAGGACGTACAGGTGCGGGATGACCAGCGTGCGGGGGTCATCCAGGTGGGCGCGGACGCCGGTGTCCAGTTCGTCGAGCTCGCGCTCGCCGAGCAGGCCACGCTGCAGGATCTTGGGTCGCAGAGATTCCACCAGATCCGGGTGGATCGTGCGACGAGAATGGCCGACCGGGTAGGCATCTGCTCGTACCGTGACCCCGACGTCCACGAGCCCGGCGGCACGAAGCATTTCGGGCAGCCGGCGGCCCAGATGGATGTCCGCGCCGTCCTGCGCCCAGACGGCGAGGAGGCTTCGCGGTCATGGAAGCCCTGATTCGGGAGAAGTCGGTCTGGGTCAGCACGCGGTAATCCGGGGCAGGAACGAGAGCCACGATTTATGCTGTTTGACGGATCCGGGTCACCCTCTGGCCTGGTCTCCTCTCCGCCTTCGGGCGAATATCGCGGGCCCGCCAGTGCCGCTGGTCCGTCCCCTGGTCAAGTGCACCATCAAGTGGCGAGAGCGGGAGCGTGCGATGCTCTTGATGTCACCGCTGTTCGGCGGGAAGACGCGGGTCACCTTCAGCCTTCCGGCCGCGGACCTGGCTGGTGTCGTCAGCGTGGTGGGCGACTTCAATGGCTGGCAGCCCGGCCAGCACGAACTCAAGGCCCGGCGCAACGGGACCCGATCGGTGTCGGTCGCACTGGCCCCCGGTTCCTAGCGGTTCCGTTACCTGGCGACCGGCGGAGTGTGGCTGGACGAGCAGTCCGCCGACCGCCTCGGCGGCGATTGCCTGCTCCAGGTCTGAGCAGCGCTTTCTGAGCGGGCGCGACTGAACGGATCGCCGCGGGTGACACCTGCGGCGATCCGCTCAGCCAGACCGCCGGTTAACTGATCCGGCTGACGACTTGTCCGGTCGCGGGGTCGAGCAGGATCCGGTTGTCGTTCGGGCGGCCGTGGAAGTTCAGCACGCCACCCCGGGCGTACAGGCTCCCGGCCACCGCGTCGAAGGATCCGGCGCCGGTCCGCTTACCTTCCAGCCAGTTGTCCTCGATGAACTTGGTGATGGAGGACTGGTCGCTGACGTTGTGGCTGACGTAGTTGCTGCGTGTGTACGGGGAGATCACCACGAGCGGCAGGCGCGAGCTGTAGCCGCACCGGTCCGGGAAGCTGCCCAGCTTCACCGGGACGCTGGTGCACACCGCCGCGTCAATGGCGGTGTTCGAGCCGTTGACTATCGGCGCGGGCTGGTGATCATACCAGCCGTCGGAGTCGTCGTAGGTGATGACGATCGCGGTTGACTTCCAGAACTTGGACTGCTCGATCTGGTTGACCGTGTTGACGATGAAGTGCTGCTCGTCGATCGGGTCGGAGTAGCCGGGATGCCCGTCCTGGTATTCGGACGCCTTGAGGAAGCTCACCGCCGGCATGTTGCCGTCCTTGAGCGTCTGGTAGAACGCGGACAGGTCGTACTGGTGGTTGGCCTGGTCGGTGTGGCCGATGGCGGCCTCAGAGGTCGGCGGCAGGTGCTGGGGGTTGGCGGTGGACTTGTAGTACTCGAACGGGTTGTGGTGCGGTGAGTAGTCGGCTGACAGGCCGCCGCCGATGTTTGCGTGGGCCGAGCCGCACACCGCGAAGCCCGCGGCGTTGGTCCCGGTCGGGGCGAACCCGCCCTGGAACCAGCCCCAGGTGACGTGCCGGGCGTTGAGCATGTCACCGATGTTCTGCCCGGTCACCACCGCGACCGGGTTGGTCCTGGTGTGGCTGGCGTTGGAGCAGCTGTCGTAGGCCGGGTCGGGGTCGCCGTAGATGGTGCCGAGACCCTGGCTGTTGAGCGCGCTCACCGCGCCCGGGTCAGGGACGGTGGCGCCGGTGGTGGGGTCGACCGCGTAGGCACCGCCGCTGTTGCCGGAGATGAGGTTGAGCGCGCCCGGCGTGGAGGGCCCGAAGACCGTGTCGTAGTTGTTGTCGCTCATCGCGTAGTTCTGCGCGTAGTTCCATAGCCCGGTCACCGTGTTGCCGTCGTAATAGTCCATGACGAGGCCGGGGGCACCGAACAGGACGGGCTGCCCGGTGCAGGTGGCGGTCTGGGTGTTCTGGACGAACAGGTCCATCTTCCCGCTGTCGAACGCCTTCTGCTCGGCCGTATAGCCATGGTTCTGGTCGCAGGTGAGCGCCTGTGACGAGGTCAGCCGCTGCGGGTTGAAGCTGTTCGGGTTGGCCGTGAGCAGCGCAGGGGTGAGGCCGTTCACCGCTGGCGTGCCGGTGGCCGCGTGGAACGGTGATCCGTCCGTGTTGGCCGCGGTGGGATAGGTGCCGAAGTAGTGGTCGAACGAGACGTTCTCGTTGAACAGCACCACCACGTGCCTGATCGGCGTCTCGGTCGGCGCCAGCACCCGGTACTCACGCGCCGGCGCGGTGACGGCAGCCGCGCCGGCGGTCGCCTTCCCCGACGAGGCGGCCAGTGACACGGTGCTGATGGCCAGCGAGGCACCGACAACGGCGGCGGCGGCCAGGATCCCAGAGGTCCGGATCGGCAGGATCCGCCTTCCTCTGTTCTTACTCGGGCCAGCCTGCGGGCCAGCGGACATGTCACCCTCCTGGGTCTGTGGACGTGACGAGCGACGGATTCGTGCCCGCCGCAATGGCGCGCTGCCGCGCACCCCAGGAAGGACCGTCGCGCACCAGAAAGGCGGAACGGGAAAGGCACTATTGCGGGCAGGCGAACATGCGGCCAAGAGGCGGCGATTCGATGACCTCAGGACCCGGTGGGCCTCACGCCATCGGAACTCGGGCGACGTAGTCGCGGCTATGTGCGCCCGGGTGTACGCAGCCATTCCCGAGACCTAAGCTTGCGATTTAAGTTTCAGTGGTCACTCTTCGTGTTTGCTGGTGGTCGGTTCGCTCTTGCGGTAGGGCGGTCGCCTGGGTTTCGGGCGGTTCTTCGAGCCTTTCGGGCGGCCGGGGCCGGGGCGGGCGGGTT
>DASWFT010000275.1:0-4794 GCA_036394075.1 Streptosporangiaceae bacterium
CCGCGTCCACCACGACCGCGGACGGCACTCCGGCATACGGGAGCGCACCCCGGCTGTCCTGCGCGTGCGACGGCGCGTGCACGGTCTCGAACAGCACCCCGGCCACGTCAACGGACTTGGTCGATACGGGGGTCAGCCGCAGCCCGGTGATGCACCGCGAGTACATGTCCATGGCGACCGTCAGCTCCGCCTGCACCCAGCGGCATGTCACCGGCTCCATCGCGAACACGTCAAGCCGGTTGGTGTCCAGCACGACGTACTCGCCCGGCCGCGTTGCCCGCAGCCTCCCGTACGTGCCCTGCGGGCGGTTCGCGATCGACCGCTTGCCCTTAGTGCTGCCGGTGAACGCGTTCGTTCCCCTGTCCAGCTCCCGCAGCAGCTCATACCCTGCGGTCCGGGACGGGACCGGCACCGTGCCCGGGCCGTGTTCCTGCGCCAGCTGCTGCTCGATCTCTGCCAGCAGCAGCTGGCGGACCGGCCGACTCTTGGTCACGTGCCGCGCGATCACCTGCCGGGCCGCATCCAGCCAGCGCGGGTCGGCCCGGTCCAGCACCGCCCGCGCCGGGATCCCGGCCACCAGCCCGGCGGGACCGTCCTGGGCCTGCGTCACCCAGCGGCGCACCGTGCTGACCCCGACGCCGAGCTCGGCTGCCTTGGCCTTGTACCGGTCCATCATCAGCACGCCCGGGGCGTACTGCGGCCGCGGCTCGTCGTCCAGGGCCAGCTCCGCGCTGCCGTGCCGGTAGCCGGTCCGCACCTCCTGCACGTGCCGGTAGCGGGCTGTCAGCTCATCCTCCTCATCCCCGCCCAGCTCGCCGAGTACCGCGGCGACTGCGGCCTGCGGTTCCGGCACGGCCGTCAGGATCCGGGTACTGGGGTGTGACAGCAGCGCCACCAGGTCCACCTGCAGCCACGACAACGCATCGGAGGTGCCGGTACGGCGCAGCATGACCCGGCTGCCCTCGATCGCGGCGATGGTGAACCTGTCACCGTCGAAGCTCACCGGCAGCCCCGGCCGCAGCGGCGCAGTCCACCTGGTCATGCTGGCCGGCGCAGCACTGAGTCACCCGACAGCGGCCGGGTCAGGTCCGTGAGCAGCCGACCGGCCCACAGCAAAGCCAGCAGAGCAGGCCGCACCTCATGCCGCGGCCTGCTCCCGGCGAGGCGCAGTTCAGCGTCCATCAGCAGCTCACCGTCCCGCACGCACTCCCAGGACCGCTCGACCTGCTCAGGCGGCACCAGGCCCGGGCGCCGGTACCCGGCCAGGAACCGGATGTTCTCCAGCACCGCCGCATCCGCGCCCGACCAGACCTCGTACTCCCAGCCCTGCCGCTCAGCCAGCACGCCCGGCCAGGCCACGGCCTCGGCGACCTTCGGATCCCCCAGCCGCGCAGCCGGCTTGACATTCACCAGCCGGGCAGTCCCGGCCGCCGACACCAGCAGGAAGTCCGGAACATGACGCCGGACCCGCCCGCCGACCCGGGCGACCAGCAGGAACGGCTGGGCATAGATCTGCCGGACCTGCGGATCGAAATCGGCGAGCAGCAGCCTGGCCAGCTCCAGGCGACTCTCGTAAACCACGAACCCGCCCGTCGTGGCGGACGCGTACGCCCCGGAGTAATGCGCCTGACCGTGAAGCGAGCGCACCCGCCGCCACGGAACCGAATCCCGGAAATCCGCCAGCCGCAGCCGCCCCAGCGGGAACGCCTGCACTAATCCATCGTCATACCGGACCCGGGCAGCCGGATCGGATACCTTCAGCCGGACGCCGGACTGTGCAACCATAAAACAGACGGTAAAGACAAACCCCGAGCCAGGGTAGAGACAAACCCCGAGCCATTGCTCACGAAACCCGGATTTTGCTCATCCAGTGCTCATGATCATCCGGATTTGCTCACCGATCCGCGGATCCTACACCATGACAGACGCGACCTTCCGGAGCCCTCTATTTCATGATCGCGGTTGATTGGTGGTCGCCCCTGACCAGCAATCCACCGCGATCATGAAGGTGTCCCTCGCTCAGACCCGCGCGGTGTCCTTGCGGAAGCGCCATATCGCGCCGCCCGAGAATATGGCCAGCCACACCACGGCGTTCACCCACCACGCCACGTGGACGCCGACACCTAGCAGCGGAGCGTGTACGAGCTGATTCAGGCCGTAGAGCGGAGTGAACTCGGCGATCGTCTGGAGCACGTGGGGGAACTGGCTCAGCGGGATGAAGAGGCCGCCTCCGAAAGAGAACAGCAGGAGCGCGAACGACAGGATCTGCATGACGTTCTCGGTGGGCAGCAGATAGCCCATGAACAGGCCGAACGCCGCAAAGACCAGCGAGCCGATCCAGACGCACAGCCCGGTCACGAGCCAGAGGTAGCCCGGCATTGAGGGCTTGCCGGTGAGCATCCCCACGACATAGACCGCCACGACGGAAGCGAGCCCCAGTACCAGCGCGGTGAGCATCTTGATGGCGATGTACGCCGCTGGTGCCAGCGGGGTCAGCCGTAGCTGGCGGCTCCAGCCCGCAGCACGCTCGATCGAGACCATTGCCCCGCCGCTGGTCGTGGCCAGGATCGCGCCGTAGAGCGCCATGCTGATCATGATGAACGCGGAGACGTTGCCGTGGCCGGACCGCAGGTTGGCGTACTGACTGTTCAGACCGAAGATCAGGAAGAACACGACCGGAAGCACCATCGTGAACAGCAGGGTGCGCCGGTTGCGCAGCATCCGCCGGATCTCCAGGCCCAGGACGGTGAGATTGAATCCGCCCAGGCCCGGAGCCCGGCGGGTGGTCAGGTCGGGCGCGGGAAGCGACTGGGTGCTCATCGTGATGCTCCTGTGTGACTGCCGTTGATGTTGTTGTCGTCGCTGGTCAAGGCGATGAAGGCGTCTTCGAGGCCGCGGGTGTTGATCTCGAGGTCCTTGGCCTGCGTGCTGGTGAGCAGGTACCTGGCCACCGCATCGCTGTCGCTGGAGTGGATCAGCACCGTGTCGCCTCGCACCTCGACGCTGTCCGCTCCGGGTATCGCGGCCAGTGTCGCCTGGTCCGCCCCGGGCAGGGTGGCACGCACCGTCCGTCCCGCCGCCAGCGCCTTGACCTCCGACGACGTGCCGTCGGCGACGATCTGGCCATGGCGCAGCAGGATGATCCGGTCGGCGTATGCGTCGGCCTCCTCCAGATAGTGCGTGGCGAAGAGCACGGTCCGCCCGGTGGCCGCGTCCTGCCGGATCGCCCCCCAGAAGCTGCGCCGGCCCTCCACATCCATGCCGGTCGTGGGCTCGTCGAGGATGAGCAGTTCCGGATCGGACAACAGGGCCATGGCGAAGCACAGTCGCTGCTGCTCGCCACCAGAGCACTTGCCGACCATGCGGTCCGCGATGGCGGTGATGCCCGCCCGCTCCAAGACCTCGCCCACCGGCCTGGAGTGCGCGAACAGGCTAGCGGTGTACTGGGCGGTCTCAAGGACGGTGAGGTCTTTGAGCAGCCCGCCGGTCTGCATCACGGCGGACACGAGCCCGCGAGAAATGGCCTGCCGCGGTTGCATTCCGAATACAGATACCTCACCGGCGGTGGGCCTGGATAGTCCGAGGATGATGTCGATGGTTGAGGTTTTACCTGCGCCATTGGGGCCAAGCAACGCGACGATCTCCCCGGGAGCGATGTCCAGGTCGATGCCTTTCACCGCCTGAACGGAGCCGAAGCTCTTGCGCACGCCATGCAGGCTGACCGCCAGTAGCGGGCCGCTGCCAGACGGCCCCGATTCCCGCCCGTAGTCCATATTTGTCACTGTCATGGGGCAATGGTCGCAGCACACGGCGGCCAATTCCCGAGACGGCTGTCACGACATGCCCATGACAACTGTCATGGGCCAGGCGTGTCTCGTAGATCTTGGCCGTCGCGAGCGGCCGCCGGAGGGATGGATCGCAAGGCGGAGGAGGAGCCAATAGCGGAGCTATTGGCGACGACGACAACGCCGCGAGGCGCCCTCCGGCGACTGTGCGGCAAACACCGGTGCAGCAGGCTGAAGATCTGCGAGACACGCCTTTCTAGGCGCCCTGGCCGACGTGGATTTCCGCGCCGGTCACGCTGTTGTTGGCGGCCGATGCGAGAAACGCGACGAGCCGGGCGACGTCGTCTTCGGTGGCCAGGCGTCCGGTGGGGTTGCGCGCTGCGATCTCGTCGAGGACTTGCTGCGGGATGGACTGGCGGTGCCGCTGCGTGGGGATCAGGCCTGGCATCACGATGTTGGTCAGGATGCCGGCCTGGCCGGCACTCCGGGCGAGGCTCCGTGCGAGCCCGTGCAATGCCGCCTTGGCCGCGGCGTACTGCTCAAGGCCCGGTGCCCCGTCGGCGGCGCCGGAGGACATCAGGACGATACGGCCCCAGCCCGCCGCGCGCATGTGCGGAAGCACGGCTTGGACGGTGAAGGCGGTGCCTTCGGCGTTGACGCGCATCTGGTCCTGCCAGGCGCGGGCGGGCGTCGCCTCGGCCGGATTGTCGGGCCGCGCCCAGCCCGGGGAGGCCCAGGCGCTGGTCACCAGGATGTCCAGGCGGCCCCAGTTCTGCGCCACAGCATCGGCCGCGGCCCGGATGGTCGCCGGGTCGGCCAGGTCGTGGGAGACCACCATCGCCGCCCCGATCTGGCCGGCGAGTTGCTCGGCTTTGTCGCGGCCGGTATGGCACCCGAGCGCGACGCGCGCCCCTTCGGCGGCGAGCGTGGTGGCGATGACCGCGCCGATGCCGCCCGAGGCGCCGGTGACCAGCGCGACCCGGTTTTCCAGTCCCAGATCCATGGCCCC
>DASWFT010000276.1:0-18731 GCA_036394075.1 Streptosporangiaceae bacterium
CCTCCTACGCTTACCAGCACACCTCCGTGTTCAACCACGTCACCAGCGGGTCCAACGGAACCTGTGAGCCCACGCGGTCCTACCTGTGCAACGCGGCGGGCTCCCTGGCCGGTTACAACGGCCCCACGGGCGAGGGCACCCCCAGTGGCATCACCGGGTTCTCCGAGGCCACCACCGGGGATGTCGTTACCGTCCTAAACCCGGGCACCGTGGACATCGCCAACGGTGTCAAGCTGACCCTGCCAATCCATGCCGTCGATTCCGTGACCCAGACACTGACCTACGCGGCGACCGGCCTTCCAGCGGGGCTGGCCATCAACTCCGCTGGGGTTATCTTGGGTACCGACACGGGCACGACGGGTACGGCGTCGGTGACCGTGAAGGCCACCGACGGCACCGCTGCCAGCGGGTCGGTGACGTTCAATATGGCCACGGTCGCGTCTATGCGGGCCGCCTACTTTGCCGCGGCCGGGACGGTGCGGCTCGCGCTGGGCGGGAAGTGCCTGGATGACACCAACAACAGCACCGCGAATGGCAACAAGATCCAGATCTATACCTGCAACGGCGGAGCCTCGCAGAACTGGGCGTTCGTGCCCGACGGGTTCCCCGGAGGCGCGGGCACCGTCACTATTCACGGCAAATGCCTCGACATCGTCCACGCGAGCATTGCGAACGGGTCCAAGGTCGACCTGTGGCCCTGCACCGGGGGAGGCAACCAGCAGTGGTTCCTGGGCGGCTTCGGGGTGCTGTTCAACCCGGCTTCCGGACGGTGCCTGGATGACCCCGGCTACAGCACCACGAACGGCACCCAGGTCCAGATCTATACCTGCCACGGCACGTCCAACCAGACCTGGACGCTGCCGGCCAGCCCGGTCCAGTCCGGCGTGGCCGGCAAGTGCGTGGATGACACCGCCGGCGGTACCGCCAACGGCACCAAGATCCAGATCTATGGCTGTAACGGACGTACCACGCAGAAATGGGTTCTCGCCACGGACGGAACCCTTCGGATCAACGGCAAGTGCCTGGACGTAGCCGGCCTGAGCCTGCTGGACGGTGCGAAGATCCAGTTGTCGACCTGCACCCGCACCAACAACCAGCCTTCGCCGAACCAGCAGTGGCTGATCGGCCCGAATGGCGAGCTGATCAACGCAAACTCCGGCCGGTGCCTGGACGATCCGGGTGGGAGCACCGTCAACGGCACCCAACTGGACCAACAGGACTGCTACGGCAACGTGTCCGAGGTCTGGGCGGCCACCTGACCGCGGGCCCGCAGCCGCGGGCGATGACCGCACATCAATGCCGCTGGCCGTGTCCTCCCGCGCGGGGGGACACGGCCAGCGGCGTCTGCGGACAGCCGGCTGCGGGTCAGTGGTCAGTGAGCCGGTGGAGGGTCAGGCTTCGGCGGCGGCCTCGCGAAGTTCGCGAAAGCGGGGCGCGCTCCCGGAGGCGGCCAGGTAGGCGTCGAGGATTCCGGCGACGTCCGATCCGGCCCGCACGATCTGGCCCTTCTCCAGCCAGATCACCCGGTTGCAGGTCTCGTGGATCTCGCTCAGGTTGTGCGCGACCAGAAACACCGTACCGGCCTCCTGCCGCAACTCGTCGATGCGCTCGTGGCTCTTGCGCTGGAACTCGGCGTCCCCGGTGGCCAGGGCCTCGTCGATGAGCAGCACGTCGTGGCTCTTGGAGGAGGCGATGGCAAACCGGAGCCGCGAGCCCATGCCGGTGGAGTAGGCACGCATGGGCAGGTTGATGAAGTCGCCGACACCGGAGAATTCAACGATCTTGTCGTGCTTCTCCTTGACCTCCTGCGGGCTCATGCCCATGGCCAGGCAGCCGAGCACCACGTTCCGGTCGCCGGTGAGGTCGTCGAGCAACGCCGCGTTCACGCCGAGCAGCGCGGCGTGGCCATCGCTGTACACAGCACCCTTCTCGGCGGGGAGCAGTCCGGCGACCGCGCGCAGCAGGGTTGATTTGCCAGAGCCGTTCCGCCCGATCACGCCGACGACGTCGCCCCGGTAGGCGACGAACGACATGCCGCGGATGGCGTGCACCTCGCGGATGGAGGGCCGCCGTTGCTTGCGCAGCATCCGCATGAGTGCCGTGGCCGCGGTTCCCTTGTCTCCGCCCGCGCCGTACACCCGGTACACCACATGCAGGTCGTCCACGATCACCATGGGGTCAGCCACGGCCGTACCTCGCCTCCGCGCGCCAGAAGTAGAAGAAGCCGATGATGAGCGCCAGGATCGCCCAGCCGACGCCGTACAGCCAGAGGCCTGTATTGCTCACGAGGGGCATGCAATGCGCGCTGTCATAGATGTGCTTGGCCGGATCTTTGTAGTAGAGGGTGCAGAGGTGGCGATTGTACGGCGCGGCGCCAGGGATGCTCAGCCGCTGTGACTTTAGCAGCGCTGTCCTGGTCAGGGTGATGTAGACGGCGGCCGGGTTGATCTGAAGCAGATAGCTGAGCTTGTGGTGCCCAGCGAGGTTCTTCAGTGTCTGGATGCTGAACATCACGCCGGACGCGTACATCCACGTCCGCACGATGAACGGCAGCAACTGACTCACATCGTCGACCCCGGCCCCGATACGGGCCAGGATAAGGCCGGCCCCGACATTGAAGAAGGCCTGGAACAGCAGCACAGGGATGACAAGAAACCAGTACCAGGTCAGTGGCTCACCGGTGGCCAGCACGATCGTGACCAGGACAACCATCGAGATCATCAGCTGCTGTAGCTCGATCAGCACATAGCCGAGCGGCAGGGCGGCGCGCGGGAAGTACAAGGCGCGGATCAGCGGCAGGCTGTCATTGATCACGCGGGACGCGATGATGAACGACCGCTGGGTGAAGTTGAAGATGAAGACCCCGGCGACCAGGAAGGCGATGAAGTTCGGCACTCCGCGCCTGGTGTCCAGGATCACGCCGAAGATCAGGTAGTAGACGGCCGCGTTCAGCAGAGGCGTGAGCACCTGCCAGACCTGGCCGAGCCGGGCGTCGGTGTACATTGCCACGTTGCGGGCGGTCGCGAAGCCCGTGATGAAGTGGCGCCGCTGCCACAGATCCGACAGGTACTTCAGGAGCGGCGGCCGCGCCGCACTACGCGTGAGGCCGTATCTTGCTGCCAGTTCGGGCAGTGGCTCGTCCGGCAACTGATCGTCGCCCACTGCTTCAGGGACCGCCATCGCGGTGGCCAGGCCCGCGAGCTCGGTGTCACCATCGAGGCCGCTGAGCCTGCCCGGCCCGCTCACCCTTCCCTGATTTCTCACGACGGTGAGCCTACGGCGCGCGTACGCGCCCGGGTGCCCGCTCCACCGCATCCGCCCGGTTGCCTGCCACGCAACCGGCCATCAGGCTGGCCCGGGGATGCGTGCCGGAGCCCGGGTCCGGAGTTGTACGGGGCAACTATCACGCGTAAAACGTACCACCCAGGAAGTTGTGCGGTACAACTGTTCATGTGAGCTCCTCAATCGACGACGCGGAGTTGGTCGGGCTGCTGGCACAGCTACTCCGGGTGGTGAATCCGGCCGCCATGGCAGGTGCGGCCGGGTCGCTGGCCCGGGCCGTCGCATCGCCGGCCGCGGCCGCGGAGACCGTGAACTCCCGCAGTGCGGACGCGGCGACCGCCGTCGACGGCATGCCCGACGCGCCCGTTCCGGTGGTGTCGGCATCCGAGGCCAGGGCGCTCATCGAGTTGGTCGCGGCGCGCGGCATCGCGCAGGGTCAGCTGGCCACCCTGCTCGGCCTTGAGAAAAGCACCGTGAGCCGCCTCGCGTCGGGCCTGGAGCGCAAGGGCTGGATCAGGCGCGGCCGCGATGAGGAAAACCAGCGGTATATCCGGCTGTATCTCACGCCCGAAGGCCGGCTGATCGCGGCCCGGGTCTGGCGGACCTGGCAGTCCAGGCAGGCCCGGATCATCGCCTCCCTGTCCGCCGAGGAGCGGGCAGGTCTCTCGGCTGGCCTGCGTGGCCTGGTCCGTGGCCTGGCCGCCGAAGGCCTCCTGGGCGACCTTCCACCTGCGGCGGACGCAGTCCAGCACAGCAGTTAGTGGGACACACCCTAGTGACCGGCTGGCCGGTAGACGGAGACACCGTCGATCCGGTAGCCGAACCGGAAACCGGCCCGCCGGAGGAAGCGCAGGACATCGTGCTTGCGGTGCCAGAGGAGCACCCAGCCGATATGCATGCGCCGGGCGTCGGCCCGTACCGCCCTGAACTCCCCCAGGGCGGTGTGCAGGTCGCCGCCTTCGGCGTTGAGCAGGGCGGCGTAGAAGGGGTGGTGCTGGATTCCGCTGAGGGTTCCGGCGGGGATGCGGGAGATGAACGCGGCGGCGAGGGGGTGGTGGTCGGCGGTGGCCAGGACCATGGATTGGGGTGGGAACGCGGAGCCGATGACGGGCAGGCCGCCGCGGATGCCGAAGGGGATGTCGACGACGATCGAGGCTGAGGGGTCGGCGGCGATCGGGGCGTCGAGCGCGGGCATGGTGGTGGGCATGGTCGGGATGCTGGGGTTGCCTGACCAGCCTGCTTCCAGGAGGGCCAGGGCGAGTACCGGGATGAGCACGGGCCTGGCGTGGTAGCGCAGCCAGTTCACCGCGGCCCCGGCGAGCAGGGTGGCGGGGATGAGGCCGAGGATGGTGAACCGGTCTGCCTCGCGGAAGCTGGACAGGCCAGGGATCCTCACCAACCAGGTGTACGGCAGGAGCACTGACAAGTGCGCGCCATGCGAGACCTGGCTGAGGGGTGCGTACGGATGCCCGCTGATCCAGACCGCGGAGCCGAGGGCGAGGGCTGCGCAGCCGGCCCACAGCAGGCCGAGCAGCCGCGCGCTGCGCCGCCGCCGGGCGACGGCCAGCCCGAGCAGGGCCAGCACGGTCAGGACCACCCCGAACGTCACCGTGGCCATGCTCACCGGGCCGCTGTAGTAGAGGGAGGCGATGCCCCTCATGCCGAAGTTGGCGACCCGTGGCGACGGGGCGAACAACTGTCCCAGCCCGGCGCCCGAGTTGACGTAATCCATGGCGAGAGACCTGGCCTGCGGTGCCGAGGCGCCGCCGGTGAGTGCTTGCTGGGTCATGGCGACGATCTGGGGGGTGGCGATGACGGCGCCGACCGCGGTGGCGAGGGCTGGTGGCCAGAGCCGGGCTGGTGCGGGGTGGCGCAGCATCCAGGGCAGCAGGACCAGCGCGGTCACGATGGCGGCCAGGACGGCTGATTCCTGGTCGGTGAGGACCACGGCGCCCATGACCACGCCCAGGATGATGGCCTGGCGGCGGCCGGGGCGGCGGCGCAGCCGCACGGAGGCTTCCAGGGCCATGGGCAGGAACAGGGCCCCGGCGGCCAGGTTGACCTCATACCAGCTGCGCCAGGCCAGGATGGAAGACAAGCCGAACAGTGCCCCGGCGGCGATGGCGCCGGTCTGCGAGGGCAGCCACAGCCGGGCGGCCCGGTACATGGCGTAGCACAGCAGCCCGGGGCAGGCGATGGACAGCAGGTTGTAGGAGGCGCTGGGCCCGAAGGCCAGGGTGACGGGGGTCATCAGCAGGCCGGGCAGCGGCATCAGGGTGTGGTAGCCGAGGTCGGTTCCCACGGGGGCGGCGATGTAGGTGGTGGACCAGGGGCTGGCCAGGTGGGAAACCTGGCGGGCCACCCACCAGAAGTCCCAGACGTAACCGCCGGCGTCGCGGGTGGCGGGCAGGCGGCCGGCCAGGTAGGTGACCCGCGGCCAGGTGACCGCGATCCCGGCGGCCACATAGCACGCCAGCAGCACAAGATGGCGGGCCACCGGCCCGCCCCACCCAGCCGGCCCGCCCACCGCCGGCCCCCCAGCCCGCGCGTCCCCGGCATCCACCTGCCGGGCCCGGTCGTCCCCAGCCCGGTTGTCCCCAGCCCGCGCGTCCCCAGCCCGGTCGTCCCCGGCGGCCACCTGCCCGGCGGCCACCTCCCCGGCATCCACTTGCCCGGCATCCATCTGCCCGGCCGCCACCTCCCCGGTAGGGGCCTCCCCCGTCTGCACGGAATGATGGTGCCATGACAGGCCGCATAATCCAGCCAGGAATGCAAACAATGTGGCGATGAATAGTCGGCCCCCAAGGAATTTCCAAGCTATCAAAATGAAACTATGAAGAAGGAGTAAAACAGCCGCAATTTACGAGTTCGGCGGGGTCGGCCGGTACACCGAAACGCCGTCCGCACGGTAATCGAACCGGAAGCCCGTATGGCGTAGGAAGTTACGAATGTGACCCCTCGGATACCAGAGGAGCACCCAGCCGATGTGCATGCGCCGCGCGTCGGCCCATGCCGCGCTGCGCTGCGGTGGAGGGCCTCCCGCCAATCAGCTGACCTCGCAGGCCACGGCCTGCGTTGAGCTGCCGCTGGCGTTTTGCGCCATGTTGCCCTTGCTTGGGCGGGATGATCAGGATGATCGCGGCGGCGCCGGATGTTGACGCGGCAGTTGCCGCCGATCAGCGGAAGGCCGGGCGGTACACCAATACGCCACCCGCGCGGTAGTCAAACCGGAATCCGGTCTGCGCGAGGAAGCGCAGGATAGCGCGATTGCTGTGCCAGACGAGCAGCCAGCCGACGTCAATGTGCCGCAGGTCCTGCCGTGCCGCCGCTACCTGCTCCGTGGAAAGCGGAATGTAATGCGCGGCGTTGTAGTGCTGAGTATGGATCAGGTACGTATAGAACGCGTGCTTGCGGATGGCGGCGATGGTGGTGGCCGGTACCCGGGAGGTGTAGGCGATCGCGCGCGGATGGCCGTCGGCGGTGGCGAGCACCAGCGCCTCCGCGGCGAACCTGCTCCCGTATACCGGGATGCCGCCCCGCAGCCCGTACGGGATGTCCACGACGACGGAGCCCGACCGGTCGGCGGCGATGGGGCCATCCAGCTTGGCCAGCGCGGTCGGCATGGAGCCGATCCTCGGGCTGCCTGAGTACCCGGCTTCCAGCACGCCCAGGGCGAGCACCACCACGATCAGCGGCCTGGCGTGATAACGCAGCCAGTCGACCGCCGCCCCGGCGAGCAGTGCGGCCGGCACCAGACCGAGAATCGCGAGCCGGTCGGCCTCGCGGAAGCTGGACAACCCGGGGATCCGGACGAACCAGGTATAGGGCATGATCGGCGACACCGGCACGCCGTGCCGGAGTTGGCTGAAGGGAATGTATTGCCGGCCGGCGATCCACAGGGAGGTGCCGAGGGCAAGCGCGGCACAGCCGACCCACAGCAGCGCTAGGAGCCTGGCACTGCGCCGCCGCCAGGCGACTGCCAGCCCGAACAGGGCCGCGGCGGTTAGCACCACGCCGAACATCGGCAGCCCTTCATTATCCAGGAATGGGGCGGCTAGCTTGGCCAGCCCGAAATCGGCCACGCGGGGTGTCGGCTCGAACATGCCGGGCAAGCCGACCCCGTAGTGCTGGTAGGTCACCGCGAGGAGCTCCGGCTGGATGGCAAGATTGCCGGCCGCCAGTTCCTGCACCATCGCGACGATCTGGGGCGCCGCGATCAATGCCCCCGTCGCCACGGCGACAGCGGCCGCTCGCAGCGCCGGAAGTGAGTGCTGCCGCACCAGCCAGGGCAGCAGGACCAGCGCGGTAAGGATGGACGCCAGGACGACGGACTCGGGATCGGTGAGCATGGCCGAGCCCATGACCAGGCCCAGGATGATGGCCTGGCGCGTCCCGGGACGCCGCCGCAGGCGCACCGACGCTTCGAGTGCCATGGGCAGGAACAGCGCCCCGGCGGCGATGTTCAGGTGGTACCAGTCCTGCTCCGTGAGCATGGCCGAGAGACCAAAGAATGCCCCGGCGGCGATCGCGCCGGTCTGCGAGGGAAGCCACAGCCGCGCGGCCCGGTACATGGCGTAGCACAGCAGACCGGGAACAGCGATGACCATGAGGTTGTAGGAAGCGCTCGGGCCGAAGGCCAGGGTGACGGGCGTCATCAGCAGGCCGGCTAGCGGCATCAGGGTGTGGAATCCAAGGTCGATTCCCACCGGAGCCGCCATATGGCCGGTGGACCATAGACCGGTGAGGTGGGTAACCTGCCGCGCCACCCACCAGAATCCCCAGACATAGCTAGCCGAGTCCCGTGAGGAGGGCAGAGTGCCGGTGAGGTAGCTGGCCCGGGGCCAGGTCACGGCCACGCCCGCGGCCAGATAGCAGATCAGCAGGGCGAGATGCCTGGCGACGGGACTTGCGGCGACGGACCGGATGGTGGGCAGGCGTCGGCCAGTGCCGTCTGTTGGCACGCCGACGGCTGAGTCGCCGACCGACGCCTCCTCGGCGTGCGCCCGCTTTTCCAGGCCCGATGCATCATTGCGGTGTGCCGCCGCTCGGTCCATCGGCTCACCTCGTCCAGGATTTCCCGGCCGGGTCATGCCTGTTGGCCGGGTCACCGAAGGTCCATCGCAGAGCATGACCCGTCTCTCACGGCCCCGCGCTTCGGTGCTGTCATGGCCACGACATGTTATGGCGGTTACCGGCTCACCGAAAGCGAAGCGGGCCATGGCCGGCGTTTTGTGATGGGCGGATCACGGGCTGCTGAGCACCGGCGGGCCGTTAGCTAACGGCAGATGCTCGTGGGGCTGATGGCGGTTTCCGGTGCTGACGCGCGGGGCATTTTGGCTGGTACCAGGGTTGGCACGGTCCCGCCCACGGGCCGGGACGCGCATGGAGGTGAGTCAGGCGAGCGTCGTGCTGCTCCCGTGCGTGCCATCCAGCGTTGGCATGGCCCGAGGTCAACTGAGTACGGAACTTCGTGCTTGCGGCATCTTCCCAGCCACCATCGGGGACGCGGCGCTTGTGGTCAGCGAGTTGCTCAGCAACGCCATCCTGCACGCCCGTCCACTGCCCGGGTGCCGCGTGCGGGTGTCCTGGGTGCTAGGCCCGGCGCGAATCGAACTCGCGGTGGGTGACGGCGGGAGTGAGACGCTGCCGCGCGCGTTCCATCCATCCCTCTCCTCGATCGGCGGCCGCGGGCTCGCCATCGTCGAGCATCTGTGCTCGAGCTGGGGCGTTCGCAGCGACGATCTGGGTACCACCGTGTGGGCGGTGCTTCCCGCGCCGCATGCCCCGGGGATCATCCGGGGAAACACCAGCCTGCTGAACGGTTCCCAGGGCTACGGTCCCCGAAAGCTCCAGGGCTAAGGTCCCGAAGCTCCCAGAGCCAACCCCCCGAAAGCTCCGAGGCTAAGGTCGCCGAAAGCTCCCATCGCGTTAAGGTGCCCGGAAGCGAACCGGGGCAGCGGTGAGCTGTTCCCTGGGCTTACCGCGGGACACGCAGCAGCCCATGTCCGCCCGTTGAGGCTGCCGCCGCTGAGCCGTTGAGGCTGCCCCGGCCGCGCACGCAGACCTTAGTTGCGTGAACTCCGCCGGGTACCACGGCCAACCCGCAGCGCCACGATGCCCACGACGGCAATCAGCGCGACCCAGAAGAGCATATGCAGGGCGGCGACGATCACCGACAGCAGCATCATCACGGCGAGCGCGGCGATGACGACCAGGAAGATTTTACCCATGATTGCACCATAGTCGCTCCGCGCGCCTGGTCCCGTCCCGGAAGGGCGTGCCGGGACGGGACCAGGCAGTGCCTGGGCAGGTCACGTCGCAGCCGGGCGGTCCATAACCTCGGTGACGATGCTGAATGTCGGGCACGGCCAGCGCCACATGCAACTCCTGCACCGCAGGATGGGGCTGGACGGGAGGGTGGTGATCCCTTCAGCGTCGCCCGGCTGGTGCAGGTCGATGAGGCGCAGCGTCAGCTCGGCGAACCGCAGCATCTGCCCGCGCGCCTCGCCCAGGAACATGAGGTCCTCGCGGCCGAACCGGGCCGTCACCGGCACCACACCCGCACGGTTGATCAGCTGGGCGTAGTGGGCGCTCGTCTCGAGCCAGGATGCGGCGACGCTGGCCCGCAGCCTCAGACCCTCGACATCGTCTCGGATCCTGGCCCGCTGCTCGTCCGTCGGTGTCGCCGCCGATCCGGGAAGCGGCTGCGCAGGCGGCACCGGGGCCAACGGCACCGCGGGCGGTGCGCTGGCCCCGGCGGGCAGGACGTTCGCCGCCAGGGGCGCGGACAGCGGCACGCTCGCCGACGGGGGACCGCTACGCGGCGGCCACAGTCCTCCATGCCGCGGGTCCGGCTGGTCCGGGTTCTCTGGCGAGGGGTACATCCCAGGGCGCTCCGGCTCACTCGTGCCTGCTGTTCGGTCGCTGTTCCCTCACAGCTTCGCGCACCAGACGCCCGGCCGGGCGTGATTTGACCGTGTGCTCTCCGTGAGCGTCTGGTTCTTGACGCCGCGGACCGGTAAGGTGCGGCACGTGGAGCTCAAGGTCTCAACCCGGTTTCAGGGCGATCGCGCCATTGTGGCACTCGCCGGTGAAATCGACCTGTACACCGCGCCGAGGCTGCAGAGCGAACTGGCGGCGGCGCTGGCCGGCGGGGATCCGGCCCGGCTCGTAGTTGACATGTCGGCGGTGGAGTTCTGCGACTCGACCGGCATGAACGTGCTGCTCGCGGCCCACCGGCGGGCCAACGAGCAGGGCGGCTCCCTGGAACTGGCCGGCCCCAGGCCCGCAGTGCGGAAGATCTTGCAGGTGACGGGGCTTGAGACGGTGTTCACCGTACTCGAGGACCCGGCCGTGGTCCCGGGCCAGTAGCAAGCCCAACCCGGCCCAACGCATGGCAGACCGTGGAACGCCCGGCCATGCCCTAGGATCGGCCTATGCCGCCGAGCGGTGACGTTGCCGTTGTGATTCCCGCCAGAGACGAGTCTGACCGCATCCGCGCGACCGTGACAGCGGCCGCGGGATTGCCCGGAGTCGACATGATCGTGGTGGTGGACGACGGATCTCGTGACGGGACCGCCGCCACCGCTGAGAGCGCCGGAGCGACCGTGGTGCGGCATGCGCGGCACCGGGGCAAGAGCGCGGCCATGGAGACCGGCGCGGAGGCAGTCCGCTTGCTGGAAGCCCGCGAGCACTCCGGCCGCCCCCGCCATCTGCTCTTCCTCGACGCGGACCTGGCGGAGTCGGCATCGGGTGCCGCGCCACTCATCGAGCCGGTGCGCTCAGGGCAGGCGGACATGACCATCGCGGTGTTCAGCAGCCGGGTGAAGCAGGGTGGGCACGGATTCGTGGTTGCCCTGTCGGGCACGGGGATCCGTCGGGCCACCGGGTGGTGCCCCGCGCAGCCGCTGAACGGACAGCGCTGCCTCACCCGCGCCGCGTTCGAGGCCGCCCGTCCGCTCGCTCCGGGGTTCGGCGCCGAGACCGCGCTCACCATCGACTTGCACCGCATAGGGATGCGCATCACCGAGGTAGAGGTCCCGCTGGCGCACCGGGCGACCGGCGGCGACTGGCGGGCCCAGGTCCATCGCGCCCGCCAGTTCGCCGACGTCGCGCGCGCCCTGGCGGTCAGGCAGCCGATGGCACGGCTGCCGCGCGGAATTCCCTGAGCTGATGGGCCGCGCCGGGCTGTTCGCCACGTCGCTGAGCGTGGCGATGACGTTGGGCGTGGCCATCCTCGGCCCGTCCGTGATGGAGCCGGCGCTGCCCGGCCAGCACGGCCAGCCGCCGTGGGCTTTCGCCGCGCACCCGCCGCCCGCCCTCGCGGTCGCCCTGGCCGCTGCCGCGCTGGCCGCGGGCACGCTCGGCCTCGGCCTCGGCCTGCGCGCCGCGCACCGGGGCTGGCTGGTGCCCCCGCGGGCGATCCTGTGCGCAGGCATCGTCGCGGCGGCGGCAATTGCCTTGGTACCTCCGTTCGGCTCATCAGATCATTTGAGCTATGCCGCCTACGGACGGATGGTGGTCACCGGTCATAACCCCTACACGACCACCCCGGCCATGCTGGCCCGGCTCGGTGATCCGGTGGCCCGCGCGGTGCAGGACTGGCGGGGCAGCCCGTCAGTGTACGGCGGCCTGGCCAGCGGCGGGCAGGCGCTGGCGGCGCTGGCCGGCGGGACCTCGGTGCGGCTCACCGTGTTCGTGCTGTCGCTGCTCAACGTGGCGGCGTTCGCGGCCACCGGCCTGCTGTTGCACCGGCTGACCCGCGGCAGCGCGCCGCGTCAACTTCGCGCTGCCCTGTTGTGGACGTTCAACCCGCTCCTGCTGCAGGTCCTGGTGGCCGGCGAGCACGTGGACAGCCAGGCGATCTTTTTCGGGGTGGCCGCGATCGCCGTCTTCTCCCTTGGCCTACCGAACGCTTCCAGCCAAGTTCCTGCGCCACGGCGGTTCCTGGTGGCCCTGGCGGCGGGTGGTATCGCCGGGCTCGGGGCCGCCGTGAAGCTGACGATGGCCCTCATTGTGGCTGGCCTCGTGGTGGCCGCCGTGGCGGCCTGGTGGCAGCACTGGCGCTGGATCGCCGTTGCCGTCAGCGGCCTGGTGACCGGGTTCGCTGTGATCGTGACAGCGTCCCTCGCACCCTGGGGGTTCGCGTCTTTCAGGCCGGCCCTGCACGCCGGGAGTTTCGTGTCCATCGGTTCGCCGTGGCGGGGGGTCCGCGCCGGGCTGGTGCTCATCGTCGGCGGCGGCATCGCCGGTGACCTGGTCAAGGCGGGAGCGATCGCGCTCGCTGTGCTGCTGCTTGTGCTGTTGCTCCGCGCGCTGGGGGGAGGCGCGGGTGTGAACGTGGCCGGGGTGGCCGTCGGCTGCGTCTTCGCGTTCGTGTTCGCCTGGTTGGTGGCGTGGCTCTACGTGCTGCCCTGGTATGACGGCCTCGGCTGGGCGCTTCTCGCGCTGCTGCCCATCTCGGCCTCGGCTGTGCTGGTCCGGCCCGTGCTGGCTCGGCCCGTGCTGGTCCGGCTCGTGCTGCCTCGGCCTGCCCTGGTCGGGCCCGTCTTGGTCCGGCCTGTGCTGGTTCTGGACTGGCTGCTGCTCGCGCGCACCGCGGCGCTCGCTTTCGGTTATCTGCCAGCGAGAGGCATTACCATGCCGGCCGACCTGGGCTGGCTACGCTCCGTCGTCAGGACGGGGGTGACGCCGGTGATCCTGCTCGCCGTCACCGTGTGGCTCATGGTGTTTCTGTGGCGCCTGCGCCCCCGCTTCGCCGACCTGAATCCGGTGAATGTCGCATTGCAACGGTCAGAACCGGTGCAACGGCACATTCACCAGCCTGACCCGTGACCGCGTGCTAACCAGCTCCCAGCGGCTGGCATCATGAGGGCCATGCCAGACCGGTATGCCTACCTGGGGCCAGAGGGTACGTTCACGGAGGCTGCGCTGCTCGCCTTCGCCAGTGGGCCGGACGTGGAAGCCATTCCGTGCGTGACCATCCAGGCCACCCTTGAGGCCGTGCGCACCGGGGTGGTCGAGCGCGCGGTCGTGCCCATCGAGAACTCGGTCGAGGGCGCCGTGACTGCCACCCTGGACGAGCTCGCCACCGGGGTGGACCTGGTCATCCGCGCAGAGGTGCTGCTGCCGGTGGCCTTCGCCCTGCTGGCGCGGCCCGGAATCGAGATCGTGGACATCAAGACAGTGGGCGGGCACCCGCAGGCCCAGCCGCAGTGCCGGCGGTGGCTCGCCGAGAACCTGCCCGACGCCGGCTGGCGGCCAGCCTCCTCTAATGCTGAGGCGGCACGACAGGCTGCCGATGGAGAGATAGACGCCGCGCTGGCCGGGGCGTTCGCCGCGGACACCTACGGCCTTGCCGTGCTCGCCCGCAATGTGCAGGATCGGGCGGACGCGGTCACCCGGTTCGTCGTGGTAAGCCTGCCGGGGCCGCCGCCCGCGGTCACCGGCGCCGACCGGACGTCGCTTGTGGCGTTCCTGGCCGAAGATCACCCGGGTGCGCTGATGGAGATCCTCACCGAGTTCGCGGTGCGTGGCATCAACCTGACCCGCATTGAGTCCCGGCCGACCGGGGATGGCCTCGGCAAATACTGCTTCTCCATCGACTGCGAAGGCCACGTCGATGATGCCCGGGTCGGCGAGGCGCTGATGGGCTTGCGCAGAGTCTGCGCCGAGGTCCGGTTCCTGGGCAGCTACCCGCGCCACGACGGCGGCCGGGCCCAGGTGCGCGCGGGGACCTCCGACGCCGAGTTCGCGCAGGCTGCCGCCTGGCTGGCGCGGCTACGGTACGGCCGCGTCTAGGCCTGACAGGGCAGTGCGGCGGTGGGCGGCGACGGCCGGTGGGGCGGGCTTACAGGTAGGGGCCCGAGGAGCGCGCTTGCTGCTGGGGTGGCCCCTCGTCCGGACCTCCGGGCATCATGCCGGGGGGTAGTGCCCGCCGCATCTGCTCCAGCTGCGCCCGGGCGGCCATCTGCTGGGCGAACAGGGTGGTCTGGATGCCGTGGAACAGGCCCTCCAGCCAGCCGACCAGCTGCGCTTGGGCCACCCGCAGTTCAGCCTCGCTGGGCGTTTCGTCCTCGGCGAAGGGCAGCGAAAGCCGCTCGAGTTCATCGACCAGCTCTGGCGCCAGCCCGTCCTCGAGTTCCTTGATCGAACTCTGGTGTATCTCCTTGAGCCTCGCCCTGCTCTTCTCGTCAAGCGGGGCCGCCCTGACTTCTTCGAGTAGCTGACGGATCATGCTGCCGATCCGCATCACCTTCGCCGGCTGTTCGACCATCTCGATTACGGGACGCTCGCCGCCCGCCTCGGCAGCGTCGCCATCCGCGGCCATCCCGTCCGGGCCGACCACGACCACCTTCCCAGGGGGATTTGCGTTGGGGCTTATCCGGTCATCCATGGTCCTAGTCTTGCTCCTCCCGCGCAGTGGGTGCGCCTCGGGGCCGCTGGATCAATTGACCAGCAGGATCTTGCCCACATGTGAGCCATCGTCCAGCAGGCGGTGCGCCTGAGCCGCGTCGGCCATCGGCAGCACCCGCTCGATGACCGGCGCGACCTTCCCGGAGCCGATGAGCGGCCAGATATGCTCCCGGACCTCCGCGACAATCGCAGCCTTCTCCGCCAGGGGTCGTGCCCGGAGGGTGGAGGCGAGGATGCTCGCCCTCTTGCGCATGAGCAGGCCCAGGTCGGCCTCCGCACGGCTGCCGCCCCGTAGGGAGATCACCATGAGGCGGCCGTCTGTGGCCAGGGCCTCCAGGTTCCGCTGCAGGTAAGGGGCGCCCATGATGTCGAGGATGACATCGGCTCCGCGGCCCTCGGTGAAGTCACGTATGGCGGCGGTGAAGTCTTCGTCGCGGTAGGAGATCGCCAGATCCGCGCCCAGTTCGCGGCACCGGGCCAGCTTGGCGGGCGATCCCGCGGTGCAGGCGACTGTCACCCCGAGCGCCTTGGCGATCTGGATCGCCATCGTCCCGATGCCGCCCGCTCCGCCATGCACCAGCAATGTCTCCCCAGGACGGAGGCGTGCCTGCAGGAATACGGTCGCCTGCAGCGTGCACGCAGCCTCCGGTAGTGCGACGGCCTCGGTCAGCGTCACGCCGTCCGGGATGGGAAGCAACTGCCCCTGCGGTACCGCGACCCGCTCAGCGTAACCGCCGCCGGCCAGCAGCGCGCATGTTTCGTCGCCGCTCTGCCAGCCCGTGACGCCCGGGCCGACCGCGGAGATCCGGCCGGAGCACTCAAGGCCCGGGTAGGGCGGGGCACCAGGGGGCGGCGGGTAGCCACCTTCGCGCTGCATCGCATCCGCGCGGTTGACCCCCGCCGCGGCCACCTCCACCACCACTTCGCCGGGTCCCGGCACGGGATCTGGGACCTCCTCCAGGCGAAGGACGTCAGGGCCGCCGGGTGTGGTGATCACGATGGCACGCATGCGAGCTCCTGGTAGCAAATCGTTTCCGGGGGTGTGCTGCCGGTATCCGGGTGGCCTAGGCTTCGGCTTGAGGCACTCATCCGGGCCTTTCGGGCACGCCATTCTCCTACCGATGAGAGCTGAGGGGAACGACCTTGGCCGATCACGACCAGGAGCAGAAGGCCGCAGGCGAGTCACGCGGGCCGGACCCCTTGACATCTGGACCTGGTGCCGAGGGTGACCGGCGCGGGGAGAACGAGAGCGCAGGGGATGGTCAGTTCAGCTGGGCGCCCTCCAGTGTGCCGAGCCCCTTCGGCCAGCCGCCGCCGTTCGGCACTCGCGCATTAGGTCCTCAGTCCGCGCAGTCGCCCGAAGGGCCCGCTGGCCCGGGAGATGCCTACGGCCCTCCCCGCGGTTACGACGCGGCCGACGCCTACGGTCCCGCTGGCGGTTACGACCCGGCCGACGCTTACGGTCCTCCTGGCGGATATGACGCGGCCGATGCTTACGGTCCCGCTGGCGGTTACGACGCGGCCGATGCTTACGGTCCTCCTGGCGGATACGACACAGCGGATGACTATGACCTGCCGGACGACTATGGCTCTGCGCGCGAACTCAGCCGCGCGGACCCGCAGCCGACGCCCTACGCGCCGCTGGCTCCCGATGCCCAGGCGTGGCCTCAACGCATGTCCTATGCCCGGGCCGATCCGCAGGACTGGTCGGCGGCTACGCCTTACGCCCCGGCCGAGCCCGATCCAGATTTCGCTGTTGAGTCCCCGGCGGAGCCGGCTGTCGAGCCCGAGGCGGAACTGGCTGTTGGGTCCCTGGCCGGGCCGACTGTTGACTCCCTGGCGGAGCGGGCTGTCGAGCCCGGGGCGGAACCGGCTGTTGACTCCCTGACCGGGCCGACCGTTGAGTCCCTGGCGGAGCCGGCTGCCGAGCCCCAGGCGGAGCCGCCTGTTGAGTCTTTGGTGGAGCCGACTGTTGAGTCCTCGGCCGGGTCGGCTGTTGAGTCCCCGGTCGTGCCGGCCATTGAACCCCAGGCCGAAGCGCAGGTCGCGCCACCTACCCAGACACCTGCGGAGATGGCCGCCTGGGCAGGTACGCCTGCCGCGCCGTCCGTACCAGAGGTGCCTGCCGCGCCGGAACCTGTTTCTTTCGCTGGCACGATCCCGGCACCGGACCCGCGTCCTGTGCCTGATCCGCCTCCCATGCCGGACCCGCGCCCTGTGCCCGACCCGCGCCCTGTACCGGATCCGAGTCCTGTACCGGATCCGAGTCCTGTACCGGATCCGAGTCCTGTACCGGATCCGAGTCCCGTACCGGATCCGAGTCCCGTACCGGATCCGCATCCCGTGCCCGACCCGCATCATGTGCCGGACGCACCTCCGGCAGCAGGCCCGTATCCCGAGCCGGACCAGTGTCGAGCACCGAGGTCGGCGACGTTCCCTGGCGACGAGACGAACGCCCGGCTTTACGCGGCCCAACAGCCCGCAGTGCAACCGTCCCCAGTTCGGCCGCCCGCACTGCAGCCACCCCTGTTGCAGCCACCCCCGTTGCAGCGGCCCCCAGCGCAGCCACGCCCTGTGCAGGGGCCCACAGGGCGGCCGCCCGGAGGGCTGCGGACCAATGAGACTGCCGACAGCCTCACCGCCGATGTCCTGCTGCCTGGCAGGCACAAGGCGCCTTCGGGTGGCTGGCGCCGGGCGGTCTACCAGGCTACTGGCGGCCTCATCCGGGCCCCTCAGTCGGCGGCGGAACTGCGGCGCCGCGAGCTGACCGCGCGGGCCCGGACCCCAGTCAGCACCGGTCACCATCGGGTGGCCGTGATGAGCCTGAAGGGCGGCGTCGGCAAGACCACGACCACGGTGGGCCTGGGAGCCACGCTGGCCTCCGTGCGGGGTGACCGGGTGATCGCCGTTGACGCCAACCCCGACCGCGGCACGCTCTCGGACAAGCTTCGGCTGGAGACCTCCGCGACCGTCCGTGACCTGCTGAACGAGCGGGACCAGATCCAGCGCTACGCGGACGTGCGCGGATTCACTACCCAGGCACCGAGCAGGCTGGAGATCCTCGCCTCCGATCGCGACCCCACTGTGTCGGTCGCGTTCTGTGAGGAAGATTATTACGACGTCGCGCAGGTCCTCGAGCACTACTACTCGATCAGCCTGGCCGACTGCGGGACCGGCCTGCTGCATTCCGCGATGGCGGGCGTTCTGCGCCTTGCGGATCAGATCGTGCTGGTCAGTTCGCCCTCAGTGGACGGCGCGCGGAGCGCGAGCGCGACGCTCGACTGGCTCCAGGCGCACGGCTATGGCGACCTCGTGCGCCAGGCTGTGGTCGTGCTGTCCGTCGTCCGGCCGCGCAGCAAGAGCACCGTAGACCTGGACCGGCTTGAGGCGCACTTCGCCGCGCGGTCACGGGCCGTGGTGCGGATCCCCTACGACCCGCACCTGGAGGAAGGCGCCGAGGTGGACCTGGCCCAGCTGAGCCGGGCGACGGCCGACGCCTACCTGACGCTCGCGGCCGAGGTCGGCGACGGTTTCGCCCGCCCGCGCCGCCCAGCCCGCCCGGGACCGGCCCCGAACTGACACCTCGGCCAGCAGGACACCCCATGCCGGTCACACCCCAGCGGCGTTCAGGTAGTCGTCGGCCCGCATGGCCCAGACGGCCAAGGTGCCTAAACCCGCACAGGGCTCGTTGGGTGGCTGGGCGTTTGGCCGCTCCGGCCGCCCTGGGTCACAGCCGCGGGTCTACTGGCTCCGATTCGAGGGCCAGCACAGCGAAAACTGCTTCATGCACGCGCCAGAACGGTTCCTTCTGTACGGCCCTTTCCAGTCCTTCGAGCCCGAGTGCGTACTCCCGCAACGCCAGGGAGCGTTTGTGACCCAGGTTTCGCTGCCGAAGCCGGCTGAGGTTCTCCGCGTCGGTGTAGTCAGGCCCGTAGATGATCCGCAGGTACTCGCGGCCCCGGACCTTGATTCCCGGCTGGACGAGCCCGCGCCGGGCGCGGGTGAGGTTGGCTCGCGGCTTGACCACCATGCCC
>DASWFT010000277.1:0-13384 GCA_036394075.1 Streptosporangiaceae bacterium
GCGGCTTCTTCGCATGGAGGACGAGCTGCATAAGCGCGTCATCGGGCAGAACGATGCGATTAAGGCTCTGTCGCAGGCCATCAGGCGGACTCGTGCCGGGCTGAAGGATCCGAAGCGGCCGGGGGGCTCGTTCATCTTCGCCGGTCCCTCCGGCGTCGGCAAGACCGAGCTGTCCAGGACGCTCGCGGAGTTCCTGTTCGGCGACGAGGACTCGCTGATCCAGCTCGACATGAGCGAGTACATGGAGAAGCACACGGTGTCACGGCTGTTCGGTTCCCCGCCCGGGTATGTCGGCTATGAGGAAGGCGGGCAGCTGACCGAGAAGGTCAGGCGCAGGCCGTTCTCCGTGGTCCTGTTCGACGAGATCGAGAAGGCCCACCCGGATATCTTCAACTCGCTGCTGCAGATCCTTGAGGACGGCCGGCTGACCGACGCGCAGGGCAGGCTGGTCGACTTCAAGAACACCGTGATCATCATGACGACCAACCTGGGTACCCGGGACATCTCGAAGGGAGTGTCCGTTGGCTTTGCCCGGCGGGGTGAGTCCAAGGGCTCGTACGACCGGATGAAGTCCAAGGTGCAGGAGGAGTTGAAGCAGCATTTCAGGCCCGAGTTCCTGAACCGCGTCGACGACACGATCGTCTTCCATCAGCTCACCCAGGAGGAGATCGTCACGATTGTCGACCTGATGATCGCCAAGGTGGACGAGCGGCTCAGGGATCGCGACATGGGTCTGGAGCTCCGGCCCGCGGCCAAGAAACTGCTCTCCGAGCGTGGTTACGATCCGGTGCTCGGCGCGCGGCCTCTGCGGCGCACGATCCAGCGGTCGATCGAGGACAGCCTGTCGGAGAAGATCCTCTTCGGTGAGCTGAAGGCCGGCCAGATCGTCATGGTGGACGTGAAGGGCACCGGCGAGGAGGCGCAGTTCACGTTCAAGGGCGTGGCCAAGCCGGATGCCGTGCCCGACGCGCCGCCAGCCGAGATCGAAGCGGCGGTCGATACCAGGGCGGCCACACCACCGCAGGACCGGTCCGCCTAGTTCAACCGGGCTGTCTAGCTCAGCGGGACGCTTGTCAGAGTGACAGAGCCTGGCCGGGGATGATCTCCCCGGCCAGGCTCTTTTGGCGCTTGTCTGCTTTCTTCACGCCTGTCGTCTTTCGGAAGGCCGAATGTGCCGTTCTTTCACGCTTGCCCTCTTCTGGAAAGCCAAACGTGCCGTCTGGCCGGGGATCGATGAGCCCGTCCGCGACGAGGCTGTCGAGCGCCCTGGCCCGCTGCGCCGGATCCGGCCAGGCGGCGTCCAGCCGGGGTCCCGGCACCGGGCCGTGCGCCTCGCGCAGGACAGCGAGCAGACGTCCGCGGCACTGCCGGTCGGTGCCCTCGTAGGTCTGCGCGCGGCGCCGAGCGTCGCTGCGCGGGCTGCCTGCCAGCCGCCAGGCGCAGGACAGGGCGACCGGGCAACTGGGGCAGTCCGGCCGCGCGGCGGTACACACCAGGGCGCCTAGTTCCATGACCGCCACCGACCATCGTGCCGACCGGCCGGGCTGCGCCGGAAGCAATGACTCGGCCAGCCGTACTTCGGCTGCGGATGGGCTGGAAGGTGGCCGTTCCTGACCATGGAACAGGCGGGCGAGCACCCGCCGCACGTTGATGTCCAGCACTGCCTTCCGCTGCCCGAACGCGAAGCTCGCCACCGCGGCGGCCGTGTAGGCGCCGATGCCGGGCAGCGCGATCAGCGCATCCACCGACGTCGGAACCTCACCGCCATGGTGCTGCGTCAGGATCCGCGCCGTCGCATGCAGGCGAAGCGCGCGCCGTGGGTATCCCAGGCGTCCCCACGCTCGCACGGCATCCCCGGCCGGCGTGGCCGCCAGCGACGCTGGCGTGGGCCACCGGGAAAGCCACTCCTCGTACACCGGCAACACCCTCGCGACCGGTGTCTGCTGCAGCATGACCTCGCTGACCAGGATCGCCCAGGCCGTCGCGTCCGGGCGGCGCCACAGCAGGTCCCGCTGATGGGACGCGTACCAGTCCAGGATCGCGGTCACATTCCCGGTTGCCATGATGCCTGGATCCTCGCACGACTACGGGTGTCGGCAAGACCTGGGCAGCTGAGTTACGGATAGTAGCTGAAACTCGCGCCCGCAATGGGGTTCTGGTCGGACATGATGCTGTCGATATTCTCTTGACCTGGGAAAATGTTACACGGCATCGGCGGGTCGTCGAGTACTCTCCGTAACGGTCTTGCATACTCGTGGCATGGGCATGAACGCGCCTCGCGACCAGCAACGCGCGCCCCAGCCGGACATTTTCTGGCGGCGCAGGGTTGTCGCGCTTGCTCTGGGCATCGCGATTCTCGGACTGTTGGCATGGGCCGTGAGCGGGGTTGTCGGCGGGGGCGCGGCGACCGGTCAGACCGCGGACGTCGGCCCAGTGACGCCGAGCGGGGCCGCCCGCGCTGGCCCTCCCGCTACGGCCTCCGGCGGGCCCGCCACTGCGCAGGCCTCGGCCCAGGGAACGCCCTCGGCCCGGGCGCGCACCCCCGGGCCGACGCAATCGCCCGCGCCGACGCACAAGGCGGTCACGACCGCGCACAGCGGCAACTCCTGCCCGGCGGGCGACGTGGTGATCAGCCTGATGGCGGCCCAGGACAGCTATGGTGCGCAGGTCCTGCCGGAGTTCGAGGTCGCCATCGTCTCGACCGCCGCGCAGACGTGCACTGTCGATGTTGGCGCGAAGGGCGTGCAGTTGGTCATCAAGTCGGGGCCGGCCCGGGTCTGGGGCTCATCCGATTGCGCGGCGGACGTCGGCTCTCGGATCACCGAACTGGCGAGGGGTGTGCCGGCCGTGCTGCGCATCTCGTGGGACAGGAAAACGTCCGTGCCCGGCTGCCGGCTGGCCCGCGCCCCGGCGCTCCCCGGCACCTACACGGCCACCGCCTACGGCGGTCAGCTCAGCAGCAGCACCATGGTCTTCGTGCTCCGCGGCGCGGGAGTCGCGGTGCCCTGAGCACTGCCGGCGGACGCGCGGGCTCTCTTCCCGTTGACACCGACGACACCGATTCCGCACAGGGCTCGTCCCGGCGACACCGATTCCGCACAGGGCTCGTCCCGACGACACCGATTCCGCACAGGGCTCGTTACGGAGTTACCCGGTTGGGCGGAAGACGGCCCGGATGAAGAACTCGGCATGGCGGGCAGACATGTCACGCCCGGTCTGGCGCTGCGACGGCGTCGCGTCGGCGTGCAGCCACAGCAAGCGGGCCTGGGCGACCGGGCTGATCAGGGCGTACGCGAGATCCGCTGGCTCGCCCAGGTCAGCGTCGATGTGCCCGGCCGCGATCCATCGCTCGAAGAGCGCGGCCAGCCGGCCGAGCGTCTCCTCGATCGCGCCGACCAGCGCCGCGTCGTGGGTGAGGCCATCGTGGCTCATCAAGCTGATCAGCTGCCGGGCCTCGGGGGTATCCCAGGACTGGATTACCCGGGTGACGAGCATGCGGACGACGCCCGGAGGGTCGGCGTCCAGAACTCCCGGGCCGACCTCCCCCAGCACCGTCGCCGCGCTCTGGGGGCCAAGCTGGGCCAGCACGGCCTCGAAGATCGCCCGTTTGCTGTCGAAGTGCGCGTACAGCACGCTCTCGCTCAGCCCGACCTCGCGAGCGATCGCCCGGATCGAGGTGCCGGCGTAACCATTGCGAGCAAAGAGCTTGAGTGCCGCAGCCAACAGCCCTGCCTTGGTGTCACCGGCCTCGACCTTCGGCGGTCGCCCAGGGCGCCGCGTCGGGCCACTCGTCTCCGGCGGCGGCCCGGGCCGCCGGGCCTGGTCAGTCGTCGTCGGCGGATGCCTGGGCGGCCGGGCCTGGTCAGTCGTCTCCGGCAGTCGCCCGGCGCGCCGGGTCGGGCCACTCGTAGTCACCATCGTCTCTAGCTCACCGGGTCCGCTGTCGCGGTGAGCCCACCTCCCTGGCATCTATCTAAGCACTCGTTCTAATAACCCTTGAAACTAATCGATCGTTCGGTTATTTTATGAGTGAGGACTTAGTCCGGCCCAGCCAGCCGGGCACCGACAGTTGGAGGACACCATGCAGTTGGAGGACACCATGGCTGGCCCACCAGAGCTCACCGCCGCCACGACGGCGACCGGCAGCGCAGCGACCCAGCCCCGCAACCCGTGGCCGGTGCTCGTGATCATCCTCAGCGCCGTGTTCATGCAGCTGCTCGACACCACCATCACGATGGTTGCGGTGCCAACGATCCAGACCAGCCTGAAGGCCTCCTATGGCGAGGTTCAGCTGGTGGTGGCCCTGTACATGCTCGCCTTCGCCTGCGTGCTGGTCACTGGCGGGCGCCTCGGCGACACCTATGGCCGCAAGAAGATGTTCCTGTGGGGCATGGTCGGCTTCACCATCGCCTCCGCGGCCTGCGGCGCCGCACCGAACATCGTCACCCTCATCGCGGCCCGGGTGGTGCAGGGCATGAGCTCCGGGCTCATGTTCCCGCAGGTGCTCGGGATCATCCAGGTCATCTTCAGCAAGGCGCAGCGGACCAAGGCGATCACCTTCTACGGCGCCACCATCGGCCTGGCCACCATCCTCGGCCCGGTCACCGGGGGCGCCCTCATCGGCCTGAACCTCGGCGGCTCCGGCTGGCGGTCGATCTTCTACGTCAACGTGCCCATCGGCCTGGCCGCGCTGGCCCTCGGCCTCGCGATGATTCCCGAGTCCCGCGCGGAGAAGGCCAGCCGTATCGACGTCACGGGAGCGCTGCTGCTGGGCGCCGGCCTGTTCCTGCTGGTGCTGCCGATGGTCATCGGACGCGACAACGGCTGGCCGGCCTGGTCGTTCGCATGCATGGCGATCAGCCCGTTCGTGCTCGCTGCCTTCATCGCTTACGAGCGCGGCCGCACCCGGCGCGACGCGGGCCCGCTGATCGACACCAGCTTGTTCCGGCAGCGCCCCTTCACCGTCGGCCTGCTGGCCAGCCTGGTCTTCTTCACCGGCATCCCGTCCTTCTTCATGGTCCTGCTGATCACCCTGCAGGGCGGCCTGGGCTACAGCCCGGTCAAGGCCGGAGCGGTCACCCTCGGCTTCGCCCTCGCGCTGGCCATCGGCTCGGCCCGTTCGGCTGCGGCGGCCCGCCGGCTCGGCTCCCGCATCCTCGTGGCCGGCTGCCTCCTCATGCTGATCGGCGAGTCCTCGGTGATCGCGGTGATGTACTGGCAAGGCACCAGCCTGGCTGGCTGGCAGCTGCTGCTCCCGCTCTTCGTGGCCGGGATCGGCGGTGGCTTCTTCCTCGCCCCGGTCACCAACGTCGTCCTGGCCGGCATCCCGGCCAAGGACGCCGGTGCCGCGTCCGGGGCGCTCGCCACCGCCCAGCAGGTTGGCGCCGCCATCGGCATCGCCGCCGCCGGCGTGATCTTCTTCGGTCTCATCGGCCACAACGCCGGCGGCTCGTCCGCATCGGCTCTCCCGCGGCTACGCGCGGACCTCGCCGCGGCCGGGCTGCCCGCCCCGGCGCAGCAGCAAGTCGCAGCCCGGTTCCAGACCTGCTTCAACGACCGGGCACACGCCAAGGACCCCGCCAGCATCCCCGCGAGCTGCGCGGTCATCGCCCGGCAGATCGCCGCCAGCCCGGCCACGGCGCAGGTCAAGGCCAAGGTCGCGGCGGCTGTCCAGAACACCGCGGTCCCGGCTGCCCGGCGCTACGACCTGGAGCACTCCATGCGCACCACCCTCGACTGGCAGCTGGGAGTGTTCTTCCTCACCATGCTGCTCGTCGCCCGCCTGCCGAAGGTCAAGCTGGACGGCGACGCCCTCATGCCCGGCGGCGCCTGACCGTCAATTCACGGCCAGGACGCCCTGGTCCCGCTTCCGAACCGTCCGGGAGCGGGACTCGCTCGTCACTGCACCTCATCATCAGGAAGTTCCGCGGAGCTGCGTCAGACACGGCCGGGTCGTGCGTAAGAGACGCGACTCACACGTACCGTTCCAGGATTGACACTTCGGCCAGCCTGGACAGGCCCTCCCGCGCGTCACGCGCATGTGCCTCGCTGATGCCCCCCACTTCCTGAAGCTCATCGACGCTCGCGGCGAGGAGTTTCTGGAGGCCGCCGAAATGCCCGACCAGCTGCTCCACCACGGACTTCGGCAGCCGCGGGACCTTGGCGAGCAGGCGATACCCCTGAGGGGTGACCGCATCGTCCAGCACGTCGGATCCGCCGAGCCCGAGCACCTTCGCCACGGTCGCCACGTCCAGAAGCTCTTCGGAGGACAGGCCCGCAAGCTCGGCGAGCACGTCCGCCACCCGGCCCGGCAGGCGCCCGTCGGGTGAGGGCAGGTAGTCCTGGACTATGAGCTGCCGCTCGAAGTCGCGGCCGGCGACCAGTTCGTCAAGTTGCAGGGCGAGCAGCCTGCCGTCGGTCCCCAACTCCACCATGTAACCCTCGATCTCGCGCGCTATGCGCCGGACCATCTCCAGACGCTGGGCCACGGCGGTGACGTCGCGGACGGTCGCGAGATCCTCGATCTCAAGCGCGGTCAGCGCGCCGGAGACTTCGTCAAGGCGCAGCTTGTACCGTTCAAGGGTCGCCAGGGCCTGATTGGCCCGGGACAGGATCGCGGCCGGCTCCTCCAGCACATAACGAGTGCCGTCGAGGTACAGGCCGATGATCCGCATGGACTTGCTGACGGAGATGACCGGGCAGCCGGTCTGTCTGGCGACGCGTTCGGCGGTCCGGTGCCGGGTGCCTGCCTCATCCGTGGGCAGGGCCGGATCCGGCACCAGGTGCACGGCCGCCCGGACGATGTAGTTCGCCCCCGCGTCGACCACGATGGCGCCGTCCATCTTGGCCAGCTCACGCAGCCTGGTCGCAGAGAATCCGACCTTGAGCTCGAAGCCACCGGTGCAGACCTCGTCGACCACCGGGCCGTCGCCGAGCACGATCAGGGCACCGGTATTGCCGCGCAGTATCCGCTCCAGGCCGTCCCGCAGTGGGGTGCCCGGCGCGAGTGCGGCAAGGGCGGCCCAACGGCGTTCGTCTCGGCCCTTGTCGGTTGGCGACACGGAACCCCCGGAAGTTGCTGGTCACGGTCAGTGTATCCACGCGAGACGCGACGTGCCGGTCGCTCGGCCGGCTGGCTCCGGGTCGCTCGGCCGGCTGGCCCGGCTATCCGGGCTGACCTGGCCGCGTGGTTCCGCTGGCCGGGTGGTTCTGCTGGCCGGGTGGTTCCGCTGACCTGGCCGGGTGGTTCTGCTGGCCGGGTGGTTCTGCTGATCCGGGTGGTTCCGCTGACCGGGCCTCTCGCTCTGCTATCCGGGCCATCAGCCGCCGAATGCAAGCGTGATGGCCTCCCGGATGGTCTCCACCTCCTTGACGTTGATAAGCGCAGGCTGGCCGTCTCCTCGCTCGGTGCGCGGCAGGCCGCCCGAGCCGGCGGGCACAATGGCCCGGCTGAATCCCATCCGCTCGGCCTCGGCCAGCCTTCGCTGGACCCCGCTGACCCGCCGTACCTCGCCGGCCAGGCCGACCTCTCCGATCGCGACCAGGCCGCCAGGCGCGCTGAGATTGGCTATCGCGCTGGACAGGGCCAGCGCGATAGCCAGGTCAACGGACGGCTCGGTCAGCCGCACCCCGCCGACGGTCGCCGCGTACACGTCCTGCTTGCCGATCTTGTGGTTGGCCCGCCGCTGTAGCACCGCGAGGACCATGCCGACCCTCGATGCGTCCAAGCCGGAGGTGACACGGCGCGGAACGTCCAGAACGGACTCGGCGACCAGGGTCTGCACCTCGGCCAGGAGGGGGCGTCGGCCCTCCAGGGTCACGGTCACGCATGTCCCGGGCACCGGGTCGCGTTGCTGCGACACGAACAGGCCACTTGGATCCGGCAAACCAATCAGGCCGTACTCGCCGAGGTCGAAGCAGCCGATCTCATCGGTCGGGCCGTAGCGGTTCTTGAGCGCCCGCACCATGCGGAGTTGGGCGTGCCGGTCGCCGTCGAAGTGCAAAACCACGTCCACCAGGTGCTCGAGGGCTCGCGGGCCGGCGATCGACCCGTCCTTGGTGACGTGCCCGACCAGGACCGTGCTGAGCGCCTGCTGCTTCGCCACCGCCATCAGGGCCGCGGTGACCTCCCGGATCTGAGTCACCCCGCCGGGGGTGCCGTCCACCCCGTCCGCGGTGATCGTCTGTACCGAGTCGATGATCAGCAGGTGCGGCCGGACCGCCGCCACGTGCGCGAGCACGGCGGAAAGCTCGGTTTCCGCCGCGAGGAAGAGGTTCTTGCCGGTCGCGCCCACCCGGTCGGCGCGCAGCTTCACCTGGGCCGCCGACTCCTCGCCGGTCACATACAGGACAGGCCCGGCCTCCGACGCCAGCGCCCCGGCCTCCAGGAGCAGCGTCGACTTGCCCACCCCTGGCTCACCGGCCAGCAGCACGACCGCGCCGGGCACCAGCCCGCCGCCCAGCACCCGGTCCAGTTCGTCCAGGCCCGTGGGTCGGGCGCCGGCGGCGCTGGCGTCCACCTCCGCTATGGGGAGCGCGGGGGAGCTGGGCTGAGCGGCACCGCCCAGCCGGCCGGCTCCCAGCGGCGAGCGGGCTGGGCCCCGGATCGCGGTCTCTTCGACCGTCCCCCAGGCCTGGCACTCACCGCACCGGCCCGACCATTTGGTCGTGCGCCAGCCGCACTCGGCGCAACGGTAGAGCAGGCCCGCGGATGACTTCACCATGGCTGGCACGGTATCGGCCGGGTCAGACACTCCACGGGGACACGTGGTGAGTGCTGCGGTTCACCGCGCCGCATAAGCTGATCGTGCGGCACCAGACCATAACGCGCGCCCGGAAGGAGACACGTTGAGCAATGCCGTCGTGACGCCCGGATGCCTGGTGGCCCTGTCCACCGCATCGGTCTTCCCGGATAGGACGCCAGACGCGTTCGAAGCGGCGGCGCGCCTCGGCTACGACGGCGTCGAGGTACTGGTCTCGGCCGACGCGGTCAGCCAGGACGTGGACGTGCTCCGCAGGCTCGTCGACTATCACGGCATTCCCGTCCTGGCCATACACGCTCCCAACCTGCTGATCACCCAGCGGGTCTGGGGCCGCGAGCCGTGGGGGAAGCTGGTCCGGGCCAAGCAGGTCGCTGAGGAGCTTGGCGCGCGGGTGGTCGTCGTGCATCCGCCCTTTCGCTGGCAGCGGGAGTACGCCAAGGACTTCGGGGCCGGGCTGGCGCGGATGGAGGAAGAGACCGATGTCGTCTTCGCCGTGGAGAACATGTACCCGCTGCGGGCCGGCGGCGCGGAGGTCGCGCCGTACGCGCCGCACTGGAACCCGGTGCCCTTGGACTACCCGCATGTGACCCTGGATCTCTCGCATACTGCGGTCTCCGGGTCCGACGCCCTGGCGATGGAAGAAGAGCTGGGCGGCAGGCTCGCGCACGTGCACATGGCCGACGGAACGGGAATCCCGTACCGGGATGAGCACCTGATCCCCGGCCACGGCACCCAGCCGTGCGCGGCGCTGCTCAGGAAGCTCGCATCGGACAGGTATACAGGTACGGTCGTGCTCGAGGTCAACACCCGCCGCGCCACGACCAGGGAAGCCCGGCAGGCGGACCTGGCCGAGTCGCTCGAATTCACCCGGAAGCACCTCGCCCAGGCGAATCCGGCCCAGGCGGGCGCGACCCAGGGCTCTGCCTCATCAGGCCGCCGTTAAGGCGTGTCCCCGTACCGTCCCGGCGGGGCTGCAGGCGCGACGCGCGCCTCAGCTCGCGCTGGCCGGTCCGCTGGACGAGGCCGTAGCCGAGCAGGCATCCTCCCCTCATGACCTCGAGCAGTCCTGCACATCCCTTGCGCGCCGCGCCCCGCCACGCCGCGACGCTTATCACGGTCGCGCCTACCGGCGCCGAGTCCGACAAGACAGCGGTCCCGGCGCTGCCCGTCACTCTTGACGAGCTGGTCGGCACCGCGAAAGAGTGCCGTGCGGCCGGGGCTGCGGTGATCCACGTGCACATCAGGGACGATCAGGCGCACCCAACGCTGGACCTGGCCCGGCTCAAGGACACCGTGCGTGCGCTGCGGGAGAACACCGACCTGATCGTGCAGTTGTCAACCGGGGGTGCGGTCACCGACAGTTTCGGCGACCGGCTGGCCGTGCTCGACGCGGCGCCTGACGCCTGCTCACTGACCTGCGGCACGGTCAATTTCGGTGACGAGGTGTTCGCGAACCCATGGCCGTTCATCCGTGACCTGTACGCCAGGACCCAGGAACTCGGGGTGGTGCCCGAATTCGAGATCTTCGACCTGGGCCACGCGGCGACGCTGCACCGGCTGCTCGCCGACCTCGGTGCCCCCCATGGCGGCCACGTGCACTGTGACCTGGTGATGGGGGTACCCGGGGGGATGCCAGGCGACGTGGCCACGCTGGCCGCCGCGGTGGCGGCGCTGCCCGAGGGGGCGACCTGGTCCGCCACCGGGGTTGGCCGGACGACGCTGCCTGTGCTGCTCGCCGCGCTTTCCGCCGGGGGGCATCTGCGCGTGGGCATGGAGGACACGACCTCTTTCGCACGGGGTCGCCCGGTCACCGGCAATGCCGAGCTTGTGGAACGCGCCGCCGCGCTGGCCGGGCTGGCCCAGCGCCCGCCGATGCTGCCCGACGAGGCTCGCGTCATGCTAGGAGTGAACGGCCGTCACTGAGAGCGCCATACTGGCCCGGGTGGTGGGTGACATCCGGGCGAGGATTCCGTTCTGAAGCATGGTTTCGTGTGCTTGCTGGCCCGCTTGCAATTGCAAGCGGAGGGTGATTCACTGTCAGCGTGAGCCCTGTGAGTGTGAGTTCGATCGGCGAATACATCCGCGAGCAGCGAGAGCAGGCAAAGATTTCGCTGCGCCAGCTGGCGACTGCGGCGGGTGTCTCCAACCCGTACCTCAGCCAGATCGAGCGGGGTTTGCGCAGGCCAAGCGCCGAGATATTGCAGCAGATCGCCAAGGGCCTGCGGATCTCCGCCGAGGCGCTCTACGTGCAGGCCGGGATCCTGGAGGACCGGCCGGCGGATTCGGGGGTGCGAGCAGCGGTGCTCGCCGAGCCGGGCCTCACCGAGCGGCAGAAGCAGGTGCTCCTGGAGATTTTCGACTCATTCCGCAAGGAGACGGCCGCGCGGACGGCCGCGGCGACCGACGTGGTGGCCGGCGCCACTGTGGACGTGGACGCCGCGGACGTGACAGCGGAGCGCCTGGCGGCCAGGGCCGGCCGCTGGCAGGCGCGCAGGCTGGTAGTGGGGGACGACGATGATGATGACGACGACCCCCTGGCAGGCGGAGGGCCGCTGGCCTCCGGCGACGATGCGTTCCATGGGCGGCGCGACAGCCCGAAGACCTGAGGCCCGCCGGTGACGGCAGGCCGGGAAAGGACGAACTGGCATGAATCGTGCCATTGACGTGAAGACTGTGAAGACCGAGATGCGCAAGCTGACCAGCCGCAAGCCGCTGCATGCGGCGGCGGGGGCGGGCGTGCTCGCTTCTGAGGCGCTGCGCGAGCTTCCCGGGCGGATCGCCCGGTGGCGGGAGGCTTCCGTGACGTCGCTGCCGAGCCGGGCGACCGAGGTCGTGACCATGGCGCGGGCCAAGGCGGCGCGCGGCTATGACCATCTGGCCGTCCGCGGGGAGCGCGTGCTGACCGGGAAGGCCGCCCAGGGCGGCAAGGGCGCCATGAACGGGAAGCGAAAGTAGGACGTGTCTCGCGTGCTCGCGTTACCGGCTGGCTGCCTCCGGTCCGGGCGGAAAATGGCGCTCGTTCCCAAGTTCCGCCCGGACCGGATAGCCTGAAACCGTGTTTGCGACAGCTGGGGCTTACACCCCGCTCTACTGGTTCTTCGAGGTGCTTGCCATCGGCGCGTTCGTCGCCGAGGTGTGGGCCTTCGTTGATGCGCTGCGCCGCCCGACCAAGGCATTCGTGGCGGCAGGTAAGCAGACCAAGCCGTTGTGGCTGATCATCCTCGGGGTGGCGACGGTGATCGGGCTGTACTTCAGCACCCTGGCCAACGGCGCGTCCGCGATCGGCATCCTGCCCATCGCGGCGTTCGTGGCTGCGGCGATCTATCTCACCGACGTCAGGCCCAAGGTCCGCGGATTCAACGGTGGCGGCACGAGTTCTGGCCCCTACGGCCCCTGGTGACCGACTTCTGCCGGGCCGCGGGCGTTCGGGCCCCGGCGCTCGCCGCGCTGCCTGCTTGAAAGCGTGCCTAATCCGCCTGCTTAAGGCGTCCCTAGTCCGCGATGCGGATGCGCAGGCGTCGGAATCCTTTGCCCTTGTTCTCGATCTTGACTACCTCGATCGTGCCGACCTGGCTGGTCGAAGCCACATGGGTGCCCCCGTCCGCCTGCTGATCCAGCCCCACGATGTCGATGATCCGGACATCGGGTACATCGGGCGGGATCAGGTTGGTCGCGGTACGGATGATGTCAGGGATCGCGAACGCCTCGTCACGGGGCAGCACCCGCACGTCGATGCGCCGGCCGGCGCCGACCTCCGCGTTGCAGGCCTCCTCGACAGTCTCCTTGAAGCCGGCCGGCACCTCCGGGAGATCGAAGTCCATCCGCGCGGTCAGTGGCTCCATGTTGCCGCCCGTGACCAGCGCGCCGAAGTCCCGGAACACGACCCCGCACAGCACGTGTAGTCCCGAGTGCGTCCGCATCAGGGCGGTCCGGCGTTCGTCCTCGATGGCGCCGCGAACGGCGATGCCCGCGGGCGGCAGCGGATCGGCTGGCTCCGGGATCAGGTAGAGGTCATCGGCCTTCCTGGCGCCGATGATCCGGGTCTGCACCCCGCCCCACAGCAGGACGCCGTGGTCGGGCGGCTGGCCGCCACCTCCCGGGTAGAACGCGGACTTGTCCAGCACGATCCCGTCGGGTTCCGCGGCCAGGACCACTGCGTCCCACTCACGCAGGGTCTGGTCGTCCAGTTCGAGCCGGTGCGTGCGCCATTGCATTTCGCTCACGCTGGCAGCCTACTGCCGGGCCCCCGGTCATAAGCCTCTGGTCAGACAGGGTGCGCGAGCAGCTCAGACGGGCAGGACGAGCAATGCGGCCGGAACGGCGACGAGCAGTGCCGCAGCGGCGCAGACCAGGGCGAGAGAGGGTGCCGAGAGCCCGGGCGCCGGCTCGAGCAGGCGCGCCACGCGGGCGGCTACCTCACCGTCCTGCGTGCCGCCCGCGGCGAGGGCGCCGGTCGGTGCGGCATCCGGGCCGGACGCCCCGACCCGGATCAGGGCGGTGACAAGCTCCCGGGCGGGGCGCTGCTTGAGCGCGTGATC
Source organism: Streptosporangiaceae bacterium (assembly GCA_036394075.1). Taxonomy (GTDB): domain Bacteria; phylum Actinomycetota; class Actinomycetes; order Streptosporangiales; family Streptosporangiaceae; genus JAWWPY01. Next base: position 13,301 of record DASWFT010000277.1, read on the forward strand.
GTCGGCGAGCATCTCGACCAGCAAGGCGACCGCGGCATGCGCCCGGCGAGCCGAGGCGGACCGGGGGAAGGCCCGGCGCAGGGC
>DASWFT010000278.1:0-2174 GCA_036394075.1 Streptosporangiaceae bacterium
CGACAGCCTCGTGTACCGGTACGCGACGAAGGAATTCGCCGACGGCCTGACCGGAAACGAGGGCACCTTCAACATGTGCACCTTCTGGCTGGTCGAGGCGCTCACGCGCGCGGGCCGCACGGACCACCGCCGCCTGGAGGAGGCGCGCCTCATTTTCGAGCGGATGCTCGGCTACGCGAACCACCTGGGCCTGCCGCCGGGCAGACCGGCAGCACCGGCGAGGCGCTGGGCAATTACCCGCAGGCTTTCAGGCACCTGGCCCTGATCAGCTCGGCCTTCAACCTGGACAGACGCTGAACGAATTGCGCTGAACCAGCCCGAGAAAGATACAGGCCGGGCGCGCGAGACTCCGACCGCCGCCGCATTGTCCGCCAGCCGACGTAGGACCTTCGACTGAATTGACGCTCATCCTGCATTTTGCCAAACGGCGATCGTACCGTGTCCGGCGTGTCGTTAACCAAAAATGTAATCCACGCGCGCGATTGGGAGGTTTATTTCGGCGCCGAAACAGTTTCCTCGAGAGGGGGTCCGCAGATGTCGATCGAAAGAAGGTTCGTCGGCTCGATTGCGGTCATCGCTTCACAGCTGTGTGTCGTGCCGCTCGCGCGGGCGCAGAGTGCCGAGCCTGGCGCGCCCGCAGCACAAGCGCAGCAGGAGGTCCAACGGGCCCCGCCCGCTGCCGCCGGCACGGAAACGCAGAGCGCGGCGGCGGCGCCCCCGCCGAGCAAGAGGGCCGCCGAGGAAGAGATCGTAGTCACCGGATCCCGCATCCGCCGCAAGGACCTCACCACGCCGGCGCCGGTCACGGTCATCAGCCGGGAGGCGGTGCAGCAGAGCGGCAAGGTCTCGATCGGCGACTTCCTGCAGAGCCTTCCCGAGCAGGGAAACTCGATCAACACCCAGGTCAACAACGGCGGAAATGGCGCGACGCGGGTCGCCCTGCGCGGCCTGGGCCCGGCGCGCACGCTGGTCCTGCTCAACGGCCGCCGCTTCGTCCCCGGCGGGAACGGGGCCAACGACTCCGTCGACTTGAACTCGATCCCCGTCGCCGCCATCGAGCGGATCGAGGTGCTCAAGGACGGCGCCTCCGCGGTCTACGGCTCCGATGCGATCGGCGGCGTGATCAACCTCATCACCCGCAAGCGGAGCGGCACGGAGCTCTCCGCATACACGGGCACGTCCGGGCACGGAGACGGCACCATCTACGACTTCAACGGCACCACTGGAGCGTCGGGCGAGGCGGGCAGCTTCCTCTTCGCCGGCGGCTACTACAGGCAGCAGCCGGTCTGGGGGGGAGCCCGTGACTTCAGCGCGATCCCGCTCGCGTACGACGCCACCGGAAAGAACAACACCCCGGGCAAGATCGGTCCGTACAGCCAAGGCAGCACCACGGTCCCGGACGGTACCATCGTGCTGGGGGCCTGCACTTCGAAGACGGCCGCGTCGACGCCATGCGTGGGCAAGCAGATGCCCATGACCAGCGATCCGGCGCTCAATACGAAGATCACTACGTGGAACCAGCTCATCGCCGCCAACCCCAAGGCCAGTGTGTTCATCTACGATCCTGCGAACCCGCAATCCATCGGAGGCTATCGTCCGTTCACCACCGCCTTGCTGCCGCCGGATGGCGATGGCTACAACTTCCAGCCAGAGAACTACCTGGTCACACCGGCGCAGCGCATCTCGCTCTACTCGATCGGCGACGCGAGGCTGGGCAGCGCCGCCCGGGCTTACATCGAGGCCTCCTTCGTCAACCGGCAATCGCAGCAGGTGCTCGCTCCGGAGCCCCTGACGACGGACGGCGCGGGTCTCACCGTCACGAGAGACAATGTCTACAACCCGTTCGGGGTCGATCTGGCGGCCCCGGCGGCCGGCGTGCGCAGGCGGCTTCTCGAGTTCGGCAACCGGATCGCCACGCAGGACATCACCACCTGGCGTGCGGTCGGCGGGGTGAACGGCTCGCTGCCCGACGGGGCGGGGGCTCTGAGCGGCTGGTACTGGGACGTCTCCCTCAACTACGGCCGCTCGGAAGGCACACAGGTGAGGACGGGGAACCTGAGGACCACCGCGCTGGCTGACGCCCTCGGCCCCAGCTTCTTCGACCCGGCCACGGGCACCAATCGCTGCGGCACCCCCACCGCGGTGAAGGCCAACTGCGTACCGCTCAACTTGTT
>DASWFT010000279.1:0-4083 GCA_036394075.1 Streptosporangiaceae bacterium
GATAGCGCAGTGGAAGATGGCGGCGAACGGCTCCTCCGCCCGGTCTCCCGGGCGGCCCCGGGACGCGGCTCTCGATGGCGCCATCCTCGCCGCCGCGGTACGCCACCTCGGCGAGCGTGGCTACGCCGGCATGTCGATCGAGGGGGTAGCGGCCGCGGCTGGCACCACGCCACCAAGCCTGCGACGCAGGTACCGCGACAAACTCGAACTCGCCGTGGCCGGGATCGACGCCATGCCCACCGGGCCGCTACCCGGCCCGTCCGCTGCGAGCACTTTCAGCCCGCGGGCCATGGCCTCGTCGAGCGCCAGGTTCCTTGACCGCCGGGTTCTTCCAACTCCACCCCTCAGCAGGCGTTTGTAACGGACCCGGCTGCGCTGCCGCTTCTGCCCTCGATGAATGTATGCGCCGCTGCTGTGGTGGGCGTGGCGCCTGTCTGAGAGGTAGCGGATCTGATGCGCTTAGTGTTGTCCTCGCGAGGGGCGGGGGCCCTCGCCGTTGTCGCGTGCCTCGGCGTCCTGGGCCTGCCTGCCCGGCCAGCGGCCGCCACCCCGGCCGGGACGGCAACCAGCACCCCAGCCACAGGGCACTTCAACGTGGGCGCAACCCATTCACCGCAGTTGGAGCAGGCGCTGGCCGGGGCACGGGCCCAGGTGGGCCTCGTCCAGCCGGCGGCGGCCACCAGCGCGGCCAGCAGCATGGTGCAGGGCGTCGACGTCGCGTCCTACCAGCACCCCACGTCCAAGCAGTACCCGAACGGGGCCCCCATCGACTGGTCGCAGGTCGCCGGGGCCGGATACCAGTTCGCGGCGGTCAAGGCGACCGAGGGTGCCTACTACCCCAACCCGTACGCGCTCACCGACCTGGCCGACGCGAAGGCCGCCGGGCTGTCGGTAGCCGCATACGCCTTCGCCATCCCGAACGGCAACGGCAGCAGCAGCAGCCCTGTCACCCAGGCCGACTATCTCCTCAGTTACCTGGGGGCCGGCAGCAGCACCATACCGATCATGCTGGACATCGAGTACAACCCGTACCCGAACGCACAAGGCCAAACAAACGCATGTTATTGGCTCACCCCGGCCGCCATGGTGTCCTGGATCTCCGCGTTCGACACCGAGATCCAGAGCAAGACCGGCCAACTGCCCATCATCTACACCACCCAGGGCTGGTGGAGCACCTGCACCGGCGGCAGCACCGCCTTCGGCCACAGCCCGATGTGGGTCGCCGCGTACAGCGCCACGACGAGCCCGGCGCTGCCGGCCGGCTGGGGAAACTGGGGCTTCTGGCAGTACGCCAGCACCGGCACGGTTCCGGGAATCGCCACCACAACGGCTACCGACCTCGACGCCCTCAACCTGGCCAGCCCCGGAGACAAGCAAGGCAACGTGGGCCAGGCCATCGCCCCGCTCCGGGTGGACCAGTACAACGCGCCGTACCCGCCGGGCCTGGCCTACAGCGCGAACGGCCTGCCGGCCGGGCTGTCGATGGACTCCACCGGCCAGATCTCGGGTACCCCCGCGACTCCGGGCGTGTCCGCTGTGAGCGTCACGGCGAAGACATCGAGCGGCGTGACCGGATCGGTCAGTTTCTCGTGGAATGTGGGCGGGGCGATCACCGTCTCCTCGCCCGGAACCCAGAGCACCGTCGCCGGGAGCCCGGTGGACCTCCGGATCCAGGCGGTCGACTCCACGGCCGGGCAGACGCCTGCCTTCTCCGCGACGGGCCTGCCGCCTGGCGTCTCCATCAGCGCCAGCGGACTGATCACCGGCTGGCCGGCCCGGGCGGGCACGTACCCGGTGACCGTGAAGGCCACCGATACCGCCGGGGACGCTGGATCCGCCTCGTTCACCTGGACGGTCGGCGCGGCCCCGGACTCAGGGCCCGCCGGGCCGGTCCGGCTCGACCTCGGCGGCAAGTGCCTCGATGACACGGGTAACAGCAGTAACAATGGCACCAGGATCCAGATCTGGTCGTGCAACGGGGGCAGTTCCCAGCATTGGACCATGGTGCAGGACACCACGGTGCGGATCCACGGCAAGTGCCTGGACATCGTGAACCTGGGAACCACCAACGGGTCCGCGGTCGACCTGTGGACCTGTACCGGCGGGACCAACCAGCAATGGCAGATCGGCACGGATGGGGAACTGGTCAACCCGGTGTCGGGCAAATGCCTCGATGACACCGGCTGGAGCACCACGAACGGAACCAAAACCGAGATCTGGTCGTGCACCGGCGGCGCCAACCAGAAATGGACCACCCCCGCCGGGCCGCTGGTGTCCCAGATCCCGGGCAAATGCGTCGACGACCACGGGTTCGGCACCGCGAACGGCACGGTCATCGACCTGTGGTCCTGCAACGGTGGCTCCAACCAGAACTGGATCGTGGAACCGGACGGCACGGTGCGGATCTACGGTAAGTGCCTGCAGGTGGCGGGCGCGGGGACTGCCGCGGGCACCCCGCTGCAGTTGTGGACTTGCAACGGCGGCAGCAGTGAGCACTGGCGGATTAACCTCACCGGCCAGGTGCTGAACCCGGTGTCAGGACTCTGCCTCGCCGACCCGGCGGACTCCACCACCAACGGCACCCGGCTGACCATCCAGGCCTGCGCCTCGCCGCCCGACCCCGGTACGACCTGGCGCGCCCGGTGACCTGGGAAGAGGATCTTGGCGCGCATCTTGACGCTTCGTACGTCAGCGATATACACCGCGATGAAGGGGTGGATGGCATGAGAACGCAACCGTTGATGTCCACGGCGGTAGTGGGGAGCGCGGTCGGCGTCGCGGCGGTGCCCGCCAGGGCCGGCCACCAAGAACACAAGAGGAGGCGGTTGTGATGACGCACCGTTTCGCAAGGTTGGCTGCGCCGGCCATGCTGCTGGCCCTGCCGCTGGCGGTTCCGGCGACCCTGGCCGCGGCGTCGGCCCCAGCGGCGGCGCAGGCCGGGCCGGGTGTCGGGGTTGTCCCGCAAGGCACGCAGAGCAATGCGAGCTATGCGGCCAGTTTCGCCGCCGCGCAGGTTACGAACACCGACGCGACCTCGGGCCAGGTGAGCTGCTACCGGCCGGAAGTTCCGTACTTCGCCAGCAACGGCCCCAACGACGGCTACACCGGAATGTCAACATGCCCGCCCTCAGGCGCGACCACCGGTGAGGAAACCGGCACGTCCGGGCCCTACCCGACCCAGGCTGGCAGCAATCCCGGTTACCCCGCCGCGGGCCCGATGCTGGTCAAGGACCACTCCGAATCGGACATCCGGGTCGACCCGACCAACCCGCAGCACCTGATCGGATCCTCCAAGTGGTTTGTCAGCGCCGAGGGTTACAACCATGTGCTCGGCTTCTACGAATCATTCAACGGCGGCCAGACCTGGTCCACCGGCCACATCCCCGGCTACGAGGGGTGGACCGACAACACCGACCCGGTCGGCGCGTTCGATGGATTCGGCAACTACTACGAGTTCATCCTGCCCTACCAGTTCTTCTACAACTCGGACGGAACCCACGACTTCAAGGTGGGGACGCCGCTGGAGCCCAATCCCGCCCAGCCGGCCGAAGCGGTGGCGATGGCCGTCCGCCCGCACGGCGCGACATCAGCGGCCGACTGGATCACCACCCGCGCCGGCCACCCGGACTTCGTCGCCACCTACGACAGCATCGGGAACGAACCGGACAAGCAGTGGATGACGATCGACACCAACCCGGCCAGCCCGCACTACAACCGGGTCTACGCCATGTGGGTGGATTTCCACACTGTCACCCCGGTGCCGTACGTCTCCTACGCCGACGCCAGGGCCAACGGGACACACACCGCCTGGTCCGCCCCGCAGAAGCTGCCGGTGGGCCCGAATAACCCGACCGGGGTCACCTACCTCCTGCCCCACGTGGACCCCAGCGGCGCCATCTCCACGACGCTGACCAACTTCGCGCCCAAGCAAGGCTTCTGCTGCGCCTCGGTGTTCGTGGACAAATCCACGGACGGCGGCAAGACCTGGTCGGTGGCCGGGACCGCGGTCCCCAGCGTGACGCCGCCCCCGGCGATCTACCCGAACACCACGTTCCGGGACGGGATCGAGAACACCTTCACCGT
>DASWFT010000280.1:0-6870 GCA_036394075.1 Streptosporangiaceae bacterium
GGGCGCGGCCTGGCCGTGCACTACGACGATCCCCTGACAGAAGCGGATAGGCATGAGCGGAGCTATTGGCGACGACGACAACGCCGCGAGGCGCCCTCCGGCGACTGTGCGGCAAACACCGGTGCAGCAGGCTGAAGATCCGCGGGACACGCTCTGGCAGCTCCCGTGCTGGGACACACCCTGTGTGAACCTGGCCGTCAGCCAGGACGTATATAACAGAGGAGTGCACAACTTCGCGCGAAGGTGTCACAGGCTCGTAACGTGCGCCTCCCGCGGCGTCGGGCGGGACAGGACTACTGTGGGGATCCGTCACGACACTGTGAGATGCGTCACGACCAACGCGGAAGCGACTGTGACAGCTTCGGTGGCATTGTGGCGCAGGTAACATACATGTAGTCCTAACTCTAGCCCCGAGTTCAACGCTGACCCGGGTGCGGCGCTCGCGGACCCACGCTTTGACGGTGTCCGGCCGCGGCGCGTCGAGGAGGTCCTCCGACTGTGACCAAGCAGGTCCAGCAACTTGATCGTGTCATCATCCGTTTTGCTGGCGACTCTGGCGACGGCATGCAACTGGCCGGGGACCGTTTCACCCAGGAAACCGCGGCCTTCGGCAATGACCTGTCCACGCTGCCGAACTTCCCCGCCGAGATCCGCGCGCCCGCGGGCACGCTGCCCGGTGTGTCGAGCTTCCAGGTCCACTTCGCCGATCACGACATCCTGACTCCCGGCGATGCGCCCGACGTCCTGGTCGCGATGAATCCGGCCGCGCTCAAGGCCAACCTGGACGATGTGCCCCGCGGCGCGGACATCATCGCCAACACCGACGAGTTCACCAAGCGCAACCTGGCCAAGGTGGGCTACGACGGCAGTCCCCTGGATGACGGCTCGCTGTCCGCCTACAACGTGCACACGGTTCCGATCACCTCGATGACCGTCAAGGCGCTTGAGCAATACGACGTCTCCCGGAAGGAGGCCGAGCGGGCCAAGAACATGTTCGCGCTCGGCCTGCTCTCCTGGCTCTATAACCGGCCGCCGGAGAGCACCCTCAAGTTCCTTGAGTCAAAGTTCGCGGCCAAGCCCGAGATCATGAAGGCGAACATCGCGGCGTTCCAGGCCGGCTGGAACTACGGCGAAACCACTGAGGCCTTCTCGGTTCAGTACGAGGTCAAGCCAGCCACGCTGGAGCCGGGCATCTACCGCAACATCACCGGCAACACCGCGCTGGCGTACGGCCTGATCGCCGCCTCCAAGCTGTCCGGGCTGCCGATCTTCCTCGGCTCCTACCCGATCACCCCGGCCTCCGACATCCTGCACGAACTGTCCAAGCACAAGCGGTTCGGGGTACGGACGTTCCAGGCTGAGGACGAGATCGCGGGCGTGGGCGCCGCGCTTGGTGCCTCTTTCGGCGGCGCCCTGGGGGTGACCAGCACTTCAGGACCCGGCATGGCGCTGAAGGCGGAGACCATCGGCCTGGCCGCATCGGTCGAACTGCCGCTGATCGTCTGCGACATCCAGCGGGCCGGGCCATCGACCGGCATGCCGACCAAGACCGAACAGGCGGATCTGCTCCAGGCGCTGTTCGGCCGGAACGGGGAGTCGCCGGTCGCCGTGCTCGCCCCCGCGACGCCCGGCGATTGCTTCACGATCGCCATCGAGGCGGTCCGCATCGCGGTCAAGTACCGGACGCCCGTGATCCTGCTCTCCGACGGCTACCTGGCCAACGGGTCGGAGCCATGGCGCATCCCCGACGTCGCAGGTCTGCCCGACATCAGCACAGATTTCTCGTTTAGTAAGCCAGAGGATTGGCAGGACGAAGACGGCAAGCCGGCTGAATTCCGGCCGTTCCAGCGCGACCCCGAGACTCTCGCCCGGCCGTGGGCAGTGCCCGGCACGCCAGGGCTTGAGCACCGGATCGGCGGGATCGAGAAGGCCGACGGCGCCGGGACCATCTCCTACGACCCGGACAACCACGACAAGATGGTGCGGCTTCGCCAGGCCAAGATCGACGGCATCGCGGCCGACATCGGACCGCTTGAGGTGGACGACCCCGACGGCGAAGCCAAGGTGCTCGTGCTCGGCTGGGGCTCTACGTTCGGCTCCATCGGCGCCGCCGTGCGGCGGGTACGGACAGCCGGCGGTTCGGTGGCCCAAGCCCACCTGCGGCACCTGTCACCGATGCCCGCCAACCTCGGTGACGTGCTGCGCAGCTACGACAAGGTCCTCGTCCCCGAGATCAACCTGGGCCAGCTCGCGTTGCTGCTACGCGGCCGCTACTTGGTCGACGTGATTTCCTACAACCGGGTGCGGGGGCTCCCGTTCCGCGCTGCCGAACTGGCCGGTGTCATCCAGGAAGTGATCGCACATGTCTGAGCGGACGACGGCTACCGGGGAATCCTCCCGACGGCCCGCCTCGCTGACGCTCGTGCCCAAGACCGACACGCGCCTTACGACGAAGGACTTCAAGTCCGACCAGGATGTCCGCTGGTGCCCGGGCTGCGGCGACTACGCGATCCTCGCGGCGTTCCAGGCGTTCTTGCCTGAACTGGAGGTGCCGCGGGAGAACGTCGCCATCATCTCCGGCATTGGCTGCTCATCGCGGCTTCCGTACTACGTGGACAGCTACGGGATGCACTCGATTCACGGGCGTGCTCCGGCCGTCGCGACGGGCCTGGCCGCGTCCCGCCCTGACCTGTCTGTCTGGGTGATCACCGGCGACGGTGACGCGCTGTCGATCGGCGGCAACCACCTGATTCACGCGTTGCGCCGGAACGTGAATATCAAGATCCTGCTCTTCAATAACCGGATCTACGGGCTGACCAAGGGTCAGTACTCACCCACCTCCGAGCAGGGGAAGGTCACCAAGTCGACCCCGTTCGGCTCGCTGGACACCCCCTTCAACCCGGTGTCGCTCGCACTCGGCGCGGAGGCCAGTTTCGTGGCCCGCACGATCGACTCCGATCGCAAGCACCTGACCAGCGTGCTCCGGGCGGCGACCGACCACCGGGGCGCCGCGTTCATCGAGATCTACCAGAACTGCCCGATCTTCAACGATGACGCGTTCGCGCCGCTTACCGACCCTTCATCGCGCGACGACAAGCTGATCCGGCTGGAGCACGGCGAGCCCGTCCGGTTCGGCGCGGACCGCGGTCGCGGGCTCCGCTTCGGCCGGCACGGCTCGCTCGAGGCTGTCGATGTGGCCGAGGCGGATGAGGAATCCCTGCTTGTGCACGACGCCCACGCGGCCGATCCGTCGTATGCGTTCGCGCTGTCCCGGCTGGACAGCGCAGACTTCGCGCACACCCCGATCGGCGTGTTCCGGCAGGCGCCCAGGCCGAGCTACGACGAGCTCATGGCCGCGCAGATCGACAGCGCCCGGGAGCGCCAGGGCGAGGGCGACCTGGCCGCCCTGCTCGCGGGCCCTGACACTTGGCAGGTCGGCTGACCCGACCCGGCGAGCCCGGTCGCGGCCCTGGCCTGACCTGACCTGGCCGGCGGCGCTGGCCGGCGGTCCTGGCCGGCGGGTCCTGGCCTGGTCGGAGGAGAGCGCTAATGACGGTACGCGTGGAGCGGGCCGGGCCGGTTACCACCGTCATCATGGATCGCCCGGAGGCGCGCAACGCAGTCGACGGGCCCACCGCTGCCGCGCTGGTCGATGCCTTCCGGGATTTCGACGCCGACGATGCCGCCTGCGTCGCCGTGCTGCACGGCGCCGGCGGCAGCTTCTGCGCCGGCGCCGACCTCAAGGCGATCGGTGGGCCGGACGGCAACAGGGCCGAACCGGATGGTGACGGGCCGATGGGACCGACCCGGATGCGGCTGTCCAAGCCGGTGATCGCGGCGGTCTCCGGGCACGCCGTGGCGGGTGGCCTGGAACTCGCCCTCTGGTGCGACCTGCGCGTGGCGGAGGAGGGCGCGGTGCTAGGCGTGTTCTGCCGACGGTGGGGTGTCCCCCTGATCGACGGCGGTACTGTCCGGCTGCCGCGCCTGGTGGGGATGGGCCGCGCGCTCGACATGATCCTGACCGGCCGGCCCGTGCCCGCAGCCGAAGCACTGCAGATCGGCCTGGTCAACCGGGTGGTGCCGGATGGCCGGGCGCGCGCCGCCGCCGAGGAACTCGCGCGCGAACTGGCCGCCCTCCCGCAGTCGTGCCTGCGCAGCGACCGGCTGTCCGCACTGGAAAGCGTCTCGCTCAGCGACGAGGAGGCCATGGCGAACGAGTTCCGCCACGGCATGACGGTGCTGGGCAGCCCCACTGCCATTGACGGCGTCGGGCGCTTCCGCCGGGGCGCCGGCCGGGGCGGCGCGCCCGGCTAGCCTTCCGCGGCACTTCCGCGAGAACGCTCCCGCCGCGGGAACGCCTTCCGCCACGGGGAACGCCTTCCGCCACGGGGAACGCTTTGCGCCTTGCGGCACTTCCGTACCTCGCGAGACTTCCTCTCTCTGCAGCGCATTGCCCGCCTCAGCACCACCTGCCGCTGCCATGACCGGCCGCCCCGCTGTTTACCATGGCTCTAAGAAGTCATATAGTTACGAAAAGTAGTCATACGTATGAATGTCGCTGGTCACCCAGCGACGTCGGGGGGGCCGACATGACAGGACGTGCAGGCAAGACACGCAATATTTGGCTGGTGTGGCTGGTGTGGCCGTTGATCACGTTCGGCGTCTACTACGCCGTCTGGTGGTACAAGATCAACCGCGAGGCCCGGGACTTCGACGAGAACATCGAAGTGAACCCAGTGCTCTCGGTGCTGGCGGTCACGATCGGGTGGATCATCATCGTTCCGCCGTACGTGTCGATCTACAACACGGGACAACGGATCGCCAAAATGCAGGAGGACGCCGGGCCTCAGCCCAGCTGCAACCCGTGGATCGGGGTGCTCCTCGCCTTCGTCGCGAGCTTGCAGGCGCTCTACTACCAGTCCGAACTCAACAACCTCTGGGCGCAGCTCGGCAATCCAGAGGAAGGGGCGCTCGTGGCGCTGCCTGTCGCCGCGGGGGCGCGGACGACCGGGCCGATCACGACACCTGATATCCCACCGACCGAGACGCCCCTCGCGGGGCGGCCGGACACCACGCGCTGAGGACCGGGGCGGGCCGCCGGCCCCGACCGGAACGGCGCCTCAGTCCTTATCAGGCTGCCGGAGTGGACGTCTCGCCGGACGGGGCCGCCAGCACGATCCGGGCCCGCTGGGCAGGGAGGGCGGCGGGCCCGCTGGCCAGGTCCTCCAGGCTCCGGCCGGTCGGCTCGGGCAGGACCAGGGTCAGGAGGAAGCCGAGGACCGATACCCCAGCGGTGAGCGTGAGCGTGCCGCGCAGGCCGAGGGAGTCTTTCAGCAGGGGGAAGACGAAGACCCCGATGAACGCGCCGAACTTGCCGATGCCTGCCGAGATGCCGTGCCCGGTCGCACGCATGGTAACCGGGTAGATCTCGCTGGGCATCACGAAGGTCGTCATGTTCGGCCCGAACTCGGTGAAGAAATAACTCACTCCATACACCAGCAAGAACGGCATCACGGCCGTCGTCAGGCCGGGGACCAGGCCGATGATCGCGAAGCACAGCGCCATCATGGCGAAGCCGGTGAGCTGCAGACGCCGGTGGCCGATCCGGTCCAGCCAGAGGATCCCGAGCAGGTAACCGGGCACCGCCGCGACCACGAAGATGCCGAGCTGGATCGCGATCGTGGTCGCTGTTGACGAGCCCGGGGAGATCAGCCCGATGATCTGGGGCGTGGATATCGTGTTCCCGTAATAGGCGTAGTCCAGCAGGAACCAGGTACCGGCCGTGCCAGCCAGCATGACCAGGTACCTGCGGTTGGTCAGGAACGACCGCAGCCCCATCCGGTGGCGCAGCCGGGCCGTCGAGCCTCCGTTTACTACCCCGTTACTGAAGCTGGATATCTCCCTGAGCGCCTCACTACGGCGGCCCTGGACCTGTATCTGGTAGCGGGGCGACTCGGGCATCCGGCTGCGCAGGTAGACCACGGCCGCCGCAGGCACCGCGCCTAGTGCGAGCATCGTCCGCCAGGCCACGTCGCTGCTGGATCCGGCACCGAGCAGGGCGAGCGCGATCAGCGGCCCAACGATCAGGCCGAGCGCCTGGGTGGAGAACACCATCCCGACCAGCTTGCCCCGGTCCTTGCGGTTGGCATACTCGCTCATCAGCACCGCACTGACCGGGTAATCGCCGCCAACGCCGAAGCCGAGCAGGAAGCGGAAGGCAATCAGTACCCAGAACGAGGGCGAGAGCGCTGATCCCAGCGCTCCGACCACCAGGATCGCCGCGACCACCCAGTAGACGCGCTTGCGGCCGAACAGGTCGGCGAACCGGCCGAACGCGCTGGCACCGAGGAAGGCCGCCGCCAGCATCGCGGCGTTGAGCAGCGCAAGCCTGCCGGAACTGAGATTCCACTCCTGCTTGATCAGGGTCGAGGCGACCCCGATCACGAACAGGTCATAAGCGTCGGTGAAGAAGCCCATCCCGGACACCAGAACCGCCCGCAGATGGAACCGGCTGAGCTTTGCCTCGTCCAGGGCGGCCAGCAAGTCCACGGGGCGGGTCTCGGTCACCAGCAATTCCTTCCACCCTGCACGGCCAGGCGCCTGCCAACCTGCGTCCCCGCGAAGAAATTACTTCATTCAGACGACACTCTACCGACGTACAAATGAACAGAAAGTGAATGAAGTCACGCCCGTATCGCATCCGGAGCAGCGGTGGCCGAACCAACGATCGCGCGCTGACCAGGTGTAACGTCGGCGGCTATCGTCCCAGGGTCTACTTAACGACGCGGAATCTGAGATGCGTCGCGAACCGAGACTCGACCACCTCCATGCGCTCTAGCTGGATCGGCCCGCCGAGGTGCTCGAACAGGG
>DASWFT010000281.1:0-1702 GCA_036394075.1 Streptosporangiaceae bacterium
ATGCCCGGCACCACCCGGCCCGCCTTCCCATGCAGGTCAGAGACCGAAGTGCGGCTGCCGTACTAGTACGGCAGCCGCACTTCGGTCTCTGACCTGCATGGGAAGGCGGGCCGGGTGGTGCCGGGCATAAGGGGCAGCCGCCTGTCGATCATGTGCTTGTGCAGACAACAGAATCGAAGGCGGCTGCTGCCGTCAGGATAAGCACGCAGCTGGCGCTGCGGAAACGGGCGGAGCTGGTGGAGGGGCTGCGGCCGTGCTTTGCCCGCACCGAGCCGTGGCTGCAGGCGGGCAAGTACCTGCGGGCGGTCATGCGTGAGCTGCCGGAGCTGAACGGGTGGAGCATCGCCCGGGACGCGGGTGACCGGACGCCGGACAAGACGCAGCGGCTGCTGAACCACGCGTCCTGGGACACATTCGCGGCGATGGGCGTGGTGCGCCGGTTCGCCGTGGCGGGGCTGGCCGAGGCGGCGCGGAAGGGGCGGCGGCGCCGCGGGCACCTGGTGATCGGGGCGGTTGACGAGACCGGGCAGGAAAAGGCCGGCACGGCCACGGCCGGCGTGAAACGCCAGTACCTGGGGTGCGCGGGGAAGGTGGCGAACGGGATCAACACGGTACACCTGGCGTACGTGCGGGAGAAGACCGGGCACGCGCTGATCGGCGCCCGGCAGTGGATCCCGGCTGAGCAGGTCCGGGACCCGGTCAAGTCGCTGGCCACGGGGCTGCCGCCGGGGCTTGCGTTCCGCACCAAGGGCCAGCTCGCGATCGACTTGTGCGCGGAGGCCTACGCCGACGGGCTGGCCTTCGACTTCGTCTGCGGCGACGAGGTCTACGGCAGCAGCACCGAACTGCGCCAGTTCCTGGAATCACGCGGGCAGGCCTACGTGCTGCGCGTGGCGTCGAACCTCATCCTCACCCTGGCCGGCGGGGCGAAGATCACCTGCGCCCAGGCGGTAAAGCGGCTGGCCAGGGACAGGCGCCGCTGGGAGGTCCGCTCCGCCGGCCAGGGCTCCAAGGGCGAGCGGTGGTATGCCTGGGCCTGGATCGCCGCCGCCTCCCCCCGGCACCACCTGCTGGTCCGCCGCCACCTGCGCACCGGCGAACTGGCCTTCCATTACTGCTACGTGCCCGAGGGCCAGGTCCTCACCAAAGCCCGGCTGATCAGGGCGGCCGGCCTGAGGTGGCCGGCAGAAGAAGATTTCGAGTTCGGCAAGGACACCTTCGGCCTGGACCACTGCCAGGCCCGGCTGTACGCCGCGATCACCCGCCACCTCGTGCTGGTCATGGCCGCGCTAGCCGTCTGCGCGGTCACCGCCGCGCTGCTGAAAGATCGCACCGATACCCAGGCCCCGCCCCCGGCCAGCCCGGATCAGGCCCCGCCGGCCGACCCCGGGCTGATCCCGCTGTCCGTCCCCGAGATCAAGCGCCTGCTCGCCGCCATAGACACCCGGACCCGCCCGCCCGGGCACGTCATCCACTGGGACACGTGGACCCGCCGCCACCAAGCCCGCGCACGCTGGTTCCACAAACGCGCACGGCTAAAGCGGGACTATGCCCTGGTCAGCTAGCGAAGTGCGGCTGCCGTACTAGGGACACAAACCCGGGATGGGACGCTCTGGGTTTGCCAACCGGCGCAGCCGATGTCGCGTGGTTAAGGACGTCCAAACATTGGGCGTTCTACCAGTCTCCGGCGCGGAGTTTCCCC
>DASWFT010000282.1:0-11085 GCA_036394075.1 Streptosporangiaceae bacterium
GATAGCGCAGTGGAAGATGGCGGCGAACGGCTCCTCCGCCCGGTCTCCCGGGCGGCCCCGGGACGCGGCTCTCGATGGCGCCATCCTCGCCGCCGCGGTACGCCACCTCGGCGAGCGTGGCTACGCCGGCATGTCGATCGAAGGGGTAGCGGCCGCGGCTGGCACCACGCCACCAAGCCTGCGACGCAGGTACCGCGACAAACTCGAACTCGCCGTGGCCGGGATCGACGCCATGCCCACCGGGCCGCTACCCGGCCCGGCGGGAGAACCGCGGGCGGACGCCCTGGCGATCCTGGAGAATCTCCGGGCCAGCATGGTAATGCGTAACGCCATGGCCATCCTCGGCACGATCCTCGCCGAGCACGGCCGCAACCCCGAACTCCTCGAACACTTCCGGCAGCGCCTGGTCGAACCTCGGCGGGAAAGCCTGCGGCAGGCGCTCTCCCGCGGCGTGCAGACCGGCCATCTCCGAGCCGACCTCGACCTCGACGTCGCGGTCAGCCTGCTCATCGGTTCTCTGTATGACCGTCACCTCCGCGCCCGGCGAATCCCCCATGACTGGGCTGAACGCACCCTCCGCATCGTCTGGCCCGCCGACCCGGACGCATCCGGGTGACCTGCGCGAAGATGCTCGCCGTCATGCAGCACCGCGAGGAGAACGGCAGCCTGGAGCCCTGGCCTCATGACCCTGCGGCCGGGCCAGGCTTGTGGCCGGCTGGCGGGCCGGCTCCTTCACTCCCGGGCGACGACCACATTCGGCTCTGCGGGCAGGCCACGAGGACGGGGAAACGTGTCCAACGGCCTTCCGGTCGCTGGGTCGTGACCCGCCTGCCAGTGGCCGACGAGATCCCGGTACATCGGCGAGGAAGCGAGTAGCGCCGCATGATCGCCGATCCGCGCGCAGGCCCCGTCCAGCACGAGCACCTGGCGCGCGCGGAGCGCGGAGCTTATCCGGTGGGCGATGACGATCAGTGTGCCGGGCCGGGCCGCGAACGCACCCTCGGCTCGCGCCGCCGCGTCCGGATCCAGATGACAGGTCGCCTCGTCGAGGATGGCCAGCCTGGCTGGCGACAGGTGTGCCCGGGCCAGCGCGATGAGCTGGCGTTCTCCCGCGGACAGCGCCGCCGGGCTCAGTTGCGCGCGGTATCCGCCGAGCCGGGTCACCAGGGTGCGCAGGCCGACCGCGTCGACCGAGGCGTCGAGTTTCGCCGGTGGCGCACCTGGCACCAGATAGCCGAGGTTCTCGCCGAGCGTGCCGGCGAAGACATAAGCCTCCTGCGGGATCAGTACCCGGTACCTCGGCAGGTCCGCGTCGGGTATCTCGGCGAGCGGCGTGCCGCCCAGCAGCACGTCACCGGCCAGTGGGCGCAGCAGCCCGGCGACCAGCCCCGCGAGGGTTGACTTGCCGATTCCGCTTGGCCCCACGATCGCGAGGTGATGTCCGTCGGGGATGTCGAGGTCGAGAGCTCGCAGGACGGGCTCGGCGTGCGGGCCGTAGGCGAAGCTGACCCGGCGGAGGGATACCCGGCCCAGGTCGCTGCCCTTCCGGCTCCCGGGTCCGGTGATCACCGCCGCGTGCCCAGGCTGGCGCCGTATGTCGGCCGGGGCGCTGCCGCTGCCGCCGCCGCTACTAGCGCTGCTGGTGCTGCCGCCGCTGCCGGTGCTGCTGCCGGTGCCGGTGCTGCTGCCGGTGCCGATGCTGCCGGTGCCGGTGCCGGTGCTGCTGCCGGTGCTGTCGGCGCTGCCGGCTACTCTCCGATGCCGTCCGCCGCCTCGGCTGCTCAGGTCCAGTGGGCACGCGCTGGCCTCGGCGATCCGCAGCAGCGTGATCGCTAGCCGGATCCCGCTGCCGCCGACGCCACGGGTCAAGGTGTACAGGGCACTGTGCAGCACGCCGCCGATGTAGGTCACCGCGCCGATGATCGCTCCTGGGCTGACACCACGGCGCACCAGCGACTGGGCGTCAGCCAGGACGAGTATCAGCGGCAGCCAGCCGCCAACCGCCGGGCACAGTGTCCGCAGCAGGTTCATCCTGGCCAGCGCCCGGAGGGCGGCGGCCTGCGTCGTCACTCGATCAATGATCTCGCTCCGCACCTGGTCCTCTGCTCCGCAGGCGATGGCGTCGCGCAGGCCGGCCAGGGCTGCGGCGGCCGATTCAGCCACCGCCTCCTCGCCGGCGAGGGACCTGCGCTGCCGGGTGGCAAAGGCCGGCAGCAGGCAGCAGAACAGCGCGAGCGACACCGCCAACGGCACGACGGCGAAGGGCAGCACGGCGGGCACGAGCGTGGCCAGGCCGATGAGCGCGCTGACCGCTGTGAAGGCGAAGCTGAGGCTGACCGCCAGCAGGCCGGCGTAGCTGTCCCTGACGATCTCCGCCTGGTGCGTGATCCGCGCGACTGCGCCGGTGTCCCGCGGGTTCGAGTCCCGCGTCGCGTGCCGGAGCGCGCCGGTGACGATGATGCGGACCAGGTCGTCGCGGAGCGGTTCGACGAGCGCTGCGACTCTCAGGTATGTCTGCCGGCTGGCCAGCGCGCTGGCGACCGCGGCCAGCCCGAGTATGCCGAGCCACTCAAGTCCCCGCGAGGTGCTTGTCCCGCCCGCGAGGAAGTCCCCGGTCGCCTTGGCCACCGCCCAGCCCGAGACGAGCGAGGGGAATGCCTGGATCAGTGACCAGGCCGCAAGCCATCCGGCGTCGCCCGGCCGGCTGCTGAGGCTGCTGCGCAGCACGCGCACCAGCAGCGAGCGTCTGGCGCGCGCAGTCCCCAGGGCGCCTGGATCAGCCATCCGCGGCCGCCGCGGCGTGCACCGGTTCGGACATGAAGACCGAACGGTATCCAGGGTCCTGCCATAGCGCATGATGGGGTCGCAATGCGCGCAGCTTGCCGCCGTCCAGCCAGGCCACGAGGTCGGCCCGCGCCGCCGTCGCGGCGCGGTGCGCAATGACCAGGCAGGTGCGGTGGCCAAGCCGCGCGGTCAGCGCCTTGCTGACCTGCATCTCGGTAACGGTGTCGAGGCTGGACATCGCGTCGTCCAGGATCAGCAGCCGCGCCTGGTCCGCGTGCGCGAGCGCGCGGGCCAGCCCGAGTCGCTGAATCTCCCCGCCTGACATCGGGGCCTCGTCCAGCGGCGTGTCCAGGCCCTCGGGCAGGCGCTGGAGGAATTCGTAGGCGGACGCGTCCCGGGCGGCGGACAGCACCCGGGCCGTCGCCGGGTGCGAGAATCCAAACGCGATCGCCTCGCGTGGCGTGCGGCCGAACAACGCCGGCCGGTCAAACGCGTAGACGACGGCACGCCGCAATTCGGTGCGGTCGAGCCTGGCGACCGAGACGCCATCCAGCGTCACCTCTCCCGCGTCCGGATCCAGCAATCGCCCGGCGAGCGCCGCGAACAGCGACTTGCCTGCCCCGGACCGCCCGACCACGGCGACCACCGCGCCGCCGGGAACGGCGACATCGACACCATCGAGAATCGGCTCGCCGCCCGCCTGCACCGTCACCGCGCGCAACTCCAGGCGGCCAGGGCCCGGCGGCAGCGGCATCGTGCCCTGGGCGGGCGCGGCCACGGCGAGCGGCTCCGCCGCCCGCCTGGCGCCAGCGCGGGCCCGGCCAAGCTGGCTGAGCCGGCCGATCGCCGCGCCGACACCGGCGCCGAGCACGGCGTACTGGCTGGCGGCGAGCAATTCGCCCGGGCTGATCCGGCGGCCCGCGAGCGCGATCCCCGCGACCCCGAGTACGACTACCTGAAGTAGCGGAACGATGAGAGAGCCCTGCGCCGCGATCCGCGCCTGGATTCGCCAGAAGGCGCGGCCGTGCAGGCGCACCTCGGCCAGTGGGACGAGTACCCGGGCCGCTTCCTGATCGCAGGTGCCCGCCGCGGCTATCGTGCGCGCGCCGGCCAGAGCGTCCAGCAGCCGGGCCGTGATCGCGCCCTGGGCCCGCTGATAACGGACAGTTATGTCAGAGGTGTCGCGGACGAACGCGCGGAGTACAACGGCCAGCACAGGCAGCCCGGCGGCGAAGGCCATCGCGAGCCAGGGATCGATCAGGGCGAGAGCGATGACGCTGCCGACCGGGGGGATGACGGCGGCCAGAGCCAGGATTCCGCTGGCCGGAGCGCCGCCCGCGTCCGCTGCGCCACCAATGACCCGGCCGACCAGGTCCCCGGCCGGAAAGCGCTCGGGCAGTCGGAGCCCGGAGGCGAAGACGTGACTGGCCAGCTTGCGCCTGAGCCACTCCGTGGCGGCGGCGGTGCTCATTCCGGTGGCGAGCTGGCCGAGCGCATCGCAGGCTACGATGACGACGATCAATGCGATGCAGCCGGCCAGCCAGCGGCCGGCGCGGCTCGCATCGCCGGCCGGCCCAGCGGATGTGACCGCCGCGCGCAGCACGACGTCCACGGTGTGCCCGGCGACCGCCGGCAGCAGGGTGTCCGCGATGGCTCCCGCGACCGACGTGATCGCGAGCAGGGCGGCCCAGTGACCGCCTCGCCATGCCATCCGCAGCAGCAGCCGGTCGGCGGCCCGGCAGAGCGCTCGCTCGTCCGCGCTCACGCCGGGCCGCTCGTCGTTCGCCATGCGTGCCTCCCGCTATCGCGGACGGCGCGGAGGCGGCCTGGATGCGGGCCGCCTCCGCGCCGTTCCCTACTCAGTTGTGAGTGTTAGAGGCACAGCGTGACGCTAGCGTTGCTGTCGCACAGCAGGACGCTGAGGTCGCTGCCACCACACCATTCGTCACCCTGCCCACCGCGCCGGGTCTCCAGCTCCATGCCCTGCATGTCGAGGAGCGCCATTCCGTGTTACCTCCTAGTGATGACGGGTTCTTTCTCCGATCCCTGGCCAGAACTTCCAGGGACATCTGTGCGGCCGCTGCCATCGGCCGACCCAGTGTGCGGGCCCTGCGCCAGGCGCTGGAACGGCAGTCCACCGCCCCCCGGCGAGAGCGCCGCGGCCAGGCCGAGCAGCACGCCGGCGGTACCCGTGGCGAGATCCATCGAGAGCCGGAAAAGGGTGTCGCCGGGGAATGCGGTGCCGCCGCGGTAGCCGATCGCGTGCCAGGCCAGACGGCGGACGTGCGCGGCAACGCGGGGGTCGCGTGCGGCCTCGCCCGCTGCCTGCCCACGCGCGAGATGCAGCATCATCCCGGCGCGGCCCCGCAGCAGGCCCGGCTGGGCGTAGTAGGTCGAGGACGCGGCGGTCCGGATGGCCCCGGCCGCCTGCTCGAACCTGGCGACGTGGCGGTGCACACGAAAGTCATCGATGACCAGCCCGATGCCGACGCTGCCCCCGTCAAGGTAGGGCATCGTGCGCCAGCCGTCGTCCACGTGCAGCGCGCCCTTGTCGGTGAGCACGCACCTATCCAGGTCCGCGCCGAGCGCTGTCGCCGCGAGGTCCAGGTATCCGGGGTCCCCGGTCCGCTCGAACATCCGCACGAAGAGCAGCGCGGGACCGGAGCAGCCGTGCAGCAGGCCGGCCTGGCTCCGCTCCTCGCCGGACCTCAGAAGCGGCACCCGGGCCGCGACGAGGTCGGCGGCAGCCAGCCCGGCGTCGCGGAGCCGCACCTCCCCCAGGGCATCGCCGAGATGGAGCAGTGCCAGCGCGATCCCCGACAGGCCGCCGTGCAGGTTGGTGCCGAGCCGCTGCCATCGCTCCGCCAGGCATATCTCCGCTACCCGCTGCGCAGCGCCCGGATGGCCAAGGATGTTGAGGACCCAGGCTACGCCGATCATGCCGTCGTACAGGCCGAGCCGCGCCCCGGCGACCGGCTCGGCAGTCCGCGCGATGAGCCATTCAGCGTGCGCGGGCAGGCTTTTCGCGCCGGCCTCGGACAGAGCGTAGAGCACGCCTGCGGCGCCGTTGGCGAAGCAGAGCCCGCCGCCGGGCGTCGTGAACTGCTCGATGTCACCAGGAAAGAGCCTGTCGTCGCGCGACAGGGTCGCGCTGGCGTGGATCGCCTGGACCAGGGATCGCCTGGCTAGCTCCCAGCCCGCCTGGTCGGGTGTGATCTGCGTGACCGGCCGGGTGCCTGATCCGGCGGTGCGGCCGTCCGATGGCCGCCCGGCCGGGCGGTGCCGGGGTTCCGTGATGTCCCGGACCGCCCCGTCCAGGAAACCCGGCGTGACCGGGAAATACTCCGCGATCACCTCGGCGATGTGCGCCGCCTTGCCCAGGTCAAGCGCGAACAGCGTCGTCAGCGGCATGAACATGGCCAGCTTGACGCAGGCCAGGCTGTAGTGATCAATATCGAGTCCGGTCCGGTCGCGCGGCGCCACGAAACCCGGGTTACCGAGCGCCGGCCGCCTGCCCTCCTCAACGCGCGCGGCCGCCTCGAAGTCGATCAGCACGACGCTGTCGTCCGGGCGGACCATGATGTTGAACATGTGCAGGTCGTTGAAGATGATGCCGCGCTGGTGAATCGCCTCGACCACGCGCTCCAGGTCGGCGCAGATGCGCAGCGCCCAGGACGTGTAGTCAGCGATCTTGCGCGGGTCGGGCGCTGCCTCGAGCAGGGGGTGCCGGTGCGCGTAGAGGGTGTTCAGCGGCGCGCCGTCGATATGTTCCTGGACCAGGAAATGATGATCTCCGGCCTCGAAGTAGCCGTGGACGCCCGGCGCGACGCCCAGACCGGACAGGTGCCGCAGGATGTCATGCTCGCGCCGGAGCCGGGTGACGGCGTCGGAGCCATCGGCGGCGAGGCCGGCATAGGGCCGCGCCTCCTTGAGCACGACCCGTTCCCCGGTTCGCGAGTCCCGGCCCGTGTAAACTCCGCCGCCGTTCGAGAAGTGCAGAGCCCGGTCGACCTGGTAAGGCAGATCCTTGATCGTGACCGCGCTGCGGGCAGCGAGATGCGGGGCGAGGAAGCCGGGCAGCGTAACCCAGGCCGGAACCGTGAAAACCGGCGTGCGCAAGTCGGGGACCAGGTGGCCTGATGCGTCTTCGATGGCCAGGATGAGCTCGCCGCTGGAATCCCGGCAATACCGCTCCGTGAAGCCGCCGTAGCGTACATAAAGCGGGCCGTCGGCATACCGCAGGTCGCTCAGGATATAGGGCCCGTGCTCGCCGCCGACAAGGCTGTTCAGCTCGGCGAGTATGCGCTCGCAGGACACGTCGTCCCTCGGATAGATGGTCGCGAGCTTGCCGCTGGCCCCACGCGGAGCGTACTTAGCATTCCGGATGTGCAGCGCCAGCGGGCTGCGGAGAAACTTGAACGAGAGCTCTCGCGGCACGCAGTAGTCG
Organism: Streptosporangiaceae bacterium; assembly: GCA_036394075.1. Classification (GTDB taxonomy): domain Bacteria; phylum Actinomycetota; class Actinomycetes; order Streptosporangiales; family Streptosporangiaceae; genus JAWWPY01. The sequence goes on from DASWFT010000282.1 coordinate 7,232, forward strand.
AAGAGCTGGCCGAGGACCCTTTCCGCGTTGTCACGGCTGGCCGACACGTGGATCTTCCAGCCCTGGGCCGGGATCGGGTCGCCAGGCGGCACCTGCACCTGCCATTCACCGAGGCTGGTCCGCGTCCAGCCAGCCGGCAACGGCCGGTCGGCGGCCGCGAAGTCGCGCCCGGCCGCCCGGCTGCGGCCCGGCGAATCATAAAATAGCGGATCAGCGAGACAGAACAATTCGTATCGCTTATCCACAAATAGCTCCTATGCGGAAGCCTGGCTGACGGGGGGTCGTTAAGGGGGTATACGGTTTTTCGGTGCTCTGCCAAGCCCCGTTTCCTGGCTAATTTCGCCATCAGCGAAAGACTCTCAGGGCGCTGCAGGCAACGCAAGTGACGATTGTCATTAATCCATGGTGAGCGGCTCACGGCCGGGGCGGTGCGATATTAACCGGCCGCGTGGTGCGCTGGGCCGACGTTAATGCGGGATCGGGCGGCCGGTGGCGTTTCAGGCGGGGACAGCGTGAGATGGGCGGTCGGTGGCATACATGCGGCGCCGGGCGATTGCGCCGGTCAGAGCCAGCCGGCGCCGACGGCGATGCGGATGGCGTCGACGCGGTTGCGCGCGTCGGTCTTCGCGATGGCCCTGGAGAGGTAGTTCCGCACGGTGCCAACCGAGAGGCAGAGGTCCCTGGCGATCTCCGCCGTCGTCGCGCCCTGCGCGGCGAGGCGAAGCGCGTCGAGTTCCCGTGATGTCAGCGGGTTCTTGGCCGCGTTGAGCGCCGCGAAGGCGAGGTCGGGGTCGATGACCTTCCGGCCCCTGGCTACTCGCCGGACGGCCTCGGTGATGAAATCGGGCGCCGCGTCCCGGACGACGAATCCACTCGCGTGTGCGGCCACCGCGCGGCGGAGGCCCGCCGGGTCACGCTGATCGCCCATGATCAGCGAATAGCAGGAGGGCAGTTCGGTGTGCAGGGCGCGCGCGGCGGCGAACCCGTCGGCGCCAGGAAGGGCGGCGGCCAGCACGGCGACGTCAGGCAGTAACGCCCGCGATGCGGGCACTACCTGGTCGCCGCGCTGCAGTTCCGCGACCACCTCGATGTCGTCAGAACAGGAGAGGAAGGCCACCAGTCCCGCCCGGATCAAGGATGTCTGCTCGGCGATGAGTGTCCTGATCACGCCCCGTCCTCATTCATTCCGGCCGCCCTGCGTGCCCCGGGCGGCCTGGATAGGCCAGCCTCCCATGCACGCGAGCGGGACAGCCCGCTCTCGTGGCGCCCCCTTTCCCTAGGCACCCACGATGATGCCACACTAAGAGTGATCGATAAAGCTCACAGAGTTACCAAACGTGGCCGCTGGCAGCGAGCGCCCCGCGGGGTGCGCAGTGCCGCGAGCCGCTCTTCGACTCTTCGACCGCCTCGGCTGCCACCGGCGTGAGCGGCAGGCTCTCCCGGGTTGTGACAAAGCACAAAGCGGTGACGAGCAAGATTGTGCTGATACCTGGTGCTTTAAGCCCGCACTGCATTGCACACTCGTGGTACATGGCCGGTGCCATCGGTGGATGAGAGCACTCGGGTGGGTTTGTCCGGAGGTGGTGCGGAAACCAATCTAGAGCCGACATCAGGATGGTTATGGCGAACCAGATCCTCTCGCCACGCTTCCTGTCCGAATTCACCGGGCCAATTGTCAATATTCATGACACCTTCCGGCCGGCGTTGGTCGGCGCCAACCCTCATTGGCCACCAAACAAGACGATCGTCTTCGCCTGACGCCGTGCGTCGCGCGGGCCGATCGAGGGAGCTGACTGTGGTGAATGTGCGCAAGGGCTTCGCCAGCCGGGCGGTGCGCCGTGGGTCTGGCCCCCCGGAACCAGCGGCGGCCGGGCCGCGGCCGACGCAGCCCAGGCTGGCCGCGTCGTTGCTGTACCGAGTCCAGCGCCTGCTGGCGCCCAGCCCGTTCTATCGAAGACTGGCCCGGTGGATCGAGGCGTCTGACGTGAGCTACCGGCTTTTTGCCGCCACGGAAAAGGCGGCCAAGAGCGCGATCTTCGGCTGCCAGATGTGCGGTCAGTGCGCTCTCCCCGCCACCGGCTATGCCTGTCCGGTGACCTGCCCCAAGCAGTTGCGGAACGGCCCCTGTGGCGGCGTCGGCGTCGATGGCTCCTGCGAGGTGTATCCCGGCCTGCGGTGCGTGTGGCTGGTCGCATACGAACGGGCCGAGCGCGAGGGTCGCGTGGCTGATCTGGGCCACCTCCAGCGCCCCATCGACTACCGGCGGTGGGGGCAAAGCTCGTGGGTCAACTATTGGCAGGGCCGCGACGACGGCCTGTGGACCGAAGGCAACGGCCTCAACGCCGCCCGGCCGGGCATCTGGCGGTTCGCTCCCTCGATGGCAGCGAGAAGGCAGTGATCCCCGCGCCGGCCTGGCTGGCCGGCGGCCGAGCCTCGCCCGCCGGCCAGGTCCTGCGCCGCCGCCTGGAGTCGGGCGACGTCACGGTGACCGCCGAGATCGGCCCGCCCCGGGGAGCCGATCCGGATGCGATCCGGCACAAGGTGGAGCCGTTGCGCGGCTGGGTGGACGCCGTCAACATCACGGACAATCAGAGCGGGTTCGTACGCTTGTCAAGCTGGGCCGGCAGCCTGCTCGCGCTCGCTGCGGGCGTCGAGCCGGTCATGCAGCTCACCTGCCGCGACCGCAACCGCATCGCGCTTCAGTCCGACTTGTTGTCGGCGGCCGCCCTGGGGATCCCCAACGTATTGCTGATGACCGGCGATCACCCGCGATTCGGCGACCACCCCGAAGCCAAGCCAGTGTTCGATATCGCCGGGTAGCGGGCGGGAATCTCACCCGCCCGCCCCCACAGATCCGGACGTGAACCTCTCGGTTCATCCGGCTCGTGCCGCTCAGTCGTCAGGTCGTGGCGCAGTACTTCCAGTGCGCGAACAGGCCGGGCGCACGTCCTGCGACGGCGGCCAGCCATGCCCATGCCCGTTTGCTGCTGCGCTCCAGGCGCTTGTATTTCCGTTTAGCCCAGCGGATAAGATGGCGATTCATCCGCTTGCACAGCGGGATCACCGCGGTCGGGTAGAACCGGGCGAAATAGGCGAGCCAGCCCGCCAGGACCGGATTAATGGCCCTGGCGAGCTCGGCGAGGGTGAGGGTGGTGCGCCGGTTGAGCTTCCAGGCTTGCGCCTTTCGGCTCATCTCAGCCAGCTTTTCCGCGCTGACCCCCGGCAGGAAACCGGTGAACGATCCCTTCCGGTTCTTGTGGAGGGCTTTGCGGGGCCTGAAAGTGTACCCGAGGAACGTGAACGATATGACCTCATAGACGCCACGTCGCCTTCCGTCCTTGCAGTACGCTACCTTCGTCTTGCCGGGATGGAGTTCCAGCCCGACCTCGGCCAGCCGGTCTCCGATCGCCGCCCGCACCTGGCGGGCCTGGCGTTCGGTGACGCAGTGCACGATCACATCATCTGCATAGCGTTCGAATGAGATTCCCGGGTATTCCCGTGTCATCCAAGCATCGAAGCCGTAATGCAGGAAGAGGTTAGCGAGCAGCGGAGAAATCGGGCCGCCCTGCGGTGTTCCCATTGTCCGGTGCTTCAGGGTGCCGTCGGGCATCAGCATCGGGGCTCTCAGCCAGCGCTCCACGTAGATCAGGACCCATTTCGAGTCCGCGTGATGCGCGACCGCCTTCTGCGTCAGATCCCAGGGCATCGAGTCAAAGAACGCCTTGATGTCCATATCGATCACCCAGTCGTTCCTGAAACACCGCTCCCGGCACACCGCTACCGCGTCCAGAGCCGAGCGCCCAGGCCGGTACCCGAAGGAGTCGTCGTGGAACACTTTCTCCAGTTCCGGCTCC
>DASWFT010000283.1:0-3141 GCA_036394075.1 Streptosporangiaceae bacterium
GACGCGTGGCCTGCGGCGTAGAAGGTGCTGGCGTACCAACACGGCCAGGGGCCAACGCTCTTAGAAACCTTGTGCGTGAAGAAGAAGCTGAAGTTCGCCTGGCCGAGGGCGGGCTTGGAGATTCCCTCAATCTTCTGCAGCACCCAGGGACCCAGATCGGTATTGGTCGCGCTGCTTGCGCTGATCGTTTGCCATGGCCAGCCGAACTTGATGCTCGGCAGGTGGATATTGACGCCCACAATGTGCAGCGCGGCTGAAAGCGCAGCCAGTACCACAGACGCGATCGCTCTGCGGAATATCAGGCCCACCACAATGATGGCTGCAGCCCGCTTGACCCGGGGCGAGATACGGCGACGGCGCGGGCCAGGATAACCCGCCCTCCCACCTGGCCTCTCTCCGTCGGCCAGGTCGGCACCGCGCGCCTGCCATGGTGGCAGCGGTCTGGGCTGATCTGGCCAGGCGACGCCGTCATCGGGCCCGCGAGGGCCGGTTTGCAGGGTGCCTGGTTCCTTCCTGTCGTACGGATCGTCAGCCCGGTACCAGGCTGCTTCCCGTTGGCCCAGCCTGTTCGCGGTGAGCGTGCCCAGCAGAAAGAGCACAAAACGAACCACGTGGTCCACCTTCTTTCTATGCTTGGCACGATGGCTAGACGGTGGCCTTATAATTAAGGCCCAAAACGATAGGCACGGCCCCGAAGGGCATGCGGAATCGCCCGCCGGGCTTATCCGGCGTATTCGGTTCATCTATGTTGGGCCAGCGCATGTTGATGTGCTGGATGGTGAGGCCCGCCACCGAATACGGGAATTCCATGGCGGATGTATGGTGCAGCTTGAGCAGTCCACCCCAGCGGAACGCCGCGAAGACGTTAGCCAGATCGCGCACCGAGAGGTCCCCCCGCGCGGTCAGGTCGATCTGGTAGACCGCATGGGCGAGCTCCACCAGATCATCGGCGCATTGTTCTAGCGCCTCGGACTTCGTCCGATAAATCGTGCCGTCTGGATTTACGGTACCCAGCTTCTCGCCGAGGACCGGCGAGTAGCGTGGCTGAGCCTTGCACTGCATCCAGTCACATGCAGCCAGCAGCTCCCAGCGGATGCCGCTGTGGCCGGCAACGTCGCGGTAGAGAGGCTGCGCGCGCATGAGCGGCGCCCTGGCCATCGCGATGAAGGCGTTGCTGACGGACGGGGGAATAATTGGCTCATACTGGGCCGTACTTGTCGAGGCATTGCGCGATGCGGTCCTCCGCTTTTTGGAGTTGCTGGGCGCTCGCACCCGCCTGGCCGACATGGTCCGGGCTGATGGCGTCGCCTCCGCTGGCGGCCGATCTGCATAGGACGACCTGCCCGGGCCCTGTGTTGGTGTTGGTGTTGGTGAGGGTGCCGGCGCCGACGAACGTACCGGCGGGGCGGGCGCAGCATCTGGCAGTCCGGGGATGGCTGCTAGACCAGGCGTCGCTGCGTGGAAGGTAGCAGTCGGTGCAACGACGTCGTAGCGGTACAGGTTGTATCGCCGCATGAGGCTGATGAGCTTCGCGCCATAATCGGGATCCGTTGCATAGACGCCCGTGAGGGCAGCCGCGAACGCATTCGGATTCTGACGGTCAGCTATCGCCTGCGTGTAATGCCCGCTGGTCGCGAGGAGCCTGCCGTGGTCATCGATGCTCTCGGCGATATCGTGGTACACGCGAAATGCAGCGGCGCGTGTCACCAACTGGCCGTTCTCGTACTCCTGCGTCGGCTGCGGATCGCTGCCCGCCGGGCCCGTGCCCTTGATTCCAAACAGATTGTGATCTCTGGTGGCCAGGTTGCTTCGGCCCCAGCCAGATTCATCGATGGCCTGCGCGATCGTCACCGCGGCGGGGATGCCGTACTTGCGCTGCGTGGCCACCGCTCCCGGTGCGACTTCGCCGATGAACGCTTGTTGAGCGTTTGAGGCAGCAAACGCCTGTTGAGCGTTGGCAGCAGCCACCGGCGCCGTGGCGGGCGGCGGATGGTGCCTGCGGTACGGAGTCGTGGTCGGCGCGGCCACGTTGGCGGATAGGTCGTGCGCCGTTATCGGCAGGCCAGGGATGGCTGCCGTGCCCGGCGTGGCGGACTGGTCGGCAGTGGACGGTCCCGCGCGGCCTGCCCCCGGCGTAGCCGTATTGACCGGCTTCCCCCGGCTTCCCCCGGCCCCCGGCTGGCGGCCCGGTGAAGTGCGCTTCGGCGCCGGCGAGGGTTGGCGCGGCACCGATTGCCCGTCATTGCTGGACGTGGGCGCGGGCACTGGCATGGCCGGGATAGCCGCACGATCGGGTGGTCGCGCCCGGGCCGGCTTGGGGGAGCCGACCGCAGATGCCCCCGGGATAGCCGCCAGCCCCGTCGCGGCTTGGTCCTGGGCCTGATGTCCCTTGGGCGCGCGCTCACGGCGGCGCGGCGCCACGGTCGCGGCCGCGGCCGCGACCGTGGCGAGTTGGCCGTTGTTGACGAATCCGGCGACGCCCTGGTCGCCAAGCGGATCGCTATATGCGTGGGCGTTGATAGAGAAATCCGGGAGGGAGTCGCCACCCACGGTGTGCAAAAGTCCGCCGACAGCTTCTGTGACTACCTCGACGTGGCCGTCAAACATCACCCAGTCGCCGGGCAGTGGTTTGTAACCGTCGCCCAGCGGGTGCCAGCGTTGATGCGCCTGCGCGTCTTGGAGGATCGAGACAACGCCGAGCGAGGCCGGATTGGGGTCAACGCGGACATCGGCCCACTCATGGAGTGGCCACGGGTAGGAGGTACCTCCAGTCACCCAGCTTTGCTGGCCAACTACCTGGGCCGCCAACTCCAGTGTCAAACTGGCAAAGGCGGCGCACGACGCGCCATGGTCGACACCATCGATGCTGTCGTGTTGCCAGATGAGCGCCTGCATCTCGGCCGGAGTCTTACCTTCGGCCATCCGCTGGTAGTAATTGGTGACGTTGACGATGGCTGAGCGCAGCACGGCGTCATTCGCCGGGGCGGGCTGGGTTGATTGATCAAGCGCCATCAAGCGAATCGGCACGCTGGTTGGCGACGTCATGTCTGCGGCCGCCTTCGGGACGAACGAGAACCCTGTTATCGCTCCACCGGCGCTGAGGCTCACCAGCGCAGTCACCTGCTGCCACCAGGGTTTGCT